>CAZGBM010000034.1:0-21411 GCA_964523975.1 uncultured bacterium | reverse complement strand
GACACGTGGATTATGATTCCACTGCTCTGACCAACTGAGCTACGCCGCCGTAATTCTTGACGTAATATATTTCTGCGTACTTAAAAGTCAACCTCGTATTTACCGAAACTTTTGTAATTTATTGTTATTTGAGCTTATAGTCTATACAACAAGGAGACTCTGTGAGACATCAACAAATCTTCGTGCAGATTCAAAGCATAGTCAACTAAAAACGGAAGTTTTTCAATCCCGAAACCTGCAGTCAATTGGTCGTTAAAGAAACCGGCTCGAAGTTTCAGCCACTCGTTCATACCAACTTCCACACCCGTATTATGATTAAATCCATAATCATCATGGAAAAGGTCAACTTCCATTAGAACAGGTATCTTTCCTATTCTCTTTTTAAACCCAAAGCCTATTTGGTATGAAGGTGCGATATGTTCCGTTCTCCCATCCCAGAATAATGGAGAGGTAGTAATATCTTTTATTGCGGCACCGACCGAGAATTCTTCTTTCTGGTAAATAATGCCCAGATCGGTCCCGGCGCCAACTGCAACGGCTTCATTTATTTTTTTGTAAATAAACTTAAGCCCGATTCCAACAGAAAAATCGCCTATCCATCTTGAGTAGCTAGAAATAACGGCACCTTCACGAGATGAAAAACTACCCTTAAGATCTTCGTATATTTCTTCTCCCGGGTCATACTCTCCATCTCCATCTTCATCATGCCAGGCGTCTCTTGTATCAGTTATATCCCCTATTGAATGAAAAACAAAATGGACTCCAAGCCCATAATTATTCTGGTTCAAACTTATTCCTCCGCTTAAGTAATTAGCCAGATCACCGAATAGTTTTGAACCTGTGAAGTATACGCAAGGCTCAATAACAAGCGAAGAGGCAGGATTTTTGTAGCCTGTGGTAGGATAAGCAATACCTGTCGAACCTCTTCCCCAACTTCCGGCATCCACTCCGACGAGAAAAAATTCTCCTTCGAAAAGAGACAAAAGAATAAGAAATATCATTCCTCTTCTTCTTTTTTATCTTTCTTCTGTTCTATTATTTCTTTGGCAATCTCTTCCGGTAATCTTTCATAGAATGCAAATTCGGCGGAATAAGTACCAGTTCCTTGAGTCAAAGAACGCAATCTTGAGGAATATTTAAACATTTCTTTTTCGGGAACATAAGCGTTAATCACCTGAAATTTCCCTTTAGCGTCGATACCCAAAATTCTACCTCTCTTTGCGTTTAAATCTCCCATAACATCTCCCGTATATTCATCTGTTATCACAATTTGAATCTTGAGTATTGGTTCCAAAAGAAAAGGCGAGGCATTTAAGATTGCATCTTTTACAGCCATCGAACCGGCTCTTCTAAAAGCGTTATCCGATGAGTCGACCGGATGATAAGAACCATCGTAAACTATAACCTTACAGTCAATAACAGGATAACCACTGAGCGAACCAGATGATAATGCTTCTCTCACTCCTGTTTCAACTGAAGGAACATATTTACCCGGAATACTGCCTCCCTTAATCTGGTCCTCGAACTGTACTCCGGTTCCTCTGTCGAGTGGTTCGACTTTCAGAAAAACCTCACCATATTGCCCTCTTCCGCCGGTTTGCTTTTTGAATTTTGCCTGCCCTTCTGCTTTCTTCTGTATGGTTTCCCTGTAATGAACTCCGGGTATGCTTTCTATAAAATGAACACTAAAATTCTCCTCCAGCCACGATTTTATAAACTGCATATGTTGTTCACCCATCGTTTCCAAAATGAGTTGTTTGCTTTCAGAATCGAAATTATAGTTCAAAGTAGGATCCGACTTCCTGAGTTTAGAAAGACCTTTGGATATTTTATCGTTGTCTTTTTCGGTTTCACCCGCAATTGCTATTTTAGCTACAGGATTAGGAAACTCAATTTTATCAAACTTAACCGGATCGGAAGAATCCGATAATGTGTCGCCCTGGAAGGTATTTTTTAATTTTACCAGAGCACCTATTGACCCGGCGCCAAGTTCGTTTACCGGTACTCTCTCATTGCCTTTTAAAACAAACAACTGGTTTATTTTTTCTTCGGTATCGCTTGAGGTGTTCATCAGGGTATCTCCTGCCGAAATTTTTCCTCTCCAGATTTTTATGAAATTTAACTCTCCGACATGCGTTTCGAATTTAGTTTTAAAACAAAAAGCTGCTGCCGGACCATCAATCGAGTTAATCCTGGAAGGTAGTTTTGCCTCACTCGGAGAAGGGAATATATCCTTAATGTATTGGAGAAGGGGATCGATACCAAGAAGAGAAATCGAATCGCCGACTATCAGCGGAAAAATTTTACCTGAAATAAAACCTCTACGTAAGCCGTTCTTCAAATCCTCACTTGTAATTCCCTTTTCTTCTATAAATTTTTCCATAAGTTCTTCATCTACTTCAGCAAGCGATTCTATCATAGAATCTCTATATTGATTGACTTCCTCTTCGAATTCCGGTAAAAGTTTAATCTCCCCTTCGGCCGAATACGCTTTTGAATGCAAAATATCTACCACGCCAACTATATTCTTTTCTTTTATTAAAGGAACAACAAGAGGTACTAAACCGTTTTTTACTTCATTTTTGATTTCTTCCAATATGCTTTTGAATTCCACGCCTTCTTTACCTAAATTGCTTACATAAAATAGTCTTGGGGTTCCTCTTTTTTCGCTGTACTCGATTACCTTTCCTGTTATAAATCCAAGACCGGAAGAACCGTCTACTACTATTATTGCCGAATCGCAAATGTTTATGCCCGATATCATCTCTCCCTGAAAATCAAGGTAACCGGGTGTATCTATAAGGTCGATATCAACGTCGTTATATTTAAAAGTCGCCACGGAAAGACTAACGGAGTATTTTCTCTCCTTCTCATACTTCATGTAATCAAAAATCGAGGTTCCGTTATCAACGGAACCCAACCTACTCGTAACATTCGTTTTGTATAGTATTGCTTCACCCAATGATGTTTTACCAGAATTGGCATGTCCAGCAATACAGATATTTCTTTTGTCCATTAACTTTCCTCCTTTCCGGAAATCCTAATAGTTTTCTGAATCGAACTCACTTTTTCTTTGCTTTTATTAAGCCTGATTGAATCAACCCATAAAGAATTTTTGCAAGATCGAAAGTTTTCATATTAAGTTCTTCTGCAATTTCCTTTAAGGTCTTTTCTCCGTTAATTATTGAAAGAGCCTTCCATTCCAAAGGTCTTAACTCAATATCGCTTACATCTGGCTCTTCTTCGAAATCAACAACAACTTCAACTGATGGTATTACATCTTCCATCTTTTTCCATTCGTCTATCTGTCTTGCAGCTTCAAGAATTACATTATGAACAGGAAGGTTAATCGTAATCTTATCTGTAGTTTCTTCAGCTATGAATTCGAAAGTGCCGTTATCCCATTTAAGAAATATATTAATTGCATCGGTGCCGACATGTTTGCCAGTCTCGGCATGCTTGATATTGCCTCTCTCAAAATAAATAACTCCGGTACCATTATTACCCTTAAGATGGAGCGCTCCGTCTTTACCTCCCATATGGATAAACTGGAATATATCATTTAACTCAAAATCCTTGAAATCGCCTCTTAGAGCCATTATTCTTCTATAAATACACCCATCTGGGAGAATTTTTCAATTCTTTTGGTTACTAAATCGTCTTTTGGGATATTTTTTAATTCATTATATGCGGCAAGGATAGTTTCTCTAACAAGGCGTGCAGCTTCTTCAGGTTCGCTGTGTGCGCCTCCTTCCGGTTCCTTTATTATACCATCGATAACCTTAAATCTTTTCAAATCTTCTGCCGTAATTTTCAATGATTCCGCACTTTCTTTTTTATATTCTCGATCCCTAAAAATAATAGAAGCACATCCTTCAGGAGATATAACAGAATAAACAGCAAACTCCTGCATATATATTCTGTCTCCAATGCCAATAGCCAGCGCTCCTCCACTTCCACCTTCACCGGTTATTATTACAATTATGGGAACCGGAATAACGGCAATCTCTTTTATATTCTCAGCTATAGCCATTGCCTGTCCTCTTTCTTCTGCCCCTATTCCGGGATAAGCACCTGATGTATCTATAAAACATACAACGGGTAAATTAAACTTTCCTCCCAATTTCATTACTCTCAGAGCCTTTCTATAACCTTCAGGGTGTGCACTACCAAAATTCCTTTTAATTTTTTCTGCTATTTTTCTTCCTTTTTCGTGACCGACGACGATAAACGATACTCCGTCCAGCTTGCCCACTCCCGTAACAATAGCGAGATCGTCAGCAAATCTTCTGTCTCCATGGATTTCAATCCAGTCTTTGAACAAATATTTTACATAATTATTTGTGTATGGTCTATTAGGATGTCGTGCCATCTCTACTCTTTGCCAGGGTGTGAGGGACGAAAATATTTCTCTGTTTGTTTTAACGAGTTTCAAGTTTAATTTCTTTAAATCACTATCGTATTCTCCGTTCATACTCTCATTAAGGATTTTTAATTCTTCAATTTTTTCGCGTAATTCAATTATGGGTTTTTCGAAATCTAAATGTTTAGTCATCATATTCCTAATGAAATTGTTAAGATATGTGACCCTTCGAGTTCGTTATTTGTAGGAGAAAAAGAGTAATCCAGGACCCATCCATTTTTATTTAGTCCGAAACCGAACGAAAATTTTTCTAAAGGGTTCCTAAATTTATTCCCTGCGCGAATGGAGAAATATTCGTTGATTTTATACTCTGCCCCAATAGTATATTGTAATTTTGTGTTTAAAGGTTTGTTAATCGAAAAACCGGCAAATAGCTGTTTGAAATCTCCTTTAAGTCCAAGATGCCAGGTAAGAGGTAAACGGAATGTTTTATCTGAGTATTCGGGGCCGTATTTGGGGCCTAAGTGCAGGAAGGAGGCATCCACTCGAAAGGAGTTATCTTTAAAAGCTTTGAAATCATGGCTTATTCCTAAATCAAAGGAATAAGTTGAATATGAAACTTCAAATATTCTTTCGCTTAAAGACCTTAAAGTAGCTCCGATAGTAAATGCTTTAAAATTTCTGGCATAGGTTACTCCGAAAATTGTATTTTCTCCGTCATAAGTTCCAATTGGATCACCGGGGGTCTTCCGAAGTTCCATATCTCCCGGATAAAACCCCATGAAAGAAAACCCGAACGCGTTGTTACCGATTTTTCTGGTAAAACCTAAAAAATTCGCGTTCATGTCCAAAAAGATCTTCCTATAAGTAAAAGAAAAATTATATCTATTATCTAAGTCCTTCGATAAATACATAATCTCAGAAGGATTGGTAAGCAAAGAATGAACTCCTCCTTCCCAGTAATTACCTGCAGTTCCGCTGGTTTTTGCGTGCATATCCGATTGGAGAATTTCAAATCCGGTAGGCCCTCCGGTACTATTTAAACTCTTCCAAAAATCCGAAATATCGTCTTTAAAATCCCCAAAAGAATAAGATAAAAATAATAATATCAACATATTCACTCCTGATATGGGAGATTAATAAAGTTTGGTTTATTGTCAAGTAAGAAAATCATATTTACACCTCCACTCTAGATTTTTTAACCACAGAGGACACAGAGAACACAGAGATTTTAATTGTTTATTAATATTTTTTTCTTGATTTCCATAATTTATTCCTTTGTGTCCTTTGTGATCTTTGTGGTTAAGATATTCCAAGTATAAGTTTCCTTGCAAAATTGCTATTTGAAGTCCATAAAGGAGCTACTAATCTTTCGCTGTTAGCATATCCGGAAAAACGATGTATTACAATATTTTCGGAGAGATTTTCAATGAATTCTTTTGCTATTTCTGCATAATCCTCAGCTTTTTCAAAAACTTTAATATTACCGTTTTGAAATTCTTTAAAGAAAGGGGTATTTTTGACAATGTAGAGATGATGGAGTTTTACACCGTCTATTCCCCATCCTGAAATAACTCTGGCTGTTTCACTCATATCTTTTTTCGTCTCTCCGGGTAACCCCAAGATAACATGAGCGACAACTTCAATATTGCCCCTTTGTTTCAACATCAGAGCGGCTCTTTGGCTTTCTTTAACCGTATGTTTTCTACCTATAATATCGAGCGAGCTCTGATGCACTGACTGGATACCCAATTCAACAAGCGTGTAATATTTTCCTGCAATTTCATTCAAAAGATTCACGTTTTCCTCGTTGATGCAATCAGGTCTCGTCGATATGGAAATACCCACAATATCAGGATGGGCAAGTGCTCTTGCGTATTTTTCTCTTAAAATATCTACCGGTGCATAAGTACCGGTGTAAGACTGGAAATAAGCTATAAAATTATTTATGCCTCTTTTTTTTAATCTATAAATACCCTTCTCGATTTGTTTCTCTATACTGTCCGAAGGTTCAACGAATTGCGGTCTTGAGCCTTCTTCATCGCAAAAATAACAACCTCCCCGGCTTTTAGTGCCATCCCTGGTTGGACAGGTAAAACCGCCATCAATACTAACTCTATAGACTTTTTCTCCGAATTTTTCTTTCCAGTACTGTCCGACTGTACAGACGTTAAGCATTATTAAGATTTAAGGACTTTTTTTAAAGTATCAATCACTCCCGGATCGTAAATCGATCCAGCTTTTTCCTCTAATTCTCTCATAATTTCCTGTTTACCGGTACCTTTGGAAAGCAGCTCGTCGACTTCATTAGATACTCGAATAATCCTTGAGCCGATCGGAATAGCATCCTCTTTTTGTCCGTCAGGCTTCCCGGAGCCATCGAAATTTTCATAAAGATGCTCAAGTATATTTCTACTTTTATTCAAGAATTTTAAAGGGCTGATTAACTGCGCACTGAGTAATTCTGAACTTATTTCTCCCTTTACCACTTTTCCTAGGTCATGAAGAAGAGCCGCAAATCTAATATTATTCAATTCTCCCTTCGGTACATCCAATTTACCTGCAAGTTCTATAGAAAGCTTGCTCACTCTTTCGCTATGAGCTTTTATTTCAGGATTGACCGATTCTTCTACTTTTATGAAAGAAAGAATAGCTTCAATATAACTGGCTTTTAAAGTATCGTTCAGCATTCCGGTGTATAAACAAATTGAAAGATTATTTGTTATAGTTTGGATAAGATCGGCAGATATTTCCTTTTCAAATTTCTTCAGAGCAAGTACACCCAATGTATCTCCCATATAAACTAAAGGAGAACAAATATATTCATCGGTTTCCCAAGGCCCTTTATTATTCACAAGACCAAAAGGTTGTTTACCTACTTTTATTTCATCTCCGGAAGTTAAATCGACATCTCCTTTGGCTGAATGAACGCTGAATTTATTGTCTTTAGTTCCTTTTAATATCAAGATTACTCCACTGGTACTGGTCAATTTTATTACTGCTTCAGGAATTTTTTCAATCAGAGCAGCAAGATCATTGCATTCTAAAAGAGCAATAGAAAATTGATTTAAAGAAGATAGTTCTTTGAGTTTATCCCTTAATTTTTGGTCAACCAGTGATTTTGCTTCTTGGAGTTCTTTATTTGCTTCTTCTAATGCCGTATTGGCATCTGATATTTCCGTTAACAATATCTTCTTTTCTAAAAGTAGATGTCTTCTATCCAAGGCATTCTTAACCAGGGTCTGGAAATGATTTCTCGAAGGTAAGGGTTTCTGGATGTAATCGTAAGCTTTCTCTCTAACCGATTTAATAGCTGTCTCTACGGAAGCGTGAGCGGTCATCATTATTACCTGAACCTCATTATCCATCTCCTTTAAAACAGTCAAAACTTCCGTGCCAGGGCGGTCAGGCAATTTTAGATCAAGAAGTACAACGTCCGGCTTAAAATCCATTGCTATATTTATACCATCAGAAGCAGTATGAGCTTTTTTGATTTCATAAGGCTCCTGCTCTTTGGTGTCCGATTCGGAAAGCATAGCTTCTATGACTTCTACTAAATTTTGCTCATCATCTATTATCAGTATCTTCTCGCCCATTTTCCTTTCCTTTTGGCAGTGTTATTGTAAAACAAACTCCCTTTCCTTCATTGGAAGCTGTAATACTACCACGGTGATTCTGGATTATCCGGCTAACTATTGATAGACCTAAACCCGTACCTTTATTTTTCGTAGTAAAAAACGGGATAAAAATCTTGTGAATAACATCCTCGGGTATGCCGCCTCCATCATCTTTAACCTGGATTATAATATTCTTTTTTCCTCTCCTTATATTCAACTCAATACAGCCGTTTTCTCCTATAGCTTCTATAGCGTTCAGAAATAGATTATTTAATACTGTAACAATTTTATCTCTATCTACAAAACAGACAAGATTCCCTTTCAAATTCTTTTTCACCTGGATATTTTTTTCTGCTATTTCCTGGCTGAACATCAACAATGTTTCGCCAAACAAACTTTTCAAGTTAACTTTGGTTTTTACCAAATCTTTATATGAGGCATATAGAGTCATATCATTTACTATTCTCTCAAGCCGAGTGATTTCATGCAGTACAATTGATTGAAATCTATAATCGTTACTGTTTTTACCACGGTCAAAAGATAAGGATTCGATGCCAGCTTTAATTGAAGCAAGAGGATTTCTGATTTCATGCGCCAGACCTGCTACCATCTCACCAAGTGCGGCGAGTCGGTCTTTTCTTCTGAGTTCTTCCTCCATTTCTCTAATCTCTGTTATATCTCTAAGAATCATAGAAACTCCAACCACACTGTCATCGTCGCTGAAAACAGGAGAGGCACTGAATCCTATTATTTTGTTTTCTAATTCCAAAACACTTCTCTCTATCTCTTCTCCATCAAAAACCTTATCAAACAAACCTTTTTCGACTTTTTTGAAAACTGTCTCTATTTCTTTGGACTCGATATTCCGACCAAGAAGTTTTTTTGCTTCGGGATTTGCTTCAATTATTATTTTATTTTTATCGGTTAAGATCAAACCAGCTGGAAGAGAATCTAAAAGTCTGTTAATATTAAAATCTTTAATTTTCTTCTTGTCCATTTCCGGTACGCTGCATTTTTTTAAATCTCTCAAGAGATTTATAATCACCTATAACAAGTAAAGTATCCCCTTCTATTATTTTCTCGTCAGACGACGGAATTATTATCAGGTCCTCGACAACTTCCTTGGCATTTTTTTCCTGAACTTTTCTTTTTATGGCAATCAAATTTAAACCGTATTTACTCCGGAGAGAAAGTCCTTTAGGAGTTTTATTAATAAATGGGTCAGGTGTTTCCGACTCCATAATACCAACGTTATCGTTCAGTTGTAAATAATTTATTATGGAAGGGTTAAGAAGTTGTTCTGCAAGTTTCTTTGCCATTTCTTCTTCCGGGTAAATAATTCTGTCGGCGCCGATTTTCTCAAGAATTTCCCCTTGGGATGCGGAAGAAGCCTTGGTAACGATCCAGGGTATTCCAAGTTCTTTCAGATGAAGGGTTACAAGGAAAGAAGCCTCAAGATCCTCTCCGATAGAAACAATAGCGGCATCCGCAGAAGAAACTCCGGCTTCTTCTAAAGGTTTTTTATCCCTTCCGTCGGCAGTTATTACATCCAATGCAAATTCTGAGGCTAATTCGACCTTCCCTGCGTCTTTGTCTATAGCGGTAACCTGACATCCCCTTTTAAGGAGTTCAGAAGCAATAGTCAAGCCAAAAGTACCCAACCCAACCACTACGAAATACCGTCTTTTTTCCGTTTTTCCTATCATCCTATTTGTACCTCCGCAAGAGGATATTGGAAGCTTTCGCTTTTTCTCTTCAAAACCGTCGCAACCAGAGTGAGAGGTCCAATTCTTCCCGCTAACATAGTTATAATTATTATTAATTTACCAAAAAATGTAAAATCGTGAGATAGTGATAGTACCGGTCTTTCCAGCGAACCAGTCGATAAGCCTACAGTTCCGAATGCGGAAAACTCTTCGAAAATTATAGGTAAGAGCCCTATTTCTTTAACTATATGTCTCTCTGTAAAGCTTAAGATACCGATCATAGCCAACACTAATATTAATGAAATTAGAAAAAGTGTCAATGCTTTATTTACCAGTTCTTCCGGGATTCGACGCTTTTCAATATTCACCGATTTTATACCTTTCAATGTTGAAGTAAAAAAGTTGGAAATTATCACGAATGTAGTTGTCTTAATTCCACCTCCGGTACCACCCGGAGAAGCTCCGATAAACATTAATATTATTATGACTAAAAGAGTAGTAGGAAGTAAATTTCCAATGTTTAACACACTAAATCCGGCTGTCCTTGGAGTAGCTGCTGTGAAAAACGCGAGAATGAATTTCGACATTATTCCACTATTAGCCAGAGAGTTTCCATATTCTAATACATATATCGAAGTAGCACCCAAAACAATAAGTATAAATGTTGCGTCAAGAACTATTCTCGAATGTTCTGAAAGATATCTTTTCTCTCCTTTTAAACGTTCTATTATATCGGTAACGACTATAAAACCGAGCCCACCTGTAATAAGTAGAAAAGCAACAGTCAGAACGACAAGAGGTCTATCTGCAAAATACATTATATTATCAGAAAAAGAACTAAACCCGGCATTACAAAAAGCACTGACGGAATGGAATATTGCGTGGGCGATTGCTTCGTTAGTATTAAAGACATCTCTAAAACCCAGGAAAAGTAAAATAAAACCCAACATTTCGAAAATAAAAGTGGTCAATACTACAAGTCTTAAAAACATAAGTGTATTGGTCCTGCTAGACAGATATGCCTGTTGAACCATAATATTCTGTCTTTTATCAGGCTTAATAGCAAATATAGTCATAAATAAGCTCACCACAGCCATGTACCCCATACCGCCGATTTGAATCAAAGAGAGTATTACTGCTTTACCTGCGAAGGTAAAATCTAAAGCCGTATCTTTGACAATCAAACCTGTAACGCAGATTGCAGATGCCGAAGTAAACATAGAATCTACAAAAGAAAGGCCTCTATTTGCTACAGGAAGCTTCAATAACAATGCACCCAGTAACATCAAGGAAATGTAAACAACGGATATTGACCTGAAGGGGGACCATTTAATCATTTTTAAAAAGAATCTGCCTTTTTAGACACCTAATTTATCTTGATCTTTCTTCATTGGGCTTTTTTCTTTTTTCGAATAATTTGCGGAGAAATACCTTTCGTAATTGTTGATTTTGTGATTCTGCAGCCTTCGATATTTCTCATCTGAGGCAGGTTAAACATCAAATCTAGCATCAATTCTTCAATTACTCCTCTTAATGCTCTGGCTCCAGTTTTCATTTCTGATGCTCTTTTCGAAATTTCGTTGAGAGCAGGACGAGTAAAAGTCAACTCGATACCATCCCAGTTCAAAAGCTGCTTATACTGCTTGACGAGAGCATTATTCGGCTTACTTAGAATGTTACACAGATCGGAAACCGACAGTTTATTCAGAGTAGCAATTACAGGAAACCTTCCCACAAGTTCAGGTATCAAACCATAATGCATAAGATCATGTGGTTCAATCTGTTCCAAAATATCTTCGAAATTAACAATTTCGTTTGCATTAATGGGAGCATTAAAACCGAGCGAATTGTACTGCAGTCTGTTTTCAATTATATTCTGCAAACCTTCAAAAGTGCCCCCGGCGATAAAAAGTATGTTTTTCGTATCCAGACTGATAAATTCCTGTTCGGGGTGCTTTCTACCTCCTTGAGGAGGCACATTTACAATTGAGCCTTCTATTATCTTGAGTAAAGCCTGTTGAACGCCCTCACCGGAAACATCTCTTGTGATGGATGGATTCTCGGATTTTCTTCCGATTTTGTCCAGTTCATCTATGTACACTATACCTTTCTCGGCTAATTCGATGTCGTAATCCGCAGCTTGAAGCAGACGCACGAGAAGATTCTCGACGTCTTCGCCTACATAACCTGCTTCCGTTAATGAGGTAGCATCCGAAAGAGCAAGCGGAAGGTCTAAAAATTTTGCAAGTGTCTGGACAAGAAGAGTTTTTCCGACGCCTGTGGGCCCGATAAGAAGAATATTAGATTTGTCTATTTCTACTTCTTTTGGCTCGTATTTAATTCTTTTGTAATGATTATATACGGCTACAGAAAGGGTTTTCTTAGCTTTCTCCTGTCCGATTACATATCCATCAAGATGTTCCTTTATTTTGGAAGGTTTAGGAATATCGAAGTCAAGTTGCTTGGATAAAACCTTTGGTTTATCTTCTAAAAAATCGGCAAAAAGCTCAATACAATCTTCACAGATATACGTATCTTCTTTCCCAGCTATGAGTCGTGAAGTCTGAGAGTGAGGTCGTCCGCAGAATGAACAAAAAGCATTATCAAACTTTTTTCTCATTAATTATTTCCTTCCTGGTCTTGATAACCTCATCAATTAGACCATACTGAAGCGCTTGCTGTGCATTCATCCAGAAATCTCTATCCGTGTCGGTTTTAATTTTCTTTAGAGGTTGATTTGTATGCTCGGCAAGAATATTGTTAAGTCTTTCTCTGATCTTTATAATTTCGTCGGCATGTATTTCAATATCGGAAGCTACTCCTTTGACACTACCCGAAGGTTGATGAAGAAGGATACGCGAATTAGGAAGCGCAAACCGTTTTCCTTTTGTTCCTGCCGTTAGTATTATTGCCGCGATGGAAGCTGAAATGCCGACGGATATCGTTGATATTGGAGAACGTACAAACTGCATAGTGTCGTAAATGGCAAGACCATCGGAAACATTTCCGCCAAGACTATTTATATAAATTTGAATTTCCTTATCGGGCCCTTTAGCTTCAAGAAACAATAATTGAGCTATTACACTATTAGAGGTAGTCTGCTCTATTTCAGACCCTATAAAAATTATCCTATCTTTCAAAAGACGAGAATAAATATCATAAGCCCTTTCACCATGGGCTGTTTTTTCGATAACATAAGGTATAGTCAACTGATTATGCATTGGAATCCTCCTTTTTTGCTCTATTGAGCAAGAAATCCAGAGTCTTTGCTCTCAAAATTGACTGTTTTACGAAACGAATAGCTTCATCCCCGAATTCTTCAAATTCTTCTTCATCCGATTCAGCTATTTTTTCCATCCATTCGTCAAGTTCGGATTCGGCTACTGTCATTTTTTCTTTAAGTGCGATTGCATCAAGAAGCGTGGCTTGCTTCGCACTATTTTCAGCTTCATCTTTATTTAAACCGCTCGCACTACCTAATTTAACAAGTGTCGGGCTGGCCTCGAAATTTCCTGCCATATCAAGCACTTTTTTCATAATCTCGTTTTTTAAATCATCTTTTTTGTTCTTTTTTATTTCTTCTTCAATATTTTTCCTAAGATTTTCTTTTAATTCGTCAAGACTACTAAATCCGAGATCTTTTGCGAATTCATCATCCAGAAGAGGTTTTGTCTTTTCCTTGATTTCCACTATATTGACATTTATAATTTTTTTCTCATGGGTGAAACCTTTTATCGGGAATTGCTCAGGCAGGTCTACTTCTATTTGTTTTTTTTCATCGGTTTTTAGACCTATAAGATTTTTGGAAAAATCGTCATCTCCGACTTCCCAGGAGTAATTAGAAATTGCCTCTTCCCCACTTTCAATATTTATAAAGACAACATCACCCTTTTTTATCCCTCTTTCAACTGATTTCAATTCACTATTTATTTCTCTCAATTTCTCCAATTCTTCTGACACATCAATTTCATTGTCGTTTTTATCATTTATTTGAACAGCCGATAGATCCAAATCTATCTTTGGAGGAACATCCAGAGAAATCTCCAGACGGATTTCTTTATCTTTCTCGTCCAGATTTTTAATTACAGGAGGGCCATAAATAAAAGGCTCATATTCCTTTATAATATCAATCATTTTGTCCTGTATTAACTTCTGGAGACTTTCAGCCCTTAATTGTTGACTGAAACGAGCTTTTATCATATTAACAGGCGCCTTTCCTTTTCTAAAGCCGGGAATAGAAACATCTTTCTTTAATTCCTCAGCCAATTTATCCATCTCCTTTTTCAAATTCTTTTCTTCAAAAGCTACCGTTAAATCTTGCAATTAGACCCCCTATTCATTATTTTTTTACTCTCTATTTTCTTGCGAGAGGGGGGATTTGAACCCCCACACCGTTTTTACTTAAGTACTGGATCCTAAGTCCAGCGCGTCTGCCGATTCCGCCACTCTCGCTTTGAGTCAACCACGAATATAATTATATATATATCTTTTCATATTGTCAACACCCCTATAAGCCCCCTAACCCCCATTTTTCTAACCACAGAGGGCACAAAGAACGCAAAACCCAACACCCACCTCTTAATTTTATATATTTCAGAGAACAGAGAGAGAAAAATAATACTAAAAGAAACATTTCCTTAACTATCTGTATTTTAAAGAAAAAATTGTTCTTAATCTTTGCAAATACGGATTTTAAGCACATGAGTGTAAAAATTTTGGGTGTACTCACCTCTAAAGACTCTTGCGTCAGTAAAAACAATAATTATAATATAGCTAATTTTATGACAATAGAAAAATACAATTTCGGCTCAATAACTATAAATGCCAAAGAATACACAAAAGATGTTATAGTTTTTCCGGATAAAGTGTTATGCCCCTGGTGGAGAGAAGAAGGACATAGTCTTTCGTTAAACGACTTGAAAGAAGTTATAAAATTAAATCCTACCATTATTATAATAGGTACGGGTGCCTATGGAGCTATGAATGTCCCGAAAGAAACTCTTGAAAAACTTAAAGAACAGAACATCGAAACATTAACAGCCAAAACAGCAGCCGCGGTAGAGATCTACAATGAATATATACAGAAAAACAAAAATATAGTAGCCTGCCTTCATCTCACCTGCTAAAAATGTAAAACGACAAATCAAAATTCAAAAAGAAAAAAGCTAATTTATTTAACCACGGAACACACTAAAAACACCACACCCAAATATTTTGACAGGATTAACAGGATTCACAGGATTTTTTGTTGTTTAAAACACCGCCTACATCCCCAATTTTTTTAACATGTAGAACGCGTAGATACTGTAGATTTTTTAGTTTTTACTATTTGACTATTTACCAATTTAACCATTTAACTTAGATTCGAAGAATCTACGTACGGAACAACAAATTACACGAATAACACAAATACTTTTTCAGTTTTTACGACTAGAGGGAGGGACAATTTTGCATTTTTATATGTAATCTTGCTTTTTGATTTTTAATATTTAATTTATTATCCTGAGATTGACACAATTTGCCGTTTAAGATATTAATTCTAACGTTATTATTACCAAGTATTTAAGCTTTAAATGCCGTACTTTAACTTTAACTCAAGCAAAGGCAGCATTTCTGTCGTTCCTTGCTCGTGTTTATAATTCTGGAAATAGATTAAGCCGGCAGTGAGTTCTAAAAGGTCTTTATATTTTATGATGGCGGCTAAAGTCGATCTTTTTTCTGTTGTTCCGGTCAGGAAATTCGTTCCCTCGAATTCGTTTTCCGGCGTTGCCGGGTTATTGGCATCTACGGGCCATGGGGTCGTTATTCTGTTTTCGCCTCTCCTTGTATAGGAAATTATCCCACCGGCTTTAAATAGTCCAATAGGGTAAAGTGTTTTAAGAACAAATTTATCGTAATCACAGCCAAGAATGGAGCCTAGGGGTAACTCTCTGTCAATATATCTCTGCCAAACCATTATATTATCATATGTCCATCTTGACATAAGATTGTAATAGACAAGAATTTCTGAATTATTAGCCAGTATATCCTTACATTCCAATCCGGTATAAAATCCTATATGATTCGGTTCTTTCCAGGGGTCCGATTCATATTGAAAGTCATCAATGAACAGATCAAGATAAAATAGGAATCTACCCTTTACTACAACCATATCGATATTCCATAAAATATTTGTATTTTCCTGCTGGTTGTATTGCTCTAAGTAGTATATTGTAAACGGAGCAAACAGCTCGAAGGGTAATCCTAATGATTCACCTCCTATCAACATGGCTTCGGAAAAAGAAAAAGCAAGCCAGTTTACCGGTTTCATTTCAAGACGGTGTATGCCGAGATACCGGTTAACATTAGTTAAATAACCGGAAGAAGTGTCATTCCATTCATATTCTACTCCATCGTAATCGCCCAAACGGGAAATAAAATGAGTGAAAGCGAATTTAGGTGCCTTAATGGTAAAGCTTAAATAATTTAGCGGAATATTGGGAGCAAGAAACGCATTATTCTCGAATGCCGGGCCCATGGAAAATATATCTTTGCCGAAGGAAAACAAAATATTATCATTTTTATAAAAAATAGAACCCCTTGGAATATCAGAATAAACGCCGAATTTTTTAATTCTAGGATAAAAATAATCTCCTCCCAAGCGTACATAAGGAGAAACTACTCCTCCCCACTCTCCAAATCTATACTTCAGTGTTGGGCAAAGTTGAACAAAGTTTACCGTATCTACGACCGAATACAGAGAGATATCAATATTGTTAGTATCTTCAAATATGGGTGAAAAGCCGTATGGAAGATTAATCTCTTCTTGTTCTATCCACTTTTGCCATCTTATAGATGGTTCGTCCAGTAATATGGAAAAATAACCTATTAAAAATGCAAATATCATACAAGGAGTATAAAATATACTGTATTTTTGTCAAGACCAATAAAACGACAATAGCCACAAAGTCACAAAGACACAAACCCCCTTCACATCCCCTTTAAACTCTTTTATAAAATGCCACATACGAAAAAATAAGAATTTTTTTTCTTCGTGTCTTTGTGTCTAATCTTCTTGTTTTCAACTCATACTTGACAAACAAAAATGTAATAATATATTCGAGTGATTGGTTGAAAATTGTTGAAATCAACTTGGTTTTCACCTATACAAATTACAGGCATGTTTGCGCCCGTAGCTCAACTGGATAGAGTAGCGGACTTCGGATCCGCGGGTTGAAGGTTCGACTCCTTCCGGGCGTAGGTAAAAAATTAAGGAGGATAAATGCAGAATAGAATAGTTGATATTAAAGCAAGAGAAATTATCGACTCAAGAGGAAACCCCACCATAGAAGCAGAGTGTCTCTTGGAAACAGGGACATCTGGCAGAGCAGCTGTTCCTTCCGGCGCTTCCACAGGGACAAGAGAAGCTCTTGAACTTCGGGATGGAGATAAAAAAAGATATAATGGAAAAGGTGTCCTTACTGCTGTTAATAATGTAAATAATACCATAGGTCAAGAAATTGCGGGTAAAAACTGCTTTGAACAGAGATTGATAGACTTAACAATGTGTAATCTGGACGGAACCGAGAACAAAAGCAAACTTGGAGCAAATGCCATCCTCTCTGTATCAATGGCGGTTGCCCGAGCTGCAAGTAATGCCTTGAATATACCTCTTTACAGGTATCTGGGAGGAACAAACGCATGTCAAATTCCGGTTCCTCTATGTAATATATTGAATGGAGGAGAACATGCGGATAACAACCTTGATGTTCAGGAATATATGATAGCTCCCGTCGGATTACCTAATTTTAAAGAAGCGATCAGAGCGGCGTGTGAAGTTTTTCATTCACTTAAAAAAATTCTTTCTGAAAAGGGTTATACCACAAGTGTAGGAGACGAAGGCGGTTTTGCTCCCAATCTTTCAACAAATGAAGAAGCATTAGGGTTAATCATTAATTCCATCGAAAAAGCCGGATACAAAGCAGGGAAAGAAATCGCTATAGCTTTAGACTGTGCAGCTTCCGAGTTTTACAAAGATGGGTCTTATAAATTCGGAGGAAAAACTTTATCTTCAGACGATCTGATTTCAGTATACAAAAAATGGGTTAACAAGTATCCGATAATTTCGATTGAAGACGGTCTTGCCGAAGCCGACTGGGATGGATGGGAAAATCTAACAAAAGAATTGGGAAATAAAATCCAGATTGTTGGTGATGATATTTTTGTAACCAATACTTCCATAATTAAAAAAGGTATAGAAAAAAATGTAAGCAACTCAGTTCTTATTAAACTAAACCAGATCGGAACCGTTACAGAAACAATTGAAGCAATACAAATGGCAAAAGATACCGGTTGGACTGCAGTCGTTTCACATCGTTCCGGAGAGACAGCCGATACATTTATTGCACACCTTGCCGTCGGATTAAATACCGGGCAAATTAAAACCGGTTCTCTTTCCAGAAGCGAGAGATTGGAAAAATACAACGAACTGCTCAGAATCGAAGAGGAATTAGGAGATGCCGCGCAGTTCAAAGCTTTCTAAGAGATTCTCTAACAAAAAGTTAAAAAAGATTTTCCTGATTTTAATGCTTTGTGGAGTCCTTTATTATCTCTTTTTCGGTTCTTATGGTTTTATTAATATATTTAAGCTCAAAAGAAAAGAGATAAATCTTAGAAAACAAAAACAGGAATTTCTCCAAAAAGAGCAAGCGTTACTTGATTCTTTGAAAAAGATAAAAAGCGATACTTTCCTTCTCGAAAAAATAGCAAGAGAAAAATCAGGTATGATAAAACCCGGAGATACGGTGATAATCTTTGAGGATAAATAAAAAAAAATCAAAGTCCAAAAATGAATTTAAAAAAAGGAACAACGAATCACACGAATAACACAAATATTAACAAAATAGACTTTATTTTTTATGCTAATAAAGATGATTGTTTCTAATTTATTTGTGAAATTTGTGCAATTTGTTGTTAAAAAATCGGATGTTTTTGTGTGAGGATAAATGATTGGTATAGATATAGTTAAAATAAGCAGGATAGAAAAAGCGATAAACCGCTGGGGAGACAATTTTTTAAACAAAATATTCACCACAAACGAGAAGAAGTATTGCGAAAAGAAAATTTACAAAAATCAATGTTATGCAGTAAGATTTGCCGTTAAGGAATCCTTTTACAAAGCCAAAAATCACAATTATGGCTGGAAAGCGATAGAAATCACGTCCGAAGAAAAACCTGAAATTAAAATACTAAACGAAAAGCTCAAAAACGAAATGAAAGGAGTCAAAGCGCATATATCTCTTTCACATACGGAAGATACAGCAATTGCGGCAGTTTTACTGGAAAAAGGGTAACCACCTCCTAAGAAAAGAATCTCACACAAAGGCACAAAGGACACAAAGAAAAAATATTGTTGTTTAAAACCCAACCCACAACCCAGATATTTAGACAGGATTAACAAGATTAACTGGATTTTTGTTTTTGGAAATTTTTTTACCCACTCCATACTAACGAGATTGAACTCGAGACCCGTAACCCTAAAAAAATTCACTATAAAAAATTAAAATTGGGGTGTGGTGTGGGCTCTGTGTTCTCTATGTCTTTGTGTGATAATTATTTTTTTAGGGTTGTGGGAGGGTTTTTAACTAAACAATATATACTTTTCTTCTCTGTGTGTTTTGTTTTTCTCTGCCTGCCCTGTAAGGATGAAAGACTGTACCAGGGTGCTCTCTGTTTTAATTATGGTTTTGAGTTACGGGTTTTGGGGTTCAAGTTAAAAAAATATAAAATTATTCGTGCTATTTGTGTGATTTGTTGTTGAAAAAAAATAAAAATTGGGGTGTGGCGGGCTTTGTGTCCTTTGTGGCTTTGTGTGAGAATTATTTTTTTGGTTGGGGGTGGATTTTAGACAAAAATATCTTTTTTCTCCGTGTTCTCTGTGTGTTTTGTTTTTCTCTGTGTACTCTGTGGTAAAATTAGTTTTTTTCTTTGTGTTCTTTGTGTCTTCGTGGCTATATATTTTATTTTTTTTCTAAATTTTTTATTTTTTCTTCAAAAACGCGGTAGGCTCTATCGTCATAAAGAACAAATTGCACTAATTTAACGGCAGAGAGCTTTCCGGCTACCCGACAAACAGTTGCGACAGCAACTTCTGCCGCTTCTTCTAAAGGATAACCGAAAGCTCCGGCTGAAATCGCGGGAAAAGAAATAGACTTAATATTATTTTCATCTGCCAGAATAAGCGAATTCTCGTAAGAAGCAGAAAGCATCAGAGGATCTTCTTTTCTGTTACTCCATACGGGGCCTACTGTATGAATAATCCATTTTGCGGGCAACTTATATCCCTTGGTTATAACAGCTTTCCCTGTTTCACAAACTCCTATTTTCTTGCATTCTTCCCAGAGCATGTAACCCGCCGCAGAATGAATGGCACCCGCCACTCCCCCACCTGGTGCAAGTCTTTTGTTTGCGGCATTGACTACAGCATCGGTATTTTGTTTCGTAATATCGCCCTTAAGAACTCTTATAGTAATATTTTTATATTCGACTTCGTACATATAACCCCTTTTATCCTATATCAATAATGCAAAAATACTAAGAGTCAAGCCCAGAGATATTCTTTAGTCTACAATGTTGACAAACGAGGATTTGTTATTATAATCACAAAGCGAGGTGAAAAATTTTAAACAAATCAGAAATACCGGATGAAGTAATAAATAGGTTATATATATACGCAAGATGCCTTGAGGGTTTTTGTGAGGAAAGAAAAGAAAGCTTTTCTTCAGAGGATATTGCAAACAGACTAAATATAAAACCAACTCTTGTAAGAAAAGATTTCTCATATATAGGACCGATGGGAAAACGTGGAGTGGGATACAATACGGATGATGTTCTTAAGGAGATAAAAAAAATTGCCTTCCCAAATAGAGAAACAAAAGTAGCACTGATAGGTGTAGGCAAACTTGGTTCGGCACTTCTGAATTTCTACGGTTTTAAAACACAGGGTTTCAAAATAGCATTAGCTTTCGATAAAGATAGAAGAAAAGTCGGAAGTGAAGTCAGTGGAGTCAAAATCGACGATATAGAGAACTTTAAGGAAAAAGTCAGAAAAGAAGGAATAAAAATTGCCATAATTGCAGTACCTTCAGAAGAAGTACTTAAAGTAATAAATAAAATAAAAGGCTCTACTGTTGAAGCAGTATTAAATTTTACACCTTCCTATCTTTCCTCTCTGAATGACTTCTCAGATGATTTTATTATTCGTAATATCGATCTTTCCTCAGAATTGGCACGTCTCAGCTATTATCTTTCAGAAAAAGAAAACAATTAAAGAGTATTATAACCAGACTTTACTCGAACCCCAATTTTTTAACATGTAGAGCATGTCGATATTGTAGGTCTATTGTTTTTCTTAAAAATAAAATGAAGTTTGAGATTAGCTGTGTCTGTGTCTCGGCGTTCTCAACAACTTTGCGGTGAAATTAAGATTTTTGCCTTTTTTCACTCTGTGTGTTTAATTTTTGCTCTGTACTCTTTTCGTCACTGTGTAATATTAATTTGGTGTTGTAATAGGAGTTTATTTAGACAATAATATACTTTTTCTTTGTGGTCTTTGTGTACTTTGTGGTTTGAATTATCTCATTGACAAATAAATAGTTTTTCAGTATAATTTTAATATGAAGTGGAAAATCGTAAAGGAACCGGAAGAAATTTTTCCTATTCCTCAAAGTTTTTTAAAAACTGTTAA
>CAZGBM010000033.1:0-21586 GCA_964523975.1 uncultured bacterium | reverse complement strand
AACAAAGTCTTTTTTTAATATTCGTGTTATTTGTGTGATTCGTTGTTTCTTTTTTTTTATTCATTTTTGAACTTCGATTTGTATTTTTCCATTTTGATATTTAATTTTTGCATTTCGGACGCTGTGCAAAGTTAGAAAATCTTGTTTATTTAATTAAATGGTAATCAATATCCAACTTGAAGATTACGGGCCTCCTATTGACACCAGTAGTATTCCAAATAGAACACCGGCTATATCGAAAATGAGGTCCTTTGAAGAAGCCGTCGCTCCAACGGTTTTACTGTCTTTTATCTCTTTTGATACACCAATCAACGTAGAAATCGAAAACGAGATGTAAAAAGAATTATTATCATCGGTCTTAGCCATATTGTTTGCAATAAGGTATATAGATGAGGAAATCGCTGCGGAATGTACAAAGTGATGAAATTTATCTTCCGAAAACCAGGGGTCATTCTTCGGAATCATCATCGAATCCAATTTCGCTTCGGGATAAAATCCTATTAAAACACTAAATATTAAGAACATTGGCTAAACCCTCCTATCCTTTATGTCTTGGTGGCTAATTTTCCCAATTTTCTTGCAAAAAAATCCCATTTAATTTCGTCTCCCCGTAAAACAAAATATTAAAATTTAAAAAGCAAAATGACTTATTACGCTATCCGCCATCAGCCATCCGCTTTCCGCTAAACCCAACTCCACACACCATTTTTTAACATGTAGAAAATGTAGAACTTGTAGTTTTTATTTTTTTTTACATTCCTATATTGACTACATGTCCTACATGTGCAATTTTTTTGTTTTTTCTGCGGTTAGCCGTAAGCGGTGAGCCGAGAGCGATTTTTGACTTTCCATTTTGATATTTGATTCTTACATTTCGGCGGCTTTACCGCTCTTAGTCGTCATTCGGGCTTGTTTTCTGTCCGTTTTTCACTTCTCTCAATATCGCAATCGCTCTACTTTTCATCTCCGGAAATTTCTTTTGCAGTTCAAGAAGAGCTTCCTTTAGAAATTTTTTACTCTCACTCAATGCCAGTGCTCTAATCAGACGAAGCAATATATAGGGAGCATCATTGGTTTCCCTGTTTTCCTTGTAGGCGATTGCCAGAACTTTTGCAGCCTCCTTGTGTTCTTCCTTCTTCTGATATAGCTGTGAAACGAAGTAAAAATCATAAGGGCTCATATTAGAAATGAGTCCTCTTTCTTCAAGGACATTTTCATAAAAGTCTAAAATAGTCGAAGGGTCTTTTTTAACCATTCTAAGTACTCTAAATGTTTCTTTCGCAAGAGAAGCCGCTTCTTTTTTCTTACCTGCTTTAATGTATATATCTATCAATTCTTCGGATGCGTCAATATTGGAGGAATCCTTTTGCAAAATATCCTTGAGGTGCTTCTCGGCTACTTCCGTATTGCCTGCACTTCTTGCTTCAACCGCTTTGCCGAAATCCGTGTCCATCAGATTCAGGGTTTCCTCAACAAGCGGTTTTAAGTATTTGCGCTCAAGACCGCTGTACCTTAAAAGAAGCACAACGAAAACACCAAAACCAAAACCTCCTATATGAGCCCAGAAAGCCACATTTGAATAACCGGTCAAATATATGGCATAAAATAATTGAGTAACAAACCACAAGGGCAGGTAAAACCAGGCGTAAAGTGGAAATATTTTAAAAATAAAGGGAATAAGACATACGAACATAAAGTATATCTTGGATTTGTAATATTGAACCGCAAAAGCACCCATAACTCCCGCAATCGCTCCGGAAGCTCCAATCAAAGGCAAATCCGAATGGGTCATTACCGCAAAGAGAAGAGCCGCAAAGATTCCTGATACAAAATAAAAACCAAGAAAGAAAGGTCTCCCCCAATCATCTTCGACGTTCACTCCAACCAACCACAGAAACCAGAGATTTCCGATAAGATGTATAAAATTCGCATGGACAAATATATAAGTCATCAATGTAGCAACATCCATATCATTTGAAACAAAACCATATTTTTTTGATAGGCTCCCATCTATAGCTTCTTGAAGTTCATCATAGACTTTCTTCCATTCCGCCCATAATTTATCGGATATTGCTATTTCCTTATTTTTGATTTTTTCTCTTAGGGTTTCCGGGTCTTTTGCGTACTCGATTATCGCGGAAGGGTCTTCCGGAGATAAAGTTTTTATCTCGATTTCCTGAAGTTTTACTGCTTTCTCTATTATAATATTGTTTTGTCTCTTCATAGCAGGATAGCTGAATAGAAAAACAAGGATGTTTAATCCAATTAGAGAAACAGTTACAATAGGAAAACGCCGGACCTGACTTTCAGATCTTACTGGAAAAAAGAAGAACATTTACTTTTCCCTTATTCAAGAAATCGGTAAGATTAAAATTTTTCCCGCCAAGAAAAAAAACATCCTGGAACTTTATCCCGAATTTTCCCGGAAAATAAAAGCTCAATTGAGGATTAAGAATCGTTCCCGGCTTTATCAGGAAATTACTTGTTTTTGAAATATTTATTCCTTTTCTGCAAAGTGTCAGCGGAGCGTTAATAGGCGGAACAAAGTTTTTGTCATACCCTTTACCTTTTATGATTTCCATAACGTAATTATAAAGTTCCTTGGCCATTTTACCATACGATATAAAAGATAAAAATTTTTCATAGATATCGGTTATGTCATCGTAAGTTTTTTCCAAGAATTTATCCGGAGTTTTCCAGATATAAGTTCTTGCGATTTCTATCCCAACACCCGAACGTATGATACCAAAATTGACGAATATCGGGTCGCCTTCTTTTAATCTTCCGTTGTTGCTCAACGCGAAAGGATTGGAAGTATTTTTACCAAAAATTACTTTCGTCGGGAAAGCTCTTCTTTCCGCACCAAACTCATAAATTTTTTCGTCGATTATATTTCTTAAAGAAATCTCCACACAATCATCTTTTAATTCCCGGAGAAACTCCCGCAAAATCCTTTCGCAAATCAGAGCGTTTTCTTTAAGAATTGAAATTCTTTTCTCATCAGGCACCAGGAAAATCTCAACAAAAGGATCCGGTATTTTTGTCGTTCTGCATTTCGACAATCTTAAATTATCGAAGAAACCAATTTTCTTTATTTTTAATTTTTCGAGAAGTCTATTCAGCTCTCCTACAGGCGAAAAACCTTCCTCTCGCACACTCATTATATCCGTTTTTTTTACTTTAATCCCGTCGGGAATTTTAACCAAGGAAAAAGAAAAAGGGTCTCCTATCAAAAATATCTCTTTTGCGGTGAGAAGAAGATAGAAGCCTATTTCGATTATATTGAAGGAAGAACTGATGCCAAGCAAGTAAAGAACCTTATAAATATCAGTTACAATAACTGCATCGAGTTTTTTTTCACTGATATTTTTTCTTATTTCTTTGATTAAGGTCTCATTCATCAAATTCTTTTTGGACCTGCATCAATTTTAATTTTTGTTTCGCTTCTCTCCGAATCTCTAAATCTTCGGATATATCTAGAATTTCCTGAAGAATCTTTTCCGCCTCATCGATTCTTTGCATAGCAAGATACAGTCGAGCAAGACTCATCAAACAGTTTGCTTTACCGATATTGTCCTTGAACTTACTTGCGGCAATCTCATAATTTTCTATAGCCTTTTCCAAGTTACCCTTCTGATCGTAGCATTGGCCTATCCCTTCGTATGCGCTGGGAGTAAAAAATTCATCGTATTTTCCGTTAACGAAAGACTGGAATTTTTCGAGAGCTTCATCCAAATTACCCTGCTTATAGCTTATGCCGGCAAGCATATATGTCGAGCGGTTCGCAAAAATGGTACCCCAGTAATTATCCACCACCATTTTAAATTTTTCTTGCGCCTGCTCGAAATTACCATTATTGTATAAAATTACACCTATATTATATGTCTCTTTCGATTTTTCGAATCTTGTTATTTTGTTATTTCTGTAAGCAAAGAAAAGTATCAACAAAGCCAATATTCCTATAGCTATCCATACGACGTTCTTTTTGTGATGCTCATAAAAAATTATTATATTTTCGATGGTTTCTTTAAACTCATCGTGTTTCAAATCTTTTTTACTGTGTTTCGCCATCAGCCCCCCTTTAAATATATTATTATAACCTGATTATTACCACCATTCGCCGTTAATTCCTCTTAGCAATCAACTCTTCAACCTTTCAACAATTCAACATCAATCAACCATTCAACCCTTCAACAATTCAACTTATTATTACATACCCCTGGTAAGACTCGAACTTACGACTTCCGGTTTAGGAAACCGGCGCTCTATCCACTGAGCTACAGGGGCATTTATATATTTGTATCAAAAAAAATGTATTTGTCAATGCCAATAAAATTCAAAAATCAAATATCAAAATGTAAAATTACAAATCAAAATTCAAAAATAAATTTAAAAAGAGAAAAAAATCCTTTGAGATCTCATAAAGCTGCGTGTTATCCTTTTTAGTTTTCACATTTTTATTTGTCATTTTGCTTTTTGCTTTTTAATATTTGATTTTTTTTAAACTAATACCGCCACTCAAGATTAAAAAGGAATCTGGTTTTGCCGAGGAAATCCTTTTCTGCCGTTATATACCCCCATTTCTTCAGCTTATATTCGGCCTGTACTTCCGATATTCCGTAAGATTGAATGTCAGTTCTCGCTTTTACGAAAAGTTTATCCGTTACGTATTTCCCCACAACAAATTCATAGTGTCCGCTGCCCCCCTGCATTTCCAGAACGTCTATACCGAATTCGTCTTTCAGGCGGCGGTTCAAAGTTTGCCTTACCCAGTAATTGAAAGCAGTCTCGGTAACCGATTGTTCGATAGACTTAACGGAAGTAAGGTCTTCCCATCCAAGATTCAAAGAAAGAAGCGTCATTATCTCCGCTTTGGACAAAGAAGACTTGGAATAAAGGTCAAACTCAGGGCTTTTCATCGTTCCCGAAACCGCAAGAAACACGGTATCCTGTTCATGATTTTCAGCCAACCTGGAAGAAATCAGAGTTATCGCTTTGACATCTATGTTAGGGTTGATTTCCGGAGATTCATTGAAATTAAATTTTCCTTCCGTGACCTCGAAATTCTTGTAAAGATAGTAGAACGTTCCCTGCCTGACTTCCAGATTCCCTGAAAGCAACAATGGACCGCCTTCATAACTTACTCCTACCTTTCCGGTCAGTTCGACGTTAGCCATGTTGTTCCGTATCCAGACATTTCCCTGGCTTGCGTCGAAATTCAAATCCAGAAAAAGATTTGAGGGACGTCTCCCTTTTTCTCCTCCCTGTTTGAATTCCATAGTAATAGTAGCCCTGTTAAGCTCAACGTCCCCTTCGATTCGAATATTTTCCCTGTCTTTTTTCACCTGTAAATTCCCGTTTATTATTGAGTTGACGTATTGCCAATTAACCGGAGTATCTTTTAACTTCAATCTTATATCAAATCCCTTAGCACTCAATCCAAATTGTCCTTTAGCCTCTAAATTTCCCTCCCCTAAAGAGGCAGAAAGACTTTCCAGCTCTCCCGATTCTCCGTCAAACGAAGCACCAGCTTTTAATCCGCTTATCGTTATTCCGGAATTTTTCACCAGCAAATCCACTTCACTGAGTTCCACTTTACCATAAACGGACGGCTTCTCAAAACTCCCTCTGACTTTCAGGTCCCCGCTTACTTTAGCGCTGTTGGCGGTCAGATATCTCATTAAAGGATAAAACACCCATTTCCCGACTTCCCTCAATTCCATGTTCAGATCTATAAAGCGTTTCCCCGGATTAATAATTCCTTCAAAATTCGAGAGCTTTTCATTCTCAATTATTGATAGGCTCTTAAGAGAAAGACTGTTACCTTCAAACCCGATATCGAATTTTAGAGAATCTCCTATATTTTCTTCACCGGCTTTTATTTTTCCTCCGCCTTTGAAGTAAAAAAGAGGAGCTTTCGGCATACCCGAAATAGTAACTCTGCCAGACACACTTCCGGAAAAAGGATGCGAAATAATGCCGAATTCACTCAGAATCTCCGGTCTAAACCCCGTTAAATTTATATCTCCTTTTATTCCCATTGCAGACAACGATATATCGCTGATCTGAAAATCCTCTCCTCTATTACCTATAAATCTAATATTCTGCAATCTGAAAGCATGTTTATACGTAAAAGAAAAAGAATTTATAAGAGAAAGCCATCCCCCGGCATATTCGAATTTCATATCTTTAACTTCTACCGTATCGGCATTCAGAGCAAAATCATACCTAACTTTTTTCTCCTGGCTTTTGAAGAGTCCC
Organism: uncultured bacterium; assembly: GCA_964523975.1. Taxonomy (GTDB): domain Bacteria; phylum Hydrothermota; class UBA3072; order UBA3072; family UBA3072; genus JAFGHJ01. The sequence continues at coordinate 15,325 of CAZGBM010000033.1, read as the reverse complement.
TTTACGTTCAATTTTTTACTTCCTATATTCAGATTCGTTTCTCCAAGCTCAAAGACTTTTCTATCTTTAAAGGAGATACCCCTTGACACAAAAGTAATTATACCGGGAAACCTTCCTTTGTCCTGAGTCAGATTCATATTTCCCTCCACGGATTCAAAATTCATACCTCCATAAGTAAGGTCAACTAGCGAAAAAGCTCCATATATTTTGTCGTGTATGGATAATTCCATATTTAATATCGCGGAAGTTTTAATTCCAAAGAATTCCGCAATAGGAGAAACGTCCAAACTTTTGATTCGCAAATCTCCGTCTATTTTCTCTCCGTATTTCCCTCTGAAAAAAAAATCTCCGCCATTGAACTTTCCCTCGCAGCTATCCACAAAAATATCTTCCCCTATTTCCGTCATCTTGAGATTAAAATCCACAAGAGGATGTTCGAACACTTCTCCTCCGAGCCTCGAAACAACCATCAGAGTGTCCTTACCCATATAAGAAAAATCAATCAATCCCGTCAATTTCGAATCAGGATATTCTTTACTTATTTCTCCGGCATTAAAATCGACCAGTTTGATCTGCCCGTAAATTCCCTTCCCGAAATTAACGAACCCGGAAATCGTCTTGCATTCTAAGTTAACAGAGTCTTTTTCACCCGCAAAAGTAAATTCCGGCAAATAGAATCCTTTTAAGCAGGTTACTTTACTTTTACCTTCAAAAGTAATAATGGAATCATAAGCAAAATTTACATCCAGAAATCCTTCACCTTCAATATTAAATATTTGTCCCAGATCGGACATATATACCCTGCCAGTGCCCTTTATGATACCATCTATATCGCTTCTTATCTTGAACTCGGAATCGCCAACTCTGAGATTTTGAATATCCAGACTCGATATTCTGTCCGATATTGACAAATGGATTTCGGCAACATCAAAAGCAATACCATCTATTTTACCCCAGAGTTTTCTAATATCGAATACAACTTCTCCTCTGCCCGTAGAAAAAATCCTACCATTACCATTTATCCGAAACTCATGGTCTTTCCAGGGTATGTAGGCATCCGAAATCTCGATTTCTTCAATATAAAAGAGACCTACAACAACACCCCCTCCCCTACCCTTTTTCTGTTCTCCTATCGAAAAATAAGGAGAATAAATAGACACTTTTTTCACTCTGCGACGCAGAATACCGAAAGGAGAATACGATACTTCCAATTTAGGTATAAGCCCAATATCTTTTATATATATAGAATCCGCAGATACCCCGGTTAAGCCTTCAAGTTTTATTTCTTTTATATAACTCCCCTCGGGTAACATGGATAGTACACGTCTCTCTAAAAAGTTTTGAATTCTGACAGCTACAAAATCCGAGAGAAAGCTGAGAAGAAAAAGTAATAACAATAGAGAAACTATAAAGATGAGCTTTCTTTTCATTGTATGAAGAGATCTTCCATGAGTTTCTTACCATTGATCTTTCCGATAGGCGGGATTTTTTTCCCGGTGGAGTGGCTCAGCTCTTTTTTTAATCTCGTTACAAGTTTTTCCGTCAGCACTCTGACCGAACCCAATAATGCTTCCTCCTTGAATATAACGACCACCAGAAAACTAGAACTTATATTTTGATAAAACAAATTCCAGGCTTTACCTTTAAGAAAAAATTGCTTAAAATGATTTTCATCGACAAGTTGAGCCAATTCCTCCGTAACATTAAAAATACTTGTCAGAAGAGCCGTTATTGAATAAATTTTCTTTCCCGGGCTGGAACCCGAATAAACAAGCACCTCTCCGCTCTTTGCGGCGAAAAAAATGTGCTGCGCTCCGGTTTTTATAAGAAAGTTTTCAAGAAAGCTCTCGATTTTTTTTTGATTTTCGTATAAAAGTATAATGTTCGACACTTATAATTTTTCGGAAATTTCTTTTATACTTTTTCTTAGCTCAAACCGGACTTTCCCCGTATCAACGTTCGGGCTGGTAAAAACAGCTAAAATAAAGTTTCTCTGAGTAACAATGAAAAGGTTTTTTCCTGCAGCCAGGATTGTTATCGAAAAATTATCCTGTATATCCATCTGCGTGGTAAGTTCTTTAGACATGCTGGCAATTAAAGCGGAGGCCAGCGATTTATCAAGCTTACTCTTACCGGCAAATCCAACAATTTCACCCTCTCTATCTACCAGATAACATGATAGTACTCCATCTATCGCAACGATCTTTTCCATTACTTCTTTCATCACTCAACCCCTAAAAGTGCAATTGTTCTATCGAAAGCATCTATAAGAACACTTTCAAGTTCTCCAAGCAAAACGTTCCTGTTTGTCAGAATAATAAATCTTAAGGACTTAGAACCCAATACGACAATATTACCTCCCGGCAATTCGAAAAGGACTTTACTGACCGTTCCCAATTCAAGATCCGAAGCCGAAAAACAGATTCTATCGTAGATCGAAGAAATTATCGCCCCGGTGGATTCTTGCTCCATCGGTAATTCCATATGTGCCTCTATCAGGGCTCCTATGTCGTCAACAACCAGAGCTCCCATGATGCCCTTTATCTTAAGTAGATTATTCAATATCCCACTAAGCGAGTCACTACTTTTCATTTTGACTGGTTTTTTTTCTTTTGTTTCTTCTTTTGCTTTTTCTTTTATTTTTACTTTTTCTTCTTTTTCGATTTTCAAGGAACCGAGTAACTGTTTTATCTCAACATTTTCAGGTTCTATCTCCAAAGCTCTCCTTAAAATCTCCGCAGCTTCCCTTTCTTCCCCCTGGCTTATATAAATTTTACTCAAGCTTAAATAAGGTTTTGCCACTTCGCCACTTTCCTTAATAGCGGTTTTCAAAAGATCTTTAGCTTCGTCAAACAAACCATTCTCGACGTAGAGATCTGCCAAAGAAATGAGAACATCTAAGGAATTAACATCAGGTTGAAGTCCTTCTTCATTCAATTAAAACCTCCCAGTTTATAATCTTTTTGTTAATCCTTTCAATCAAATCAAGAGTTTCTCTAACTTCCGTTTTTTTATTTTCGTCGGCAGACAACAACAGAAAAGAATTCCATTCGGAGATAGCCTCTTTGTATCTTCCCTCGGCAAGGTAAAAATAACCCATATTGTAGGTAATTCGCGGGTCTTCAGGATAAATTTCTTTAAGTTTGAATAGTTCTTTGAGACCCTCGGTGTACTTGCCTTTGTTCCGCAACCTGGTTAATTCTTTCATCTTGCCGGTAATTTTTTCCACGTATTTTTCGGTTTCTTTAATTATATCGTCCACAGGTATTTTCTTTTCCGTTATGATGCCGGCCATGGTCATCCCGTACAGAGATTTCATAACGGCAAATTTATCTCCTATTTTATTAATAATATCACCAATAGTGAGGTTGCCGTCAATAAGTGAAAGAAGACTCCAGTCCATAGGAGATAGATCTATTTGTTCCTTTTCTATCAGATCCGTCGACACTTCAAGAACGATATCGGTGTTCGGCAAAACTTCCTCCATCTTGGAGATTTCGTCTATCCTCCTTGCGGCTTCCATTATTATATTCTCAATTTTCATGTGTAAATTAAGGTAATCAGGAATTTCGAAATCCGTATCCCGGAAAGCGAAATGACCGCTTTTGATAAAGAACAGAGAATAAATAACATCAATTGCACTCTGCGTATAAATGGTTTTAAAAGTACTTATAGGGATTATTTCCTTTTCCATTAAATAGCTGACGAACTTATCATCAGACACTTCGATTGTTTCCTCTTCGCTTAAAAAACCCCTTTTTATAATTTCTCTCTTTAATCGCTCAGGAAATTCGATTAAAACGAGTTCGCCATTCGCGAAATAGAGCACATAAGACTTGACAACATCTTCTACGGTTATAACCAAAATCCCTTTCTTTTCAGCCAGAGAGATAAGCTGAAAAAGTTCAAAAAGCCCCAGCTCCTTTATTGGTCCTTCAATAGGCATTACATCTCTCCGGTAATCTTCCTAAGCCGCAGCAGACTTTCAATTGCCTCTCTTGCTTTCTGCAGTATCTTTTCATCTTTCGCCTTATCCACTACACTATACCACAAAGCCTCCGCTTCTTTATACCTTCCCTGCCTGAAATATACGGAAGCAAGTATATGGTAAGCTTCAAAATTTTTCTCATCAAAACTCATTGCCAGTTTCAAACTTTTTGCGGCTTCATCAAATTTGCCTTCATTATACAAAGCTTTTCCCTCCCACAATACCAGATCACTGTCTGCTTTTATGACCGCTCTCGCTTCCTTCGCACTATTTATTACGTCTTTATAATCTTTTATTCTTAAATAAGTCTTAACCAGCATCTTCAAAATTCTCTTATCCGTTGGGGCTAATTGTTTTGCTTTCAACAGGTTTTTAATGGCATTTTTAAATTCACCATCTTTAATATTTTGTCTCGAAAGCTCGTAATATCCTTCAGGTGAAGGAGAAATCGAAAGACTTCTTTCGACTAAAGAGAGCGCTGTCTTCTTTTTACCTAAAATAAAATTAAGAGACGCAAGCTCCAGCAAAATCGGAGTTTCTTTTTTCCATTTCGAAAAACCTTTGAGAAGTTCGATTGCTTTCTTATATTTTTTCTTTCTTTTCAGGTATTGAGCACAGGCAACATAAGGAAAAGACTTCTTCGGATATTTTTTATTCAATTCTTTAGCAAGAGCCAGCGCATTGTCCCATTCTTCGTTTTTCTGATATACTTTTGTCAATAGTTGCGAAGCTTCGAAATTACGCGGAACCAAACCGCGCAGCACATCTTTTGCTTCGCCAAACAATTCCTTTTTATCATATATTTTGCCCAAAAGCAGCAACATTTCTTCGTTTTTCGGTTCCGCATTTCTCACTTTACTCAACATCTCTAAAGCTTTATTCAAATCGTTTGAGGTATACAAAGTGGCGGCTTTTTGTATTTCCTTCTTACTATCTATCTTTTCTTTAAGCTCTTCCTCAGGTTCCTCGAACAGATCTTCGAAGAAGTCTTCCGCGGTTTCTTCTCCGGCAACTCTTCCTACTTCCATATCCTTCGTCAATTCTCTTGCCACAAGTATTCCAAGGCGTTCGGAGTAAATATCGACTCCCAATTTAAATCTATTACTTGAATAATAAGGGTCTATTTCCATGGCTCGCTTCGTGGCTTCCAGAGCCTCATCATATTTTCCTATCCTGGATAAAGCGAACCCCAGATTGTAAAGAGCTTCCGCAAAACCATTGTCCCTTTCGATAGCCATTCTGAAAAAGTATATTGCATCTTCAAATCGTTCAAGACTCAGGTAAACCGACCCGAGGTAATTGAAAGGAAGCGGATTTTCTCCTTTCATTTCGATTACTTTCTTAAAAAATTTCTCCGCGGTTTCATAATTGCCCCTTGTCATGTAAATAAGTCCTATATTCAAATACGAATCGGGATATTCCGGATTTATCTCTTTCGTTCTTTTTAAACAATTAAAGGCCTCTTTCGGAGCTCCCGAATGGTAATAGGCTACTCCAAGGTTATTCCACGAAACAACATAATTAAGATCTTTCGAGATTGCTCTTTTATACCAGGAAATGGCATCTTCCAGTTTGCCCAGACGGTGGTAAGCAATCCCTATATTATTGGCCAGTTTGGGCAAATCGGGGTCCTGTTTAAGCGCTTCAAGGTAAGCTTTTATCGCTTCTTCGTTATTACCCATAAAGAGGTATACTTCTCCTATCTGCTCCCTCACGAGAGAGTTCCCGGGGTCAGCCTTTAAAGCTTTTTCAAGTTCCGCAAGAGCTTCCTTGAATAATCCTTTGTTTTTGTAGGCAAGCGCCATTGCATAAAACCCGAATGAAGGATTGGCTTCTATTTTTTCTCTTGAAACCGAAAGGAAGTCCTCAAAACCTTTACGCTTATAAATACCCAGGCTTAAATTGGCTTCTGTTTTCGCAAAACGGGGATTCAAATTTATTGCTTTTTTTGCCGCTTTGGTAGCTTCGTCGAACTTCCCCTCCTCTCCATAGGTAAAGGATATCAAATAATAAGATTCCGCATCCTTGGGATTAAGTTGAATTGATTTTTTTAACTCTTCGATAGCCAGGGAAAACATTCCCAGATTATAATACACTTCTCCCAGGTATTTATGGGCAGCGGCGTTGTTCTTATCTATGCGTATAACTTTTTTGAACTGCTCGACCGACGGCTCATAGAAGCCGCTGGCTTTACAGGCAATTCCCATTTCCAGAAGCGCCTGAACATCGGCAGGTTTTTCTCTCAAGTATTTGCTATATTGATTTATAGCCTCATAATAGTTACCTATACTTTTGTAAGCTTTCGCCAGTTCCAATATCGAATCATAGTCATCCGGATCTTCCTCCATTTTGTTTTTTAAATATTCGATTTTTTCGTCGTAGTAACCGGTGCTTCTATAAATATAATCAAGGTTGTTTTTTGCCAGAGTAAAGTGAGGTTCTATTCCAAGTGCTTTTTTCAACTCTTCCACCGCATCTTTTACCAGGCCCTTATTGTAGTAGACGACGGCGAGATTATTGTGCGACCCCGAATCCGTAGCTTCGATCTTCTTGGAAAATAGTTTTAATAGCTTTTTTTCTTGCTCGGATATTTCCATTTTGAAAATTTATAATAGATTCATCGCTTTTAAAATATTACTAAGACTTTCGGAATCAGGTATCAACAAAAGAAAAGCTTCCAAACGACTATCCGTATCTTTAAAATGAAAAACACTCTTTACGCAGAAAACGAATTCTTCTCCGGCGGTAAATTCGAGATAGGCGCTTGAAATTATTGCCATGAAGTCATCCCATACGATTATAGGCACGGAAGGAAGCAACATAAGCCCCAGAAATTCGGAGATTGCACTGAGGTAAGAACTGCAAAGTATATTGGCTACTTCTTTAAGCGAAGAAACTCCCATTTCGTCGATTTCCGAATAGTCGGTTATCTCTTTGTCAAGCAAGATCCCAACAAGAAGTTTTGCATCCTTATCGTCCAGCACCACAAGATTTCTGCCGGTAGCATCACCGAAAAATTTCGTAAGAGCTGCAACGGCTATACTTCCTTTCAAATTCAATATTTCCGACGTTTTCTCAATCGGAAATATCTCGATTTCAGGGACTTTAACTTCGACTTCCTTATTTAACATTTGACTTAAAGCCGTTGCGGCATGACCGCCACCTATATTGGCAGCCTCTTTTATTCCATCCAACTGTAATTCTTTAAGATCCTGTATTTTCATAACTCCTCCTATATCTTAGAGCTGGTAAGTCCAGGATTAGACAGGGTCTCCCGTTCCCGACCATGGTAATCCCTATATATCCTTTAATTTTATCTATTGGTGAAGGGAGGGGCTTAACAACTGCTTCCATACTTCCTTTAAACTTACCACCAACAATTGCAAAACGGTCGTTTTCAATCTCTACTACCACACATGGCATATTTTGGTTTCCGTTACTTTTAGAATTATGTTTGAGAATGTCGGAGAGACGATAAACCGGAAGAATTTCGCGCCTGAGCAGCATCACTTCTCTTCCCATAAGCTGAGACATGACATCCTCTGTCACAGTCAATGTTTCATCTACAAAGGTCATTGGCAAAGCGAATAACTGGTTGTCCAAACCTAAAAGATAAACTTTAATTATAGACATCGAAAGAGGTAATTTCATCGATATAGTTGTCCCTTGATTTTTTTCGGTAGTTATGTTAACGCTGCCTCCTACAGAGCGAACGAGTTTTCTGACCACATCCAATCCCACGCCCCGTCCGGAAACCTTGTCTGCTTTTTCTCTTGTCGTAAATCCCGGCATAAATAAGAATCTGAGGATTTCAGCTCTCGAAAGGGACTCGAACTCTTCTTCTTCTACCAATCCTCTCCTGAATGCGGCAAGCAGAACCTCCTTTTCATCTATCCCTTTTCCATCATCGCTTATCTGTATTAAGATATCTCCTTTTATGCTTTTTGCCGAAACCGTAATTTTACCCACTCTGTGTTTATTTAAGTTCTCTCTTTCCCCGGGAGATTCCAGTCCATGAGAAACTGCGTTTCTGATAAGATGAATCAAAGGGTCACTGATGCCTTCCAGAAGAGACCGGTCGACTTCTATGTCGGAACCGAAAATTTCGATATCGACTTCTTTTTCCAATTTCCTGCTTAAATCCCTTACATAACGCGTAAATTTATTAAAAATCAGAGAGAGCGGAACGAGCCTGACGTTTGTAATAACTTCCTGCAATTCTTTTACACTTCTATTATGGAGTTCTAAAACTCCTTGAAATTGTTCTTCCCCAAAATTTCTTATAATTTCGGATAATTGAGATGTTGTAATGACTAATTCACCCACAAGGTTTTGCATCCTGTCCAGCATATTTATGTCAACTCGTATTCCTTCTATCCCGCCTGGCAGCGCTGCCCGTTTACTCTTTGTGTCTTCCATTTTAACTTCCTCGACTTCGTCAAAGGAAGCCATCATGTTTATAATCTTTTCCGGTTCCAGGCAGCGTACTTTTAAAATTCTTCCGATATTACCGGATTTGATCTCTTCGTAAGACGGGTCAAGGTCTTCGATTTTGGTCTTTTCTTCTATACGCTGAATAATCACAGCTGCTCTCGCGGCAGGTAAAGATATATCCTCTTTAAGTAAAATTTCAACATACGGAAATTTTTCGCGTTCCGCTTCACTTTCAGTTACACCTTCTTTCGCAGGGGTTTCCAGTCTGGCGAGAAGAGCTTCTATCTTATCTATACCCTTGAACACCTCATCTATTATCTCGGCATTGACCTCTCCTTTTTCCTTGAAAATTTCCAGTTTCTCTTCAAGGTCATGGGAAATCGTTTCTATTTCGGTATAACCGAGCGAAGCAGCCATTCCTTTAAGCGTGTGAAAAATCCTGTAAACCTCCGCAGTTATTTGTTTGTTGTCCGGTTCTTTCTCGAGCTCGACTATTATTCTATTCAGCGTGTTCAAATACTCGCTGCTCTCATCTTTAAATAGTTTTATATATTCTTTCGACTGTACTTCCATATATTATCGCTTATAGTTTTAAAACCCTTTGCACCGCTTCGATAACTCTCGAAGGTTGGAAAGGTTTGACCACATAGTCTTTTGCTCCCGCCTGAATGGCTTCGACCACAAGACTCTGGTGTCCCATAGCGCTAACCACGACAATCTTGGCTTCGGAGTCCAACTCTTTTATTTTTTTAATAGCATCTATACCGCTCATATCTGGCATTATTATGTCCATCGTAACCAGATCGGGCCGGACTTTCTCGTATTTCTGAACAGCTTCACTGCCGTTCCCTGCTTCATCGCAGATTTCGTATCCTCCTCTTTGAAGTATATCCGCCAACATCTTCCGCATAAATATTGCATCATCTACTACTAAAATCCTTGCACTCATTTTCCCTCCTTACATCATATTAATTGCTTTATATCAATAATTATATACTTTTCTTTCAATTTTACAATTCCCTTCAGATATTTAGATTCCATTTCTCCTTTCAAGCTGGAAGGGACACCCTTTAATTCGGATTCCGGAATTTCATGAATATCAAGAACGCTATCAGGTCTTAAACCTATCACTACATCATTAATTACACAGAGTATAATCTCCCTGGAGGTAGATGACCCCTTGAATCCCATTTTTTTTCTTAAATTTATCACCGTGACAGGTTCTCCACGAAGGTTCATTACCCCTTCTATATACTCATTGGACAAAGGTACGGATGTTATTTCCGTTTCTTCAACGATTTCTTTCACGCTCTCCAGAAGTATGCCAAAGAATTTATCTTCCAGAGTAAAACTTAAAAATTCCATTATTCGACTCCAATCCATTCATAATGTAGACGATTGGTCCGACCGGGCTTGAACCCGAAGACTCTGTCACTGACGAGCAAGAAATCGGGGTCACGGACAAGAAAAATCCAGGGAGCATCTTCCACTATCATTCTTTCCGCTTCCTGACATAACTTCTTCCTTCTAATCGAATTTATTTCTTTCTGTCCTTCTTTTATTTTACCATCAAGATCTTTGTTAGAATAGAAAGTCAAATTTTTTCTCCCCGCCTGGGAAGAGTGAAAAAGATCGAACAAAAAACAAATCGGATCGACATTCTCGGGTATCCATGTGTTTAAGAACAATTGTGCTTTTCCCTGTTGAACTTTCTTGACGAATTTACTCCATGGATTTTTTTCGATCTTCAACCCGACTCCGATACGAGAAAAAGATTCTTTTATAAACTCCGCTCTCCTTTCCATAAAAGGAGAATCATAAATCGACAGGGTGTATGTTTCCGGCAGCCCGCCGGGAAAGTTCGATTCTTCAAGAAGCCTCTTTGCAATATCCTGATTATATTCATACACTTGCATTTTAGAATCGTATGTACATATATTCGGGGGGAATATTCCTGGCGAGATTTCGCCAAAACCCGAGGAGGTTTCTTCTATCAAAGCCTGTTTGTTTACTGCGTAATTCAATGCCTGACGGACTTTTTTATTCGTAAACGGAAGTTCCTTCATATTAAAGTTAAAACCGAGATAATTTATATTCAGACAGGAAGAAGAAAATAAGTTTTTGCTCAATTCTTCATCGGCTTTAAGGCCGGAAACGCTTTCCGAATCTACTCTTGCAATATCTGCTCTTCCGCTTTTGAATTCTTCTATGGGATCCTCACCGACTTTAAAAATCATTCTCGACAAATATGGCCTCCCCAGAAAATAATCGGGATGCGATTCTAAAACTATCCTTTCTCCCTTTTTCCAATTTTGCAACTTAAAGGGACCTACCCCCGAGACCCCACTTTCGTAAGATTCCATGGAAATCACGGACGAACCTATCGTGGCCAGATTAGAAAGAAAAGACATATTGATTTCGTTCAATTGAACGGAGAGTGAATACTTCCCTTTGATATCTATTCCGCCAATCGGAAATAATGCATCCGGTTTACTGCTTTCTTTAAATCTTTCAAGCATGAATTTCACATCTTCGGAACCGATTCTTACTCCTTTATGAGTTACGATATCCTCCCTTATTACAAAATCCAATCTCCTACTATCTTCAGATAATTCCCATCTATCCACGAGCAAGGGATAAATTTCACCCGAAAATCCGCAATCGAAAAGCCCCCTGTGAATAAGGTAAATAACCTCATTCGCTGCAGGGTCTTCAATCTCGTAGGGGTCCATAGTGTTTGGTTCCGCCCGCAGGTGAACATTTAGAGTAGTTCTATTTTCTCCGACTCCTACAGGACTTAGATTTTTCCAATTCTGGTCCTGTGTGAGGTTCTCCGTCAAACTTCTTTCTTTACTCAAATTACCTTCAAGTTCCTCAACCATTTTAGAGTATTTTTTCAAAGCCTCGGTTGCGTCTTTAAAAGACACCCCGATTTCGGAAACCACGTCTTCCTGTTTGTCAATAAAAGGACGAATGCTGGAAGATACTTCCGCCAAAGTCTCGATCTGGTCTTTGTTCTCTTGAAATGCTATCTCACTCTCTTTAACAATATCTTTAAGCCTGATTATTGTGTTCTCAAGTGTCAGAGTCGTTCTCTTCAAATCCTCGATTTTTTCACTTACCGGGTTGAAGAATTTCCACAACCTATCGCCTAATTTGGAGTAATCGTTGGAGAGTTTTCGCATCTCATCCACAATTGCAGGGAGACCCACAATATCTTTTGGTATTCTCGATGCTTCTATCTTTCCGTAAAGAGAAATGACTCTTAACTGCTCGGTAAAATCTCCGGCATTCTCGACCAATCTTCCAAGACCCGAAGAAATCCGGGACAAATTTATTTGAATGTTCGTCACCTCTTCTATGCCTTTCGCTTCTTTTTCAATAAAAGACTGCACCTTACCTATGTTTTCCAGACACATCTTCGCCTGAAACTGCGTTTCCTTGATTACCTCTTTTACCCCTTCGATTTCCCGCCCAATCATACCAAGCATTTTTTTAATGTTGTCGAGATCGGACAAATTAACATCGCTATGGATATGCGTCGAACTCAACTCTGCGATACGCTGCTGGCTATAACGGTCGAGCTTTCCGATTTTTTTCAATGCGGAATCTACCTGCGAAATATTTGCAGGTAGAAAATTCGACCCCTTTTCGGCCAGGTATCCGAAAATATCTATATGGTTTTTCAGAATTTCCCGTATGGTTTCTTTCTGAGAAAGTAACATATCTATTTCTGCCAATTTTACCAGACAACCTCTCGATAGAGAAAGCAAAAAATTGGCGCCTTCTTCGACATCGCGTCTCTTTATATCTATACTATCAAGCAGATTCAGCAGACGGTCGGACGTATCCATAATAAGAGAAATTTTATCCCGTACTTCATCGGAACTCTGTTTCAACTCATCTGCATTTCCAACAAAATTAGAAAGGCTCTCCCTTATCGTTCCGAATTTATCCGTTGCTTCTTTCGATTTCTCCTTAAGGGATTCCAGTTTTTCCACCATCTCCTTGACAATTTCCAATGATTTCCCTATCAGGCGTCCCAATTCTTCGGCTACCACTTCGAATCCTTTTCCAAGAGTTCCTGCCTGGTAGGCTTTAATCTCGGCATTCCTGGCGGTATTGGCCGACGCTTCGTTGAGTTCCTGAAGGTTTGAAACAATTGTATTGATTTCTTCTCTTTTGCCTATTAAATCTTCCAATTTTTTACTTAAAATGACCGTGCTATCATTAAAATAGTGAATCTTATTCATTACCTCGTTTATAAGACTGAGACCGAAAGACAATAACTCTTCGCTTTTTCTTACAGTGGTCCTGAAAGAATCGGACCCTTCGTAGATAACGAACATAGAAGCATAGAGATTTTTCAGCATTTTCCTTATTTCTGTCAACCCCTCAGCCGATTCCATTTGTTTAGTAGAGAGCTGATCCCAGAGAACAGAGGTCTCTTTAGATAAATCCTCTAATTTACCTATGTATTCCTTAACCGTATCATTAGCTTCCATATATTTCTGTACCATTAAATTATCAATAAGTGCCTTAATTGTCAAGAGCTTAATATCCAACAATAAAGAGAGAATCCGAAAGTCAAGGAAATGTAAAAATCAAATATCAAAATGTAAAATTACATATCAAATTTCAAAAATGAATCTAAAAAATAAAAATACATCAAATTATGCTAAAAAACAAATAATTTTTCGCTTCCGCAGTTAGTTGGAATAATAATTTTGCATTTTAATCTGTCATTTTGCTTTTTAAATTTTAATATTTCATTTATATTAAGGCAAAAAACAACAAGATTAATGAGTTTCTTTCAATTAAAATTTGATACCTGGCTCACCCCATCTTCTTGACATTTCTATTCGGCACAGTATCTTAAATAAATGAAAAAAATAATTAAAGAAACCCTGAAAATCTTAATAGCAATCGGGCTTTTTTATTATCTTTTCAAAACCAAAGTCCCCGTCCACGAAGTAATACAAAACATAAAAAACTTAAATATGCTGTACTTCGTAACAATCATTATCCTTTTCTTCTTATTTTACTTGACTTTTTCGATACGCTGGAATTTTCTCCTTAAAGCGCAAGGAATACAAATCTCCGAAATCAGAAGCTATTTATACCTGCTTGTTTCTTTCTTTTTCAACAATTTTCTTCCAAGCGGGCTCGGAATGGACGTGATACGCTCCGCATACGCCGGAGAAGAAGGAAACTTCGAAAAAGCCTTCGGAGCCTCCATAATGGAGAGAATTCTCGGAATGATAGGTATGATGATAATAGGAGTTTTTGCGGTATTTTCAGGAAAATCGGAATTTATAAAACTTTCTATTCTTTACCTCGGACTGATTTTACTCACCATATTGATATATTATTTTTTCACTTCTCTGAAAGTCGAATGGTTAAAAGAAAAACTTCTCTCAATAAAACTCCTCAACTTAGGTAAATCAATTAGAGAGTTTTATAGGGCTGTCAAAATATATAAAAGCAAAAGAAAAACAATAATAATCGGAATTGCCTATTCGGTCTTGGTTCAGATGGTCATAACCCTGATAAACTATTTTATAGCCAAAGGATTAGCTATCCCTGTACCTTTCTCTGCACTACTGGCATTTATACCTATCATTACCATAATATCTCTTATTCCCCTGACCATCAACGGACTCGGATTGAGAGAAACAGCTTACGTTTACTTCTTTTCCTCCATCGGCATAGCTGAAAGCGAAGCCTTTTCGATATCTCTCGTTTACTTAGCAATCTCTGTTATAACAAGCAGCATAGGCGGAATTATCTTTGTTTTCCTATCACGAGAGAGCAAAAATATTATTAAACACAAAGAGTCTGATACGGTAAAGCCAGTAAAATAAAAAATTAAATATCAAAATGAGAAATGATAAATTAAAACCCAAAAAAGAGGAACAACAAATCACACGAATAGCACGAATAAAGGCAAAAAAGTTTTCTTTTTTTTATAAACAAAAAATGACTATTATAAATTCATTTGTGAGATTTGTGCTATTTGTTGTTAAAAAATGGGAAGTGGGGGGTAAAACAATAAAAATCTCTGTGGTCTCTGTGGTTAAATATCTTGGTGGGGAATTGTGTGGGCTCTGCGGTTTAATCAGTCCGGAGAAAAGATGAGTGTTTTGACAATCGCAGGGTTTGACCCGACCGGCGGAGCCGGTATTTTAAGAGATATATCAATATTTAAATCGCTTGGAATTCCATATATCGCTGTCCCGACAGCTCTAACAGTACAGACTTCCGAAGAAGTATTAAGTACATCGGAAATACCTATCAGGTCTATAAAAGAAGCATTTGAATCATTAGAAGACTTCCGCGGAGTCAAGATAGGGATGCTCTATAACGAAAATGTAGTAAAAGTTGTTGCGGATTTCTTAAAAGAAAGAAATCCTGATTTTACAGTTCTCGACCCGATAATCAATTCTTCTTCCGGTTATCCGTTAATCAATAAAAAAGGTCTTGAAAAAATGAAAGCCACTTTATTCCCAATATCTACTTTCATAACTCCGAATCTTGAAGAAGCGAAACAGCTAACTGGCGAAAAAGATTTAGAAAAAATAGCAAATATACTCCACCTGATGGGAACAAAATACGTCATAATAACAGGAATAGAGGATGCAAATGACCTTTTTTACGACGGAAAGAGAATAGAACTGATAAAAGGTTCTAAAATCGATTTTTCTTTCCACGGCTCAGGATGTTTTTATTCGTCCTATCTTCTCGGACAATTGATCCTGGGTTGCCGACCCCTCGAGGCGGCAAAAAAAACCAAAGAAGCAATAGAAGAGTATATGAAGTCTTTAAAATCTGGAGGTTAGATGGTTAGGTGACAAATAGCACAACATCGTGGACTCAAAAGTAGCAGTACATCGTGGACTTTTG
>CAZGBM010000032.1:0-21839 GCA_964523975.1 uncultured bacterium | reverse complement strand
CCCTAATGATCGACTGATGACTAACGTATTCTTGACAAAGGTTCTATTTTTCCATATACTTATAAATATAAAGGAGGTTTGTATGAAGTTATTAAAATTATTTATTATTGTCTTACCTTTTATGTCTGCATTAAACCTATCCGGTCAAATCGTAATCGACTGGAACGAAATACCTCATGATGTAGGAACTCAATGGATAAAAAACAGCGCGGTTAACGTAACTGTCGATCTCAAAACTACCGGTGGTCCACAAACCTGGGATTTTACATCTCAAGCTATGGGTAGCGAATACGGCTATGCTACAATAGTTGAGCCTTCCACCAATGCATATATAGACTCGTTTCCCGGTGCGAATCTTGTTTACTGCTCACCTGCGGATTCCGACACAGTGTATCAATATTACAATCTTAATAGTAATCGTATAATAATATTGGGTATGGGAGCAGTATCCCCCACCACACCTTTTGTATGGAAATATGACCCGTCAGATTCGATCCCCTGTCCTCACAGTTACGGTAGTTCTTATGGTTTCCATTACGGATTTCGCGAAGAAATAATTGCAGGCAGTTACATGGAGTACTATCATTACGGCGTTTCGGAATATGACGCTTACGGTATAGTCAATATACCTTACGGCAGTTACGATTGTCTACGTGCGCGTATTTACGATACCTGTGCTATGACAATATATGTAAGCGATATCCCTGTTTTTTCTGATACGATAACCTTTATAAACTATCAATTCATAACGGAAAATTATGGAGGAGTTGTCTGTGTCAAGAGTGATACAAGTGAAACAGACCCGAATTACACTGACGCCTTTATTCTTGAAAGACTTACCTTATTTTTGAGCGGTATAGAGGATAACGAAACTTTAACTGATGATATCGAATGTTCGCCCTATCCGAAGTTGTTCTCGAATTACACTACAATCCGATATTCTCTTCCGGAACAAAGCCAAGTAGAATTAACATTTTACGATATGTCCGGAAGAAAGGTAAATATGCTGGTTGACGGCACTCAAGGAAAAGGCAGTTATTCGTATAAATGGTACGGAAATGATTACAACGGTAAATTGCTCGGAAGCGGAATCTACTTTTACCAATTAAAAACAGGCAATAAAATACATACAGGTAAAGTCACATTGATGAGATAACTACAATAACTTCAAAATTGCCTTTAAGGTAATTTTGAAGTAGTAGATTCGTTGATTAGGTGATTGGTTAATTAGTGAAAAAAACTACAGTATCTACATGTCCTACATGTGAAAAATGCTGTGTGTGAGGGGTTTAAACAATACGAATATATTTTTTACTCTGTGCTCTTTGTGTGCTTTGTGTGAGATTAGTTTGGTGCGTGTTGGGTTTTCAACAACAAAAATATAGTTTTCTTTTTTTATCTTTGCGTCTTTGCGGTGAGATTAATTTTTGGGGTGTGGTTGGGTAATCTTGTGCTAATCTGCGTTCATCTGCGCGTTATTATTTTTTGCCTGCGGCATTGACATAAACAACCTTTTCCCTTTCCATTATTACAGTCCCTTTAGCGAGGCCTTTTGCTCCCCGTACATATCTTTTCAACGCATAAGAGACGGGAACCGCGGTCGAGTGTTTCAATTTACTGAATTTTGCGGCATAAAAAGCCGCCTCATAAATATCTTCTATCGGCGGAAATTTGTTTTTGTCCTTTACCCGCAAAATCGTATGTGAGCCAGGAGCGTTCTTGACATGTAGAAAAATATCATAAGGACGAGCAAAAGAAAAAGTAAGCTCATGATTGGCTTCGGCACTCTTGCCGACTAAAACCTTGAATCCGTTACTTGTGGTAAATACCCTGAATTTAGACGGAATGACCTCTTCTTCTGTTTCTTTCTCTTTTTTATAAAATTCTTTAAATTCGGTCAGGTCATCGGTAGTTTTAAATTTCTCTCTCTTTTTCTTTAGTACATTCAATTCTTTTTCTATTTTTCTTTTTCTTTGCTCTTCACTTTCAGCTTTTCTTTTCTCCTTCTTAAAAAGTTCAAAATAGTATTGAGCGTTTTGCATTACGGAAAGCGAAGAATCTATTTCGATTTCAAATTTTTTATTCATATAATCAAGAATTACTTTATCTTTGGAAAAATCGATATATCCCTGATAAGTAAGAAGAGCATCTCCCATTTGTTTATATACCGAAATATCTTTACTTTCACTTAATCGCCTTAAAATTTCTTCGTTTTTAATTATTTTCCTTTCTAACTCCGTCTCTATAATTACAATCAATCTTTTTCTTTCTTCTTCTTTATTCTTCTCCTCGAAATAGTATATTATGGCTTCATTCATAGCAGGAAATCTTCTACCGTTGGTTAAAACAAACGGAGAAAGGATATCTTCATATACAGTCGGTCCAAATTCGAGTTCGGCAAACGAATCGACAAACTCTATTCCTTTCATTTTCAAACTTTTTATGAATCCTACGGATAATCCCGATATTTTTTCTCCGGATATCATGGCCTCTACAAGTTCTTCTTTTCCGGTTTCGAAAAGATTAAGAGCCTCCGGAATAGAGGGAGGTCTATATTTACCTTTCTTTAGACCTTTAAACGAATTCAATATTTCATTGCCTCGCAGAAACAGACAATCGCTTCTTCTACCAAAGATCTCGAATATTATTTTTAAATCTTCTTCAAGATTTATAACAAGGATTCTATCAAGACCCAGCTGTTCGATTTTGATTATTTTTTTGCCTTTGAATACAGAAGAAAGATATCCCTGACCTTTTATTTTTTTGAAGGAAATATAGGGGCTCGTGGAACTCAGATTCGCGGTTAAAATCCTTTTTCCGAAAACAACCGAAATCTCATCGCCTGCCCGGACGATATCGTCAACTTTCACTTCACCCTTTATATCGAGCTCTTTCAACAAATAATGCAATAATATCCCCGTAAACATTTTCCCCTTTCCTTTAATAATTTAGACCGGATAAACAGAGATCTACACAGATCAAAAAAATTATTTGGATTTGAGGTTTAAATTCCGAAAAGAAACGACAAATAAAAATCCTGTCAATCATGTTAATCCTGTCAAAATATCTTTTGGGTTGTGGGCCGAGTTTTGTTTCGACTAATGACTGGCGACTCGTGACTCATGACTCTTTGTGTATCTTTGAGGCTAATCAGTGTCATTTCTTATACACTTCCTTTCGATGTCCGATTTTTGTTATAGTAATAGTCTTACTTTCTTCATCTAAGTGATATATTACTCTCCAGTCTCCAATTCTATATTTAAAGAACCCTGCGTATTCACCTTTTAGTTGTTTACCTAATTTACCCGGAGATTTTACAAGATGAGTGCTTACTTTATAGAGTATTCTTTCCGTAGTTTTTTTGTCAAAGGAAGAAAGTTCTTTTAATGCTTCTTCGACAAGAAAAATATTATAAGCCAAGTTTCTCTTTAGCTTCTTGTAAAGTGTATCTTCTGGATTTTTTGTCCGCCAATCTATCTATTGAAATATAATAATCTTCAAGATCCTCAAGATAGGCTAGCAACGCTTCCCTCACATAAAAACTCTTAGATCGATGAGTTAATCGGGTTAACTCCTCTAATCGTTCCTCTATTTCTTTCGGTACTCTAACATTAACCATTCTTACCTCCACTACAAATGTATTACAATTATTACTTGTATTATATATAATACAACTCTCGCGTTTTGTCAACCATTAATTAGCCACAGAGACGCAGAGAACACAGAGAAAAAACAAAAAATCTTTGTGCTTGTTCTGATGCCACCACCCCCTTCAAGTTTTTTAGCCGCAGAGACGCAGAGAACACAAAGAAAAAAATTATATTTGCGTTTTACCCTACATACCTAAACATAACAGAAAATATACAAGCAGATAAAAAATACTATGCCTCTAAAAGTTATATTTAAATAAAACAAATATAATCTTATAACTCGTTTTATCCAGTATAAAATAGTTGGTATTGTGTAGCGGGTTTTTACAAACAAAGAAATAAATGGGTTGTGTGGTTTGGTTCCGTGTTCTCTGTGTCTCTGTGGCTAATTAGTCTTTTTTCTTACCGCAAAAAAGGAAACGCCTATCGAAATAAAATAAAGAAAGAATAACGGAAAAGCCGTTATAAACATCGTAACAATATCGATAGTCGGAGTTATTACAGCAGCGAAAATCAGTATAAAAATTATTGCGAATCTCCAATTCCGGAGAAGTGCCCCGGGAGATACCACTCCCAATTTACTCAAAATAAAGAAAAAGACTGGCATTTCGAACGATATTCCGAAACCCGCCAGAACCCAGATAACAAAACTAAAATACCTCGAAACGGAAAGAAGGGGTATGATAAAATCGGTCTGAAAAGACATAAGCATCTTTAAAATATACGGCAAAAATATGAAGTATCCCAGAACAACGCCGCCATAGAAAAAAACTACAAGAAATATTAATAGAGGAGCAGCAAATTTTCTTTCTTCACTCGTTAATGCAGGAACCACAAAAAGATATAACTGGTGTAGTATCAAAGGCAAAACAGAAACCAGACCGGTCATAATACTGATTTTGATTCTTATAAATAAAGCTTCCTGAGGTGCAAAGAAATAAGTTTGTCCGACAAAATCGGTAAATAGTTTTATTATTTTATCGGAAAAAGGATAAAAAACAGCGCTTGAAACCAAAAAAAAACAAAGGGATATAATTACTCTTTTTCTTAAATCCTCAAGATGGCTCCAGAAATCCTCTTCCATCTATCTTCGGTGTTTCAAGAGAGCCCAGTTGGCAGCACCGATAGCTCCCGCTTTGTCTGGTAACTCGCCAAGTGCTACCTTGAAGTCCTCAAAAGGACGGTAACAAAAAGATTGATTTTCCTCGATTAACTTGAGGATTATACTTCCCGCCTTCGATATACCGCCTCCCAGGACTATTATATCCGGGTCCAGAGCTTCTACTATATTCTTGATACCTATAGCAAGATAAAAGCCAAACTCATTTGCCACTTTTAATGCGGTTTTCTCTCCCTTCTTAACCTCATCAAAGATTTCCTCAACACTTAGTTCCTTCCCGGAAAGAAGCTTATAACGGGCGGAAAGACCATAACTGCTGATGAAGGACTCAAGACATCCTTTTTTACCGCAATGACACTCCGGCCCATTGGGGTCAATCGTCATATGCCCATATTCCGAAGCAAAACCACGGCTACCTGTATACGTTTTTCCATCTACAATAAAACCTCCGCCGACTCCGGTTCCAAGAGTCAAACCAACCACAATCTTATACCCTCTCCCTGCACCATACAGAGCTTCTCCGAGTATATAGGCGTCGGCGTCATTAAAAACATATATGGGAAGGCTGGTTTCTTCTATCAAAAGTTTTCGAAGATCCAGCTCGCCAACAGACGGTAGATTGGGAGGGTTATGCACTTTTCCATCATTAATAAAACCCGGAAAACCTACTCCAATAAAGGAATCTTTACTCAATTCATAAAACCGAATGACTTCCAACAATTCTGATATAACTTTATCAGGGTTAATGTGAGTATTTTTGAACTCACTTATATTGCCTTCAATAACCAACCCCGATTTTATATTCGTAGAACCAACGTCTATTCCCAGAACTATATGGTCACTCTTCACAAAGCAAATCCCCCCTCTGTCGGTCTTCTTTCAAGAAAAAAAGTATATCTACCTAATCATTCCTGTTTTCGTTTATATTATTACTATTGTTTTCGCTTACATTATTATCCTTACTCTTCGCAATAAGTGCTTTCCTGGAAAGATCGATCTTTCCGTCATCTCCCACTCTTTTTACCTTAACTCTGACTTTATCCCCTACGGAAAGGACATCTTCGACTTTATTTACGTGATAGTGCGCTATTTCACTTATATGAATCAAACCATCCTTTCCTCCCCCGATAGACACAATCGCTCCGAAAGGAAGGAGTTTCTTTACTTCTCCCTCATAAACCTCGCCTGTTTCAATATCCTTTAT
This sequence comes from uncultured bacterium, assembly GCA_964523975.1. Taxonomy (GTDB): domain Bacteria; phylum Hydrothermota; class UBA3072; order UBA3072; family UBA3072; genus JAFGHJ01. The sequence goes on along the minus strand of CAZGBM010000032.1, from coordinate 15,865 downwards.
GGCTTCCCTGACCATTGCTTCGGCTTTTCCGACCGCGAGTTTACTGTCTCCGAATATTGTAACTACACCGGTATCATCGTCTATTTCAACCTCAGCTTCACTCTCCCGGACTATCTTCTTGATATTTTTACCGGAAGGGCCTATAATTCGACCTATTTTTTCGACCGGCACTTCTACGGTCAATACTCTCGGCGCAAATTCGGAGAGAGATTCTCTGGGAACAGGTATTGTTTTCTCCATTATTTCAAGAATAAAAAGACGGCTTTCCCTTGCCCTCTCCAGCCCTTCCTTCACGATATCGAGAGTTAAGTCGTTAATTTTGGTATCAAGCTGTATACCGGTAATACCTTCCCTCGTTCCTGCAACTTTAAAATCCATATCACCCATATGATCTTCCTCACCCGTAATATCCGTCAAAAGTCGGTATTCTTTATCTTCCTTAACAAGCCCGATAGAAAGACCGGCTACATGTTTTTTTACGGGGATACCGGCATCCATTAAAGCAAGTGAGGAAGCGCAAACAGTTGCCATCGAAGATGAACCATTGGACTCAAGTATATCGGAAACGAGTCTTATAGTGTAGGGAAATTTTTCTTCTTCGGGGATAATAGGTAATAAAGAATTCTCTGCGAGAATTCCATGTCCTATTTCCCTCCTTCCCGGGCCTCTCATAAACCGAACTTCACCTACCGAAAACGGGGGAAAATTGTAATGGAGCATGAATCTTTTGTAATCTTCTCCGATCAAATGGTCAAGTTTTTGTTCGTCTCTTTTTGAACCCAGGGTTACTGCAGATAAACTTACCGTCTCCCCTCTTCTGAAAATGGCTGAGCCATGAGGACGGGGTAACGTCTTAACCATACATTCGATAGGCCGTATTTCGTCAAGCCTTCTGCCATCTATCCTCTTACCCTGCTCCAGAATCATCTTTCTCATCAACATTTTCTGTTTATCTTCAATTATTTTCTCGACCTGCCACCACTGTTCTTCCTCATATTTTTCTTTAAGGTTTTCAAGAACTTCTCTTTTTAAGCTCTGTCTTTCTTCTTTGGAAGGAGTCACATTCAACTTATCAATGAAGCTGCCGAATCTTGAAAGAACTTCTTGTCTTAATTCTTCGGGGATACTTACAGGTTCAAAAAAACGTTTTTGTTCACTAACTTTTTCAGCGAACTTTTTTTGAAATTGGACAATTTTCTGTATCTCTCTATGAGCTATTTCAACGCCGGAAAACACTGTACTCTCATCAATATCGTCCATTTTACCCTCAATCATAGTCACTGCGGAAAAAGTTCCGGCAACGACCATATCCATCTTGCTTTTTGCAAGTTGCGACACTGTAGGATTTATTATGAACTGTCCATCGACCAATCCTACTTTTACCGCACCAACCGGTCCATTGAAAGGTATATCGGAAATTGTGAGCGCGGCCGACGCGCCAGACACAGCCAAAGGATGAGTATCATTCTCCTGGTCGTGCGAAAGAACCATTATAATTATCTGAGTTTCTTTTGTGTATCCTTCAGGAATCAACGGACGAATTGGTCTATCTACCAATCTTGAAATCAAAATTTCTTTCTCCGAAGGCTTCCCTTCTCTTTTGAAAAAACCTCCGGGAATTTTACCTGCCGAATATGTTCGCTCCAGATAATCCACAACAAGCGGAACGAAAGAAAGTCCCTCCTGTGATTCCTGCGCCGAACAAGCAGTGGCAAGTACAACCGTGTCTCCAAGAGAAACAATCACTGAGCCCGAAGCCTGCTTGGCTATCGTCCCCGTCTGGAAACTGATTTCATTATCTCCAACATTCAATGAATCTTTAATATCCATAAATTAACCTCACTTACCTTAAACCCTGATGTCCAAATCTTTCACAACTTCATTGAATTTCTTGTAATCCTTTCTTCTCAGATAACTAAGCAATCTCTTTCTCTTCGAAGCCAGATTCAGCAGTCCCCTCTGAGAATGGAAGTCTTTTTTATGTTCTTTCAGATGTTCGGTTAGTTCTGCTATTGTTTCAGAGATTATAGCTATCTGAACTTCCGGAGACCCCGTATCTTTCTCATGTCGCTGAAACTTCTTGACTAATTCCTGCTTTTTCTTAGTTGTGATTCCCATTTATAAACCTCCTTAAGACTTTTTAAAGTTTCCTTTTCACTCATAATTATATTCTCTTTTAAAGATTGTTCTGATGCAAAAAACTTTTTCTTTCTTACGAGCGAGTAAACAAAACATCTTATTCTCTCCCCATATATACACCTTGAAAATCCCATAATGTGAATTTCTATCTTTACATAATTTACTCCAAAAGTGGGAGAGGACCCTATATAAAGCATTGCCGGAAATTCTTCCCCATTAACTTCAATAATTGAAGAATATAGCCCTTCGCCCGGCAGTAATTTATAGTCGGAATCCAATTCAACATTAGCAGTAGGATACCCCAAAGTACTGCCTATACCGTCACCCTTGACCACTCTTCCTTCCATCAAATAAGGATGTCCAAGCATTTTATAAACACTATTCATTTCTCCTTTTTTTAATAATTTCCTGATCTCGGAACTTTTAACTGATTTATTATCCATTTTTACTTCAGGAAAAACATCAACCTCAAAGCCAAACTTTTCGCCCATCTTTTTCAGAAATTCGGAATTCCCTTTTCTATCCCTGCCGAAATGATGATCAAATCCGATTATTACTCCATCAGGATTGATTTTTTCCTTTATAATCGTTTTCGCAAAAGCTTCCGGAGGCATCTGAAGAATTTTATAATTGAATCTAAGGACAATTATTTTCTTTACCGAATATTTTTCCAGAAGAAAAAGCTTTTCGCTTAAGTCAGTCAGTAAAAAAGGCTTATTTTTTTTATTCAGAATAATCAAAGGATGCGGTTCATAAGTAAGAATAGAAACATCTCCTCTTTTATTACCCTCCTCTATTAACAGCTGGTGACCAAGGTGAACCCCATCAAAATTGCCAATCGCAAGAAAACCGGAAACCGAAGGAAGTTCATCCGGATTACTTATTATGGAACACTTTAACTGGCTGAACTGCATAGGTTTCCCCCTTACCTATTCCCAAAAGATTTCCCCTGTTGTCTTTCACCTGATATAAACCCTTTGGATAGAAACCTCTTATCTTACCACCATGAATAAAATTCCACACACCATCTTCTCTAAGAGTTACCGTTTTCAAATGAGGTAAAGCCTTTCTGAATTCAACTGTTTCAAAATTTCCGTTCTTTATATCAGAAAGTTTGTAAGAATCATCAATCGTATAGGAACCAACTCGGAGTCTAATAAGTTTGCTCAAATGCGCACCACAACCAAGACACTCACCAACATCCCTTGCTAAAGAGCGCATATAAGTACCACGATATGCCACACACCTGAATTCTACAAATGGCGAAGAAAAATCAAGTAACTCAAGTTCTTCCACTAAAACCTTCCTATCGGGCAGGTTCTCGACTTTTTCTCCTTTCCTTGCCTTATTATACAATCTTTCCCCGTCTCTTTTTACAGCACTATATAGAGGTACCACCTGATTGAAGCGCCCTCGAAAATTAGAAAGTACTTTTTCGATTTCTTTCTTAGACAAATCCGGGACTTTTTTCTCACTTATTACTTTTCCATCAGGGTCGTCGGTATCCGTAACTACTCCTAATTTCATAGTACCGATATATTCTTTTTCGTCTCCGACATACTCCATCAATTTCGTTGCTTTACCAAAAAGAATCAATATCAAACCCTCGGCAAAAGGGTCTAACGTTCCTCCATGACCGGCTTTTTTCAAAGATAAAATGCTCTTAACTTTATTCAAAAGCTCTGTCGTTCTCATGCCTGAAGGTTTGTTGACCAGAATTAGTCCATCAGAAGGAATATTGAAGCGAGATTCTATAGTTCGATGTTTTGAAGTCATAGATATCTTGATCCGCGGAAATATCAACAAGAAATTTCTTATAGAAATTCAATCCTATACCATAAGTCCAGCCATTCCTCGACCCAACATTATCGACGAAACGACCAACTCTTGCCGAAAAAAGATCATTTACGGTATATTCCAAGCCAGTAGCCTTCCAGGAATCTCTCCACATCTCACTAAAGTTCATCGCCTCAACACCTATAAGAATTTTTATTAAATCCACGTTTAAATTCAATTTATGCATTTCGTTCTCAAAAATAGAAGTAGAAACACCCACCCTCAGCATTCTTGCAAGTGGATCAGACTCTCCGTTTTCTATATAGCTGATGTCAGGCCCAATATTCTGCAACGCAGCTCCAATCCTGAGAGTTTTAAACAACTCCCGACCAATAAAATCATTCCATATATATAGCACAGAAAGGTCCAGAGCCCAAGCCTGTCCGCTTCCACCAGAACCTGATATACCAAGAACTTGCCTGATTACATCTTCCGGTGCCAGGAATGAATAGATATATTTCATTCCAATCCCAACGCCAAGATTATCGGATAATTGCAAACAACCACCCGCCTTAACAGCCAGGTCAAACGTTACCCATTTATACCTGTCCAGGTCAAGGCTATCCCCTGCAACGGTTTCACCGGTAGTAAGATAGGTCACGGCAAAATCCAGATTTAAGTCTTCTCCTACTGGGAACAAAAAGCTGAAATACTCATAATACATACCCGGATATAAACCTGGCAACCAGTTAGTGTGTTGAAGACCAATCTGTCCTTTTTCACTAAAAGCTAAAGCTGCGTCATTGTAATAACTAGAAAAAACATCTCCTTCCGAAGCAGTAAAAGCTCCAGCCATTCCTGTCGCTCTGGAACCAGGAAAAATCATCATAAAAACAGCTCCGGCTTCAAAAGAATCAGCAAAAGCAGTGAAAGGAAAAACAATTATTAGAAGCAAAAACAAAAAAATGACCTTTTTTATCATTAATCTTCAATCCTCCCTTTAATTTTTACTATTTCGAACCGTTTTTCTCAAAAACAAGATAACAAAAAACCTTATAATGTCAACCCCAAGTAGATACATCCATACCTGTTAAAAAAATAAAATATACCCTTCTTTTTAACGCTTTTCACCATTTGCGATTATTACGTTACAGCAGCTTTACCAGGTAAAAATACACTTTACAAGACTGAATTTAAGCCCCTGAAGTTCCATTATTTATCCGATATCCAGAAATTCCGCTTTATCTCTGACGCGATTAATTTCATCCATAAACTTAAATTCCAGGCCTTTATCAATTACATTACTTACAGCATTTTGAACCATTCCAATCATATTTCGCATCAGAAACGGGTCAAAAAATTTGAAATCTGGAAACCCATGCTGTTTCGTGCCAAAGAATTCTCCGGGTCCCCGCAAAGATAAATCAACCTCGGATAACTCAAAGCCGGACGAAACCTTCTCAAGAGTACTAAGTCTTACTTTAGCTTTATCCGTAATATTCTTTTCCTCTGCAATCATTATAAAATATGATTTATCCCTTCCTCTGCCAATTCTACCTCTAAGTTGATGTAGCTGCGCAAGACCAAACCTATCGGCATTCTCCACCACCATAATGTTAGCCTCCGGAATATCTATTCCAACCTCAATTACAGTAGTAGCTATCAATATATCAAACTTATCTTCCTTAAACCCCTTGATAATTCTGTCTTTTTCTTCGTTTTCCATTCTTCCATGTAAAATTGCGACTTTTGAATCGAAAAAAAATGTTCTCCTGATACTCTCGGCTTCTTCCTCTATCGAATGTAAGTCTAAATTTTCCGATTCCTCAATCAAAGGGAACACGATATAAGCCTTATAATTATTTTCCCGTATTTTCCCTTTTATCCATTTATAAACTTCCTCCCTTTTCTCCGGTTTTTTTACCCACCTCGTCGTAGAAGGAATTCTACCTGGAGGCATTTCGTTTATAGTCGAAACATCCAGCTCTCCATAAACCGAAAGAGCCAGAGTTCTCGGAATCGGGGTAGCCGACATAACAATAACATCTGGCTTACCTTTTCTTTTTACTCTCGCCCTCTGATTAACACCAAAACGATGCTGTTCATCAATTACCACCAAACCTAAATTCGGTATTTTGACATCCTCTTCAAGTAACGCGTGGGTTCCCAAAATTATACCTCTTTTTTTACCGATCTCCTGTAGAATCTTTTTTCTTTCTTTCTTATTCATATTACCTACCAAAAGCCAGAGAGGTATAGAGAAAAAAGATAAGAAATCGTTGATTACTAAGAAATGCTGATAAGCAAGAATTTCTGTCGGAACCATAAAGATAACATTAAATTTATTGCTTACCGAGATAAGCATTGCTATTAAGGCAACCACTGTTTTACCCGAACCGACATCACCTTGAAGCAGTCTATTCATCGGATAAGGCCTTCTCATATCTTTCTTAATCTCAGAGAGAACCTCTTTTTGAGAAGAAGTTAAATCAAAAGGTAGGGAAGCAACAAACCGTCTGACCAAATCGGTCTCCGTATCAAAGGAAATACCGTTTTCTTTCATTATTGTTTCTCTCTCAAGAGCGAGAAACAATTGTAGATAAAAAAGCTCATCAAAAGCCAATCTTCTCTTCGTTTTTTCCAGAATATTTTTATTTTCAGGGAAATGGAGGTTATATAAAGCACTGCTTAAAGAAATCAACTCATATTTATTTATCATATCGGAAGGGAAAGGGTCTTCAATCTTATCCCGAAGCGATTGAAGAATATAATTTATCGTCCTTCTCATAAATCTTTGCCCAATATCTTTCGTTAGCGGATAAACAGGAATAATTCTTCCTGTATGAATCAATTCCGCCTCTTCGTCGGTAAGAAATTCATAGTCGGGATTCAAAATATACAACCCTTTGAAGTATTCGACTTTTCCGCTAAGAAAAAGATGTCCGCCTCGACTAAACCTCTCTTTAACCCAGGGCTGATTGAACCATCTACCGACAATAACTCCGGTTTTATCATATACTGCAACATCAGTAAGTAATTTTCCCTTCCTGGTTCTTCGAGAGCCGACAGAAACAATATCGCCTTCAATAGTCACTTCTTCATTAACTCTAATATCTCTAATGGATTTAATCTCGCTTCTGTCTAAATATCTTCTGGGAGCAAGATATAAAAAATCTTTGACAGTTATTATACTTAACTGAGAAAGCAGTTTTGCTTTTTTAGGACCAACTCCTTTGACCCACTTTATTGAATCGTAAATTCCTAAAGACAATATTTAAAATTTAAAGGGGCTCATGAACTGAGCCCCTTTTTCTTCAAAAGATTTTATTTTAATCTTCCAGTTTAAAGGTAACGGGATAAGAAACCCAAACATCCACAGGCTTATCTCTCTGCATAGCAGGGCTAAATTTCAACTGATAAGCTCTCTTTTGAGCTTCCTCATCTATAGCGGGATATAAAGGTTTTTTTATTACAACCTGTCTAACAATTCCATTTTTATCTACCCATAGTTCAAGATAAAGAGTTCCCTCTATCCCCAACCTTCTGGCTACCTCAGGGTAAAAGTACATTACCTTCGAATTCAAAGCTTCAGGGGCAACTTCATAGGGCACAAATTTAGGCGGAGCCATTTCTATGTCCGCTTCCTTTTCGAGTCCCGTAAAATCTGTTTTTTCTATAGTCTCCGCTTCCACTTCTTCGTCACTCTTGGCAGCCACAGGCATTTTAGGCTGGGGCGGTGGAGGGGGATTTATAATATTCTGAAGTTGTGGCGGCAGGTTATCAACCTTTATAATTCCGCTAACCCTAGCAGTATACGGTTTTCGCTCCGTTTCAGGAATAAAAACAAAACCTAAAATTAACAATACAAGAGTAATTAGAAATCCCAATCTAATATTAAGGGGATACTGCTTTCTTAAATCAACAACTTTTTTCATATATATCACCCTCTTTTCTTTCTTGCGGCAAGATGAATCCTCAAAACTGAAGCGTCGACGAATTCGTTAAAAACATCTTCCACAAGTTTATAACCAGTAGCTTCATCACACTCAACGGAAACAATTATATCCGGATTTATCAGTCTTTTTCTGCTCATTATATCGGAAATTCTATCGAGAGAGATAAGCGCATCATCAACAGAAATAAGACCATTTTTTGCAATCCAGATATAAGTTAAATTTTTTGTAGGCAATTTTTCAGCCGCTTCCACCTGTGGAATAATTATCTGAAGGCCGGTCTCGGCTCTAAAAGTAGTGGAAACCATAAAGAATATCATAAGCAGAAATGCTATATCCGCCATTGAGCTGGTTGGTACTGAAGCGGAGCGTTTTTCTCTTTTAATCTTCATAACTTATACCTCATTCCTCTGAAGAAGGCGCCAATGAGTATCTCTCAGCACCTGCTAATCTCAATTTGTCGAGCGCTTGCACCATATATTGATACTGTGCTGCCGGATGAGTCTTTATCGAAAAAATAGCATTGGGATTCAACGCAAGAATTTTTTTCACTTCATCTACCAACTGGTCCTGGTTAACCGGCTCACCGTTAAGTCTCGTTTCACCTTTTTCTTCTACATATATCCTCTGAATATTCTCAGATTTTATTTTAACTTCTTGTCCTTTTTCGGGAAGCATAATTTGCAAACCAACTTCAGTGGCGAATACTGTAGAAACCATAAAGAAAATTATAAGGAGAAATGCTATATCCGCCATCGAGGAAGTTGGTATCTCTGCGGACGTCCTTGTCTTTGTGCGAAGTTTCACTTACGCCTCCACTAAAACATCCGTTAAAGCAGCAGCTGCTTCCTCCATCGAATCAGTAAAAGCATTTGATTTCTGCGTGAAAAGAGCATGACCCAATGCAAGCGGAACCGCTATTATCAATCCCGCTTCGGTTGTAACGAGTGCTTCAGAAATACCGGAAGCAACAAGAGTAGCTTCGACCGTTCCGGCAAGAGCTATTGCGTCGAAAGCATGTATCATTCCGGATACGGTTCCAAGGAATCCAATGAGTGGAGCAACAGTACAAACGGCAGCAATAATCAACATTCCTCTGTCAAGGAAAGCTAATTCTCTGGTTGCGAATCTTGTCAGAACATCCTCTAACTCCCCTCTAATATCTTTAGACTTTTTATCCATCTCTTTATACCTTTCTAGTGCAGCCCTCAAAACATGCGCTGCAGGAGAAGGAAATCGCAGACAGTATTCAATCGCAGTAGAAGCTCCGTCTTTCTTAAACACCTCTATAAGTTCATCGGAAAAGTCTTGTGGGTCAACCCTGAGACGAGCGTGTGTTATTATTCTCTCAATAAGAAGCCCAAAACCAAGGAGTGCACAAAAAAGTAGCCCCCACATAAACACTCCGCCTTTCGCAAACCATTCTATAAGACCTTGCATATAAATAACCTCCTTTTATATGAATTCGAATAGTCAATTTTCATATTATAAAATATATACAAACTACAAATCATCAAAATCTATCTGGAAATCCAGCGATAATATACAGCAATTCCCATAAGTGTCAAGAGGGCAGCGCCAAGAATCGAATAAGCTTCAAATGAATTGGCACTTAACATACCTTTAATTAAAGGGAAAAGGTCTGCCGGATCTGCAACAGTAAGGCTTCTGCCAAAATACAAGATGCGATAAAAATGAATGACCGCTGATACCACCAGTAGAACAGAACCAATGACAGGTAAAATCCATATTCCACCTTTTTCAATCATAGGAAGAAGTCTTTTTATAATTAAACCATAAACATAAAGAGATAAAGTAAAAATTAGAATACCTATGGCAAATAGAACCTCAAAAGGAATATCTACTCTCATCTAGAACCTCCCCTTTTCGGGCTTACCACCCTTCTGAAACGCAAAGCTCCGAGTAAAGACAATATACCCGAAAGTAAGAAAAGAGAATAGGCAATCCTACCGGTGTCAACCGGCATTTTCAAGTTACCTTGAAAAACCGAAAGTAATTGTAAAACAGCATAAATCAGAATACCGGATGGGGCAACAATAATGAATTGCCACTCTGTTTTTTTTCTCAAAACCTTTTCATATCTTTTAGCAATTATTCCGAAAAGAACAAAAGTAATCCACAAAAAAACTGCTGCAATAATCATTACCCAACTACTCAATGACGCCATTTTAATAATCTCTTCCGGCAAGGAACTAAAAAGCAATGAAAACAAATTCATTCCACCTCCTCTATTTTCTTCAAAATATCTTCCTTTAATTTTTTCGCTTTTGAAGGACCGATTATAAGAGACGCCGCGTCTTTAAGCGATTGAGCTATTCCTAAAACCTGGTCTTTAGTCGGTTTTTTTCTATCTATTCCGCTATCCTCAATTACATTGGACACTATATCTAAAGAGAAATCACCAAGAAAATTACCTGCTATTTCTTCAATATAATTTATTACCTTTGAATCCAAAACCGCCTTCTGAACACTAATTTCTTTGACTTTTTCGGCTTCTACTTTCTCTTTCTCTATTTTTTCCGCTTCCGCTTTAATGGTTTTTACTTCTTTTTTCTCCAATTCTTTTGCTTTTATCTCTTTTGTTTCAATCTTCTCGGTTTCTAATTCTTTAGCTTTTACCTCTCTCTCTCTTATCTCCTCTTCTTCTATTTCTGTAGTAAATATTTTATCTTCTTCTACGATTACCGGTTTTTCCACTTTTTTCTCTTTTACTTTTGCTTTTACTTTTAAAGTGCTTTCTTTTTCGTAAATATATTTTAGAATGTTATCGACATTTTCATCTTTCTTTGCAACTATACCAAAAAAATTATTTCTCAGATAAACTATAACGACTTTCTTATCCTTCCCCTTAACAATTAACTGCCGGAAAGGCAACGTACCTATAGCATCAAAAGTTTGAGTCAAAACAAGACTAATTCTATCCAAAATTTCTTTTCCACCCGCAAGAGTTCCAAAATACTCCTTAGGCTCACCTAAGTTAAAAGTCGCTTCTAAATTGAATTTATTTTTTAATTCTTCTAAATAAATCATTCTTTATTCTTCTCACTAATTTCCCTGATAACTTTTTGAACAATCATCTTTGTCTGCTGCTTGCCAAATTCGCTCAACGCCTTTTTAACTATAAAGTCCAGCAATAATTTCATAAATTTGTTTATCTCATCCCTGTTTAAATTTTCCGAACCGGAAACTTTCAACTCCATTCCTTCCAGTTTTAGTGAACCTTTAACCTTATCGTCCTTCGAAAGAGCCGAAAGCCCACTCAATATATATCCCTTCCACATCTCCGCATTGGAATCCTTGACAAATTCTCTTATTAACATATTTAACTGTTCTGCTCTATCTTTGAAGAGTCTCTCAACATCCGAATCCTCGCCTTTTTTCAATCCTTCAAAAGTTTCCCGGACTTTCTCTTCTATATCCTCAATGTTTTGTTCCAATACAAGGCCGAGATAATTCTCATCAAAAGGCATAATAACAATAGTATCCCTACCAATACCTTTAATCGAATCTATTTTACCTACTTTGCAAGCTTCAGCTATAATCTCAGCAGCAGAACCGGTAAAGGCGACAAGATCATCAACATTACCCGGAGTTATTCCGCCACTCCTTAGAATTGAACCATCTTCAGACGAAACCAAGGCAAATCCCTTAACGTCAGGAACTTTAATTAATTCATCTAAAATTTCAGGATTCATTTCCTATTTCCTTCATTTTCTTTTTTACAAGTAGCTTACCAAGCGTCTCCGTAGCTTTTTCCCGGATAGAATCAATCACTTCAGAAAAAAATTGTTTTGTCTTCTCAAGGTCCAAAGAAAATTTTTTATTGTTTATTTCCATCTTCTTTCCGTTGAAAGAAACACCGTCCTTCACGTCATACTTCTCAATCAATTCATTAATACCGATAAGCCAGGGTCCATCCCCAAAAGTCTTTAAGAACATATTGGTCTTCTTAAGTTCGTTTTCCAGAACTCTTTTTTTCTCCTCCGGGTCATAAAGTAACGATTCTTTGAATAACCAAGCTAAAGCTTTCAAGGTATCAAGTTCGGAAAGAGGACTTAATTGAATAATTTCAGAAAGCCTTTTCTTTCCATCGGCTAAAATCAAAACTTTCCATTCGTCTTTTTTTAAAGCAATTTTATTCCCTTCCGGGACCCTTGAAGATTTCTCGGGAATAATCGAATCAGGAGGAAGATCCTTTTTAAAATCCTCCAATTGAGCTTCTCTTGTTTCAATCTGGTCTATCAATTCCGAAAGCGGCTGGAAAATAGTATTGACGGGAGGTTTTTCATCAGGTTGAAAGACAAATTTCCCTTCTTTTTTCAGCCCAAGGGAAAAAAAAGCTTCCAGCCCTTCCAACTTGTCCATTTCAGCATGTAAAACTTTACCATCCGAAACGTAAACGTTGCCTTCCTCCTTAATAATCAATCGACCTGTTTTCTTAAACCTTGAAAGCAAGTAAAACATCTCCTTTATAGAGAAGTATAATAAATCTCCCTCTATAGCAACATCTTTCATATCAGTATATTATTAAAAATATAAATATTGTCAAGAGTTTATAACTCATCTCTCCCAGCCTCCTTTAAAGAAATTATATATCAAAAATTAAAAAGCAAAATGAACAAAAACACACAGAGCCCACCTCTCCGAACCCCAGATTTTTTTTAACCACAGAGAGCACAGAGTTTTTATCTTTTTCTCTGTGTTCTCAGTGTTTTCTTTCTTTTGTAACACAATTATTCCTCTGTGTTCCCTGTGGTAAATGTTATTTCTTTTTTAATTTTAATTTGTAATTTTCCATTTTAATATTTAATTTTTAAATTTACAAAACTATCGTTTCCTTTATTAGTTTTCTATTTCTTATTCGTTCAATATTCAACAATTCTGCTTCAGGAATGGTTTTAACCTCACCACTCTCTATTATTTCAGCAATCGATAAACCGGCAGCCGGTGCCTCCATGGCACCGTGACCGCTAAAACCCGTACATATGAACAAGTCCTTAAAATCAGGATGTTCTCCGATTAAAGCGTTATGGTCTTCTGTGTTAACAGAATACAACCCTCCCCACATATTCTGAATGCGGCAATACTCGGCTCCCGGAATTCTGACCTGTAAATAAAGATTCATAAAATCCTCGTAATAAGACCTGCTGGGTTCTTTATCAAAACCCGCCGGCTGTTTTTCATCCGCTCTTCCGGCAACGAGTCTATTTCCTTCCGGTCTGAAATAAACACCGTTATCTATGATAGTCAGAGGAACCTTACTATAATCCTTATCATTTTTAGGAGACAGAATAACATAAAGAACCCTCTTGATAGGAACAACGGGAATAGATAAATCATCGGGAATTCCAGAATTATCCAATACCTGTCTCGACCACGCTCCGGCTGCCAGCAGAACAGCACCGGCAGATATTTTTTCTCCATCTATAGTAACCACCCCCCTGGCTTTTCCTTTTTCAATGATTATATTCTTTACTTCCTTATTCAACCCTATCTCGATCAGACTAGGATACTTCTCCTTTGTTACGTTAAAATAAGTCTGAGCAGGAGTTGTAGCATTGAATATTGCACAATCTTTCCCGAAAAGCCCCCCGACAATGGGAGAAACGGGTATCATATCTAATATATCACTTTTAAGATGGTTTATTTCCGGTCTAAAATCCGGGACAAATTTTTCGATTTCCTCAGGAGGGATCAATTCTACATTCACACCTGCTTTATCCCATATCGGCTTAAAATCCACAATATTCTTCCAATTGTTTTCATAATAGGTAAAAAGATATCCGTTTTGCTCGAACCCAATTGAAACACCAAATTTTTTCTTGAAATTTTTAAAATGTTCTATCGAATAGGAAGTCATTTTCATGTTTACTTCCGTCGACCAAATATTTCTCATGCCACCCGCACAGAGAGAAGTCGATTCCTGAGCAAGGGCGTCATTCCTTTCAAGAACTAAAACCTTTCCCCTATAACCCTTTTCAAAAAGATGATATAGCGACGAACCCCCAATAATACCTCCACCCACAATAATAAGATCCTGCATTAATCCTCCCCTTATCTTTAGCTCCGCACTTGCAAAACTTGCAATTATCCTTAATATAAAAAAGGCTTTTAATTAATAATATAGAAATGAACATAGTCAAGTATGAAGTATTTAAGGGGATAATATGAATAATGATATAAAGATAGCAAAATCTATAAAGTTAAAAAACATTTCTGAAATTGCCCAAAACCTGGGACTTCAGAAAGAAGATATAGAATTATATGGAAATGACAAATGCAAAATCAAAATCGGAGCCATAAAAAGTAAAAAAGAGCGAAAAGACAGCAAATTGATTTTGGTTTCCACAATCACTCCGACTCCTGCCGGAGAAGGAAAAACTACAATATCAATAGGATTATCCCTCGGTTTGAATAAGCTCGGGAAATCCTCAATAGTTACACTCAGAGAGCCTTCACTTGGACCTTTATTCGGAAGAAAAGGAGGTGCAACAGGCGGAGGTTATGCTCAGGTTCTTCCAATGGAAGAAATAAATATGCACTTTACAGGCGACATGCGGGCTGTGGAGAGCGCGCATAACCTTATTGCAGCCATCTTAGACAATCATATATACCATAGAAAAGAACCACGCCTCGACCCGAGAAGAACAAAATGGAATCGGGCAATGGATATGAACGACCGAGCTTTGAGAGACATTATAATAGGTCTTGGAGGAAAAATCCACGGCGTCCCGAGAGAATCTTCCTTCCAGATTACCGCCTCCTCAGAAATTATGGCTATTTTGTGTCTTGCAGAAGATTACGCTGAACTAAAAGAAATGCTTTCCAATATTTTGATAGGTTTTACATACGAAGGCGAACCGGTCTATTTAAAAGATTTAAATATCGAAGGTGCTGTAACTGCTTTATTAAAAGACTCTTTAAAACCGAACTTGGTTCAAACAACGGAAGGGACACCTGCTCTCGTTCACGGCGGTCCTTTTGCGAACATTGCACAGGGAACCTGCTCGGTACTATCGATGAAATTAGGACTCAAACTATGCGAATACGTGGTGACCGAAGCAGGATTCGGGTTTGACCTGGGAGCAGAAAAATTTTTCGACATTGTGGCAAAAAAATCAGGTCTATCTCCACAAGTGGTTGTTCTCGTAGCTACTACAAGAGCACTGAAAACCCACGGCGGAAAAGACCTGAAAAACATTCAAGAACCCGACCCAAAAGCAGTGAAAAATGGCCTTCCGAACCTTCATAAACATCTGGAGAACATAAAAAAGTTCGAAATACCAGCAATAGTAGCTATAAATAAATTCACCAATGATACCAACGAGGAAATAGAAGTAATAAAGGAATTCACATCTTCAAAAGGTATAGAATCGTCTATCGTTGAAGTTCACCAGAAAGGCGGAGAAGGAGCTTTAGATTTAGGAGAAAAAGTTATCAATAAGCTCTCCAAAAAAACAAGCTTTAAACCTCTTTATTCGCTTACGGAATCAATAAAAAAGAAAATAGAAATAGTATCAAGAGAAATCTACGGAGCTGCTGCAGTAGAATTTACGAAAGATGGGCAAGCGGACCTTAAACTTATCGAAAAATTAGGTTTAGAAAAACTACCAATCTGTATTGCAAAAACTCAAAAATCTCTTTCTGATAACCCTGAACTATTATGCAGACCCGAAGATTTCATTGTGACTGTAAGAGAAATCCAAATTTCAAGAGGAGCGGGCTTCCTGGTTCCCATAACCGGTGACATACTTCTTATGCCCGGTCTGCCCCTCTACCCCACTGCAGAAAAGATTGACATTGATAAAGAAGGAAATATCACGGGACTATCTTAGCCGCAAACAATCCACAACCCCGGCTGTTCGCTATTAGCAATCTGCTTTTCACGTTTAAAGATTAGCCTACAAGACCATTAATACAAAATTTTTGTTTATTTTTTACGCTAACTGCCAAAAGCAAAAAGCTAAGAGCTATGT
>CAZGBM010000031.1:0-21961 GCA_964523975.1 uncultured bacterium | reverse complement strand
GCACAGTAATGTGTTCAGCCGAGTCGTACTAATAGACCGTATGGCTTGTCCAAAAATAAATATAACATCTATTATTTGTTCAATTATCAGAGAACATAAATAAAGAAACCGGTGAATGCCGGTTTTTTTATTTTTAACTGACTCTTAAATCCTAATTTTAGACAGGATTAACAAGATATACATGATTTTTCTTTACTGTTTTTAGCTAACGGCTAAAGGCCAAAAGCTAAACGCCGTTTTACAACATGTAGGACATGTAGATACTGTAATTTTTTATTTTTTACTAATTTACCAATTTACTTATTCACGATTATACCGATTCAAAGAATCTATCAGACAGGATTAACAAGATTCACAGGATTTTTGTTTTTTGAGCAAACAGCTAAAAGCAAAAGGCTAATAGCCTATCTTTATAACATGTAGATACGTAGTTTTTTGTTACTAATTTACTAATATATTGATCTCAGCCACGAACTACGAACCAGGAACAACAAACCACGAACTAAATTCTAAATCCTATTTCCCGATAACTCCAAGTGAAAAATTTCTGGGAAAAGATTGCAAAATTTAATAATAACATTATATTATAATCAAGGAGTAATAAATGCCAAGAATGATAAAAACGGATGAAGTCGATTCTACGAATGAATGGATGAAAAAACGTCTGGATAAGCTTCAAGACCTTGACAGCCTGATAGCAAAAGTACAGACTTCAGGCAAAGCAAGAAACGGGAAAAACTGGTTCTCTCCTTCGGGGGGGTTGTGGTTTTCTGTATACTTAGAAAATTTCTCCGGGACCGCGGGAGCTCTTTCGCAGCTTTGCGCGGTTACGGTATGTGAGGTTCTCGAAAAGCAGGGACTGTTGACCAACATTAAATGGCCGAATGATATAATTTCGAGAGGAAAAAAGCTTGGGGGTATTCTTATAGAAAAAGTCAAAGATAAATTTATCATTGGTATAGGCCTGAATCTTAATTTAAGTAATTCCGATTTTCCCATACCTCTTAAGGATGTAGTAATTACCTCAAAAGAATTATTACATAAAGATATCGACATCGAAGAAACAGCAAAGAACATAATAGAAAGAATAGCAAGGGAAAGAAACGAACTTAAGGAAATCCATATAAAGTATCTGAGTTTAAGCGGCGACGTAAACGAAAAGGTCAGATTCACGGACGGCAAAGACACTTTCGTAGGGAAAGTAATCACGATACAAGAGGATGGAGGGATAAAAATAAAAAACGAAGAGACCGAGAAGGTTTTCTACTCGGGAAGTATTTACTACATAAGCTAAATTCATCTTAAGAAATATAGAAACAACGAATCACACAAATAGCACAAATAAATTTCCTTTTCTAACTCGAAACACGAAACTTTAATTTAACCACAGAGCACACCCTGATACGGTCGTTCCTCTCTACAGGGCAGGCCCAGTGGAATAGAAGTTGCCGCATGATAAACTACTATTCCACGGGGCAGGCAGAGAAAAACATAAAACACAGAGAGCACAGAGACCCACTTCATCCCAATAATAGGACGCAGATTTAAAAGGATTTTTTTATTGTTTTCTTACTCGTAACCCGGAACATCAAACTCAAAACTATAACTCACACAGAGTCACAAAGAACCCAGAGATTTTTTTGTTTTTCAACAGCTAAAGGCCAAAAGCGAAGAGCTATGTTTAACAACAAGTCACACCCCGATACAGTCATTCTTCCTTACGGGGCAGGCGAATTACACGAATATAAAAAACAAAGTATGCCTTATATATAATAAAATTGATTGATTTTTTAATTCATTTGTGATATTTGTGCAATTTGTTGTTAAAAAAATGGGGTGTAGGGTAGTTAAAAAATCCTGAAAATCTGCGTTTATCAGCGTCCTATTATTTTTAGTCTTCTCTCTCCGTAATCACGTCTTTAAGATTTAAAATCTTCAACGTCAAAAAGCCGCCTATTATGACGACGAGATGATAAGTTACAAATCTCCACAAAATTGCAAACATACCTATTAAATATTTAGGTACTGAAGAATAAAACAAGGCTGCAAAACCGCCTTCGACTATTCCCTCCGCACCGGGTGTCGGGAAAAAGAAAGCAGCAAAAAGCAAGAAAACCTGCCGAAAAACTACATCCAGATAAGGAACGTTAATCGAAAGTCCCTTAAGTATAAAGTAAGCTATAGAATAATTTGGGATATAAACAGCAACAGTTGTAATAATAATGCCTAAAGCATATAACTTTTTGTTTTTTATAAAATCGAGCAATTCATTATTAATTGATTTTATTTCTCTCAACATACGAAACGTCTTCCCTGTCATCCGCGTTCTTTTCCCTTTCCTAAAAGTCGTAGAATAAATTATTTTTTTCAGAAACCTTGGCATAGACAGAACTAAGAACAGCAAACTAAAAAGAAAAATATAAGCAAATACAGAATATCGGGATAAAATTTTCATTGATCTGCCGGAGTATTCGGTTCTGAAAAAAGGCATTATAAAAGGCAAGAATAATAACATCCCGATAAGATAAAAAATAGCCCTGAATAAAAGGAGCAGCAACGAACTACTTACCTTTAATCCGGCTCTATCAAGGATATAAACCTGCAGAGGTGATCCGCCTGCCTGAAATGGAGTAACCGCAGAAAGAAAAGCTCCGCAAAATATTACCTGTAAACAACACCAAAAAGAAATCCACTTCCCGGAAATCGCCTTGGCGATAAGTCTTATCCTGAATGACTCTAAAAAAAGATACAAAGAAAGTAAGACAATAAATATCGGAATATAAATAATATCTATTTCTTTAAATGCGTTCCATGTACCCTTTGTCGCAGTAAAAATTAAAAGCACTGTATAAGTTACGATAGAAAGAGCAAGAAATATCTTTAAACCCTTTATTATTGATTGCCTGGATAGCCTATTACTTTTTGAG
Organism: uncultured bacterium; assembly: GCA_964523975.1. Lineage (GTDB taxonomy): Bacteria > Hydrothermota > UBA3072 > UBA3072 > UBA3072 > JAFGHJ01. Next base: position 19,034 of record CAZGBM010000031.1, on the reverse strand, counting down.
TAAGATTGCGGGATCATTTTCGAGCGCACTTCCTACTACCACGATGTCTGCACCTGCGTGATGTTTTTTTTCTGCTTCCTTTCTGTTTTTAATACCTCCTCCGACCACAAGGGGAATATCTATGCAGTTTTTAACTTTCCTTATGAGTTCATCTTTAGCCGGATATTTTGCTCCGCTACCGCATTCAAGATATACCATTTTCATACCGAGAAGTTGCGCCGCGTATGCGGTATTTTTTATCTTTTCTATGTTGTCCTGCGGTAAAGGTCTTGTTCCCGATACAAATTCCACAGTCGTTTTTCTCCCTCCGTCAATCAAAATATAGCCTGTAGGTATAACCTCTATATCCGTCTTCTTAAGAATGGGAGCCGCTTTGATTTGCTCTTCTATAAGATAACGTGGATTTCTTCCGCTTATCAGAGAGAGAAAAAGTATTGCGTCTGCCGAAGATGAAATCTGCTCTGCCGAACCCGGAAAAATAATAACAGGTTTCCCGGCAAGCGATTTTACTTTTACGGTGAAGCTCTCGAAGTTGTTATTCCATGTCGTACTACCACCCACCAGGATAAAATCTATTCCGCTTCTTTCGATTAACTTCATCTTTTTTTCAAGTAGTTTCAAATCTTCGGTATCCGGGTCCAGGAGCGCTGCAAGCATATGTTCGTTTCTCTTCTTTTTGGAAAGAATTTTTTGATAAATTTTCATTTAAGTTCTTTTTTTATAATTTCCGTGAACTTTTTCAGCATTTCCGGAATTTTTTCCGGTTTGCTGCCGCCGCCTTCCGCTCGTAATTTGTCTCCTCCGCCTCCGCCGTTTACTATTTTACAGACATTTTTAATTAACTCGCCCGCATTCAATTTTTCTTTTAAATTTTCACCTACGAACAAAACCGCGAAAACCGAAGAATCGATTTTACTTACGAGAAGACCTGCTCCTTTCGGCATACTCTTCCTTAGTTTTTCGGAGAGTTTTCTTAAAGATTCCCTGCTGCCCTCAAGTTGAATGGCAATATAATCATATTCGCCTATTTTGGAAGTGGTTTTTAGCAAATCCTCAAACTGTGTTTCTACTGTATGGCTTTCCATTTTTCCTATCTGTTTTTTTTGCTCCTTGAGCAGAGCCATCGTTTTTTCGATTCTTTTCGGAAGGCTTTTTCTCTCGGCATCGAGAAGAAATTCCATTTCCTGGATTAAATCTTCCGTTTCTCTCATCCACCTGTATGTGGAAAAACCCGTAACTCCCTCGATTCTCCTTACTCCCGACGCTATCCCGGTCTCGGAAGTAATCTTAAAAAGTCCGGCTTCGATTGTGTTCGTCAGATGAGTACCCCCGCACAATTCTCTTGAAAAATCGTCGGCGGAAATCATGCGTACCGTATCCCCATACTCTTCGGTAAACAGAGCAACGGCTCCTCTTTTTATTGCTTCCTTGTAAGGCAAAATCTCTGTTTTTACTTCCATGCCTTTAGCGATTGCCTTATTTACTTCTTCTTCTATCAATTTTATTTCTTCTTCTTTTAAGGGCTTTGGGTGTGTAAAATCAAAACGGAAATGGTCCGGAGCAACCAGCGAACCTTCCTGTCTTACCCAATCCCCGAGAACCTGCTTCAAGACTTTGTGGAGAATGTGAGTCGTGGTATGGTTTTTTCTTATCGCATTACGCCTTTCCGTATCTATTTTTGCGTTTACTCTGGAAGGCTTGAATTTGCCCTCAAGTTTTCCTTTGTGGATATTCCCCAGTTTTGAGGGGAATGTCTCTTTAACTATTAATTTCCAGTTGTCTCCTTCGATTATACCCGTGTCGCTTACCTGTCCACCCTGCTCTGCATAGAACGGTGTTTCTTTTAGAATAACTTCAAAATCACCGCCTATTTTTCTATAAGCCAGGACTTCTGTAGTAGACTCCTCTTTGTCGTAACCGACGAATTTCGATTCTGCTTTTTTTACTATTTCCCATTCGACTTTATCTTCCGTTTCGAATTCGTGTTTCTGGCGCGCTCTCTCTTTCTGCTTGTCCATTTCTTTTTTGAATGCTTCCTCGTCTACTGAAAGACCTTCCTCTTCGGCAATTTCCGCGGTCAACGCAATGGGAAAGCCGTATGTGTCGTAAAGTTTGAATGCATCCTTACCGTCTATTTTTGAACTCTTTTTCTTTCTGGTTTCATCGATGATCTCGTTTAATATCGAAATACCGGATGCCAGAGTATTGATAAAACTTTCTTCTTCGGATTCGATTATCAGAGTGATTTGTTCGGTCTTTTCCTTAAGATAAGGATAACGGTCTTCCATTATGGATATGACGGAGGGGACGAGTTTGTTCAATATTGGTTTTTCCACGCCGATTTTTCTCGCCGAGGTCAATGCGCGGCGAACCAGCCTCCGCAGCACATATCCCCGTCCGGTATTACCCGGGTATACTCCTTCGCTTATTGCAAAGACGAGCGCCTTTGTGTGGTCTGCGATTATATTGAAAACTTTTTTGTTGTCTTTGTATTTTACTCCTGATATTTTTTCCGCTCTCCGAATGATAGGGAAAAACAAATCGGTTTCGAATATAGAAGGTTTCCTCTGCAATACCATCGCGAGGCGCTCCAGTCCCATACCAGTATCGACGCCTTTGTTTTTAAGGGGATAACGTCTGTCCTCCTTCTGGTCATATTGAGGGAAAACGTGGTTCCACAATTCGATATACCTTTTGCATTCCCCGTCGAACTCGCAGTCGCCGAATTCTTTTCCCATATCGTAAAAAATTTCCGTATCGGGACCGCAGGCGCCTTTCCCGCCCGCGGGACCCCAGAAGTTATCGTCCCGTTTGATTATTTTTTCTTCGGGAATCTTGATTTTGTCTTTCCATATATTGTAAGCTTCGGTATCTTCAGTATATACGGATATAAAAAGTTTTTTTTCGGGAATCCCCAGGATTTCCGTTAGAAACTCCCAGCCCCAGGTGATGGTTTCCTCTTTGAAATAATCGCCGAAGGAGAAATTTCCGAGCATTTCAAAAAAAGTATCATGCCAGAAAGTTTTTCCGACTTCGGTTAAATCGGATAGTCGGAGGCATTTTTGCACCGACGTGGCTCTTTTGAATTCAATCGGCATTTCTCCGGACCATAGCGGTTTGAATTGCACCATTCCTGCGGATGTAAAAAGCAGAGTTTTGTCGTTCGGAACAAGGGACGAAGAATCGACTATTTTATGTCCTCTTTTTTCGAAAAATTTAAGAAATTCTTGTACTAATTTATCGGAACTCCACATATGCTCATAATAATAAAGTCCGTATTATTGTCAAGCATAGTCCTTTTCTTCGTAATCTCTAATTGAAAATTTTCCTTTCTCGCTCATATATTCTCCGCAGCGTTATAATAATTACCTGAATATCTGCAAGATGTCAAGCTTGATATATCACAGCGCGGCAAAGCCGCAAATAATTAAAAAATCAAAAAGCAAAATGCAAAAATACAAATCAAAATTCAAAAAAAATTAGCCACAGAGACACAGAGAACACAGAGCCTCACCACACCCAATTTTTTCTTTTCTGTTTTAAACATCCAACCGCCTAACGACCCATCGAACTAATTAAAAAAGAAACAACGAATCACACAAATAACACGAATATTAAAAAAAGACTTTGTTTTTTACATCAATAGAAAATACTATTCTTAATTTATTTATTTGTGTAATTTGTGCAATTTGTTGTTAAAAAAACGGGTTGTTGGGGGCAATAGAAAATCCGTATTTTTTTCGGTTAAACATTTTGTTGTGAGAAAGAGTTTATTTTGCATTTTTATCTGTCATTTTAATTTTTAACTCTTGACGAGCGAGTAATTTTTTGTATATTCCAGCATTAAGAAATTTATTACAAAAAATATTTATTTTTTGGAGGAAATAAAAAATGGAAAAGAAAGATTATCTTAGCAGGGAAGTCAAACATATAGATATAAAAAGCTTCGATTCCTTGCCAATTATCGAACAGTTCGAAAAGACGGCTTTCCAGGCAAGAAACCTGGCAAGAGCTGCAAAAATTTACGACAGAATGTTATCGGATGAAAACTGCTCGATAATATTGTGTCTTGCAGGCTCTATTTTTAGTGCGGGACTACGTAAAGTCGTCTTCGATATTATAGAAAACAATATGGCGGATATGATCGTTTCTACGGGGGCAATCATAGTAGACCAGGACTTTTTTGAAGCTCTCGGTTTCAAACATTTTCAGGGCACGCCCCAGGTTGACGACAACGAATTGATGGATTTGATGATCGATAGAATATACGATACATTTATAGATGAAGAACAGCTGAGAGTCTGCGATATGACCATAACGGAAATTGCCGATAATCTACCGCCCCTTCCTTACTCTTCACGTGAGTTTATTGAATTTATGGGGAAATATCTCCGGGAAAAAAATAAGGGTAAGGATTCGGTTGTCCGGATAGCTTACGAAAAAAACTTGCCGATATTCGTACCGGCTTTCTCTGATTCGAGTGCGGGTTTCGGTCTGGTATATCATCAATGGAAACGAAAGGAGAAACCAAAAGTATCCATTGATTCAGCCAAGGATTTCCTGGAGCTGACAAAAATCAAAGTAAATTGTAAGGAAACGGGTCTGGTAATGATTGGCGGAGGAGTTCCTAAAAACTTTGCTCAGGATGTAACCGTAGCTGCCGATATTCTTGGAAAAGAAGTAAACATGCACAAATATGCGATACAAATAACTGTCGCCGATGAAAGAGACGGTGGCCTGTCCGGTTCGACTCTAAAAGAAGCCCACTCGTGGGGGAAAGTTGATAAAGGTTTTGAACAGATGGTGTTTTCCGAAGCAACTATAGCTTTACCGCTTCTGGCAAGCTATGCTTATCACAGAGGGAATTGGAAAAATAGAGAAGAAAAGAAATTTAACAATTTATTAAATAAAGAGGGGGAATAACAAAAAATGACTCCAAAAGAGGTGTTTTTTACCAAAGGCGTCGGTGTTCATAAAGATAATCTTGCCTCATTTGAGCTTGCTTTAAGAAACGCAGGGATAGAGAAATGTAATCTGGTTAATGTTTCCAGTATTTTACCTCCCTTTTGCAAACAACTGTCGAGAGAGGAAGGCCTTGCAAGGCTGAGCCCGGGAGAAATAACTTTCGTTGTTATGGCAAGGAGTTCGACAAACGAACCGAACCGGCTGGTTTCCGCAGCTATCGGAGTTGCGATTCCCTCGGATAAAAATAATTACGGATATCTGTCGGAACATCATACTTTCGGAGAAACCGCGAAAAAAAGCGGTGAATACGCCGAGGACCTGGCGGCTACCATGCTTGCCTCTACATTGGGTATACCTTTCGATTCCGACCAGGCCTGGGATGAAAGGAAACAGGTTTACGAGGCAAGCGAACACATATTCAAAACATGGAACATCTGTCAGTCCGCAGAAGGGAATAAAGACGGGCTCTGGACAACGGTTCTGGCTACTGCAGTTCTTCTGGATGTCTAAAGCAATTCCGTATAATTTCGGCGGGCTTGAAGATGAGTTTTTAAATTACGAAAATTCAAAAATAGTCGTTTTGCCCGTTCCCTTTGATAAAACAAGTTCCTGGATAAAAGGCTCGGATAGAGGTCCGAAGGCAATAATCGAAGCTTCGATGAATATGGAACTGTATGATCTCGAAACAAATTCCGAAGTGTATAAAAACGGTATATTTACTGCCGAAGATATACTGTCCTCTGGTTCCGAAGAAATGATAGAGAAAGTTTATGAAAAGGTAAAAGAACTGATAAAAGACAAAAAATTCATTGTAATTCTTGGAGGCGAACACACTGTTTCCCTTCCCGCGATTAAAGCACACCATGAGATTTATAACGATGTCTCGATTCTTCAATTAGACGCGCATACCGATATGAGAGACTCTTATCTGGACGACAAATATAGTCATGCCTCCGCTATGGCGAGAGTGAAGGAAATAACCGATAATATAATTTCGATAGGCGTAAGGAGCCTGGATTCATCCGAGTTGGCCAATATCAACAAAAACAACACTTTCTTTGCCAGAGATATTTACGATTCAGAGGACTGGATAGAGAAAGCCGTTAACAAACTTAACGAAAACGTTTACATAACTTTAGACCTGGATGTTTTCGACCCTTCTGTCATACCCTCCACCGGAACTCCCGAACCGGGCGGGTTGGAATGGTATCCCATCTTGAAACTTCTTAAAGAAGTTTGTAAAAACAGAAATTTAATTGGTTTTGATGTTGTAGAACTCTGCCCCACCGAGAACAAGTCGCCGGATTTTATTGCGGCAAAATTAACGTATAAGTTACTCAGTTATAAGTTCTCATAATCCTATCGCGGCAAAGCCGCTAATGAATAATATTAACCACAAAGATCACAAAGGACACAAAGGAATAAATTGTATAATTGAAGAACAAAATTAAATCTCTGTGCGCTCTGTGTGTTCTTTGTTTCTCTGTGCTCTCTGTGGTTAATTTTTAGTTAGTGGGTTGGTCTGTGGGTGGGTTAGTGTGTTTTAAAAATCACAATAAAAATTTAGTGTTTTTCGTTTGTTTCGTGGTTGAATAAATTGTTTTTTTCTCTGCGTTCTTTGCGACTCTGCCGTAATATTAAGAACTTCTTCCTTGACTTTTTCTTTAAATTTACGAATATGAAAGCATAATGAATGTTGCAATATTAGGCAATTCCTACGGCGAAGACAGAAGCGGGGTTTTGATTGCGAAAGAGCTGAGCTACTTGGATAAAAATATAAAAATCAGGGCATTCCCTCTCATTTCTCTCGGAGAGGAATATAAAAAAAGAAATATTGAAGTAATTGGCGGGCACCTGCCTCCGCCGTCCGGCGGATTCTTTTTGAAAAGCTTGAAAGGTTTTTTAGCGGACATAATAAAGAATTCTTCTGTTCCTATCTCTTATATAAACTGCCTCCGCAAATTCAGAAAAAACATAGACACTGTAATCGTTATAGGCGATGTCCCTCTACTGGTTCTCGGATATGCTTCTCTTCGTAAAAGAGCTTACTTTCTCGACCAGTGCAAATCTGACCTTATAGCACCGCATCTGCCGGTAGAAAGGTTTTTTATGAAGAGATTGACAAAAATAGTCTTTACTCATGACGGAATCACTGCCGGGGTTTTACAAAAAAGGGGAATCAATGCCGAATTTTTCGGAAATCCGATGATGGACAACCTTGTAGAAGAAGACAAATATTTTCCTCCCAAAGGAAAAGTCCTGATAGGGTTACTCCCCGGTTCAAGAAAAGAGGCATACAATAATATGAAAAAAATAGCAAAGGTGGTTAGGGAACTCTGTAACAGAGAAAAAAATCTGACATTTACCGCTGCGCTCTCCGAAACAGTAAATAAAAATAAAATGATGGAAATCTTGCCCGAATTAGGGGACAAGATCGATTTTCGTTATGGAAGTTTCGTGGATATAGTAAAAAGCTCGAAAATTGTTATAAGCCATGGAGGAACGGCAAGCGAGCAGTCCCTTTATCTTGGGTCTCCTGTAATATCGTTTCCCGGAAGCGGGGCGCAGAACACGAAAAGAAGACTCAAAGGACAGGGGAAATTGCTCGGAGATGCATTTATATTACTCGATTACGAACCAAAAAAAATAGCCGAAAAAATTTTGGAAATAGTCAGGGATGAGACTCTTTTGAAAGAACTAAAAAACAAAGGAAAAGAAAGGGCAGGAGAGCCCGGCGGGGCAAAAAAAATAGCGGAATATGTATATTCTAGGGAAAAGCAAAAATGAAAAATTTTAACCACAAAGAACACAAAGATTTTTATTTATTTTTTAAGCTAGCAGCTAAAAGCGAAGAGCTAAAATCTAAGTTCAACAACAAATGACACTAATAACACGAATTTTAACAGAACAGATTTTGTTTTTTATATATTGATAAAAAAATGAATATTATTAATTTTTTATTTGTGAGATTTGTGCAATTTGTTGTTAAAAAATGGGTTGTTGGGGGGGAAACAATAAAAAACTCTGCCTGCCCCGTAGGGAGGAACGACCGTACCGGGGTGTTCTCTGTGTCTTTGTGTGAGAAGAAATTTGCAATATAATCATGAAAAAACAAATCGAAGCGACAATAATTCTTCCGACTCATAATAGACTCCCGGTCCTTAAAAGCTGTCTTTCTTCCCTTTCGGAGCAGACGAACCGGAATTTCGAAATCATACTCATCGATGACTGCTCCACGGATGGAACGAAAGAATATATTAAAAAATCGGATTTTCCAAATCTTAGGTACTTTCGACTGAAAAAGCAAAAAGGTCCATATTATGCCAGGAACTTAGGCATAAGGGAAGCAAAGGGAGAAATAATCATATTTATCGATTCGGACGTAGTTGTCTTTCCCGACTTCGTAGAAGACCATATTGAAATACACAAAAAAAGAGAAGACCTTGTCGTTCAGGGTATGGTAAAGCACGTAAAAAGTATCGAAGATATCGATATGAAAAAATTCTATCTGCCGAATGCTCTCTGCCTTAGAACTTTTATAACCCAAAATGCGTCTATACGAAGAAAATATCTTATAGCCGTTGGCGGTTTCGAACTCTTCGGACCCGAACTTGGATATAAAGACGTTGATATGGGATTCCGGTTAATGGACATCGGGCTTCTTTGGGCTTACGGGATAAGAAAATGCAAAGCTTTTCACATCGATGGAGAGACGACGCTGGAAAGTCTCGAGGGGATTTTCCAAAAATGGACAAAACAGGGAGCTTCTGCATATCACTTCGTACGAAAATGGGGAAATAGGGGAGAGAAATATGCACGGACGAAAAAAGCTCTTTTCTTCTCCCGGTTGCTGAATACCGAAAAATGGGTAGAAAGGGGAAAAATTTCTAAAATGATTATTGAAAGCAAAAAAAATCTGGGATTGATAGCGGCTATACTTAAAGGAATCGTTCGTTATCATTACAGAAGTAAAGGAATACAGGGAGCAAAAGAGAAATGAAAATTGCTTTTTTGGTGGGGTATTTTCCCGCTTTGTCGGAAACTTTTGTCTTAAATCAGATAATCGGTCTCCTGAACCGCGGGCATACAGTTGATATATTCGCAGTGACCAGTAAAGGTGAAGCTCTTGTTCATCCGGAAGTTCTTAAATATGGTCTTTTGTCGAAAACCCACTACCGCTATAATCTAAAAAATATTTTTTCCGCATTATTCGGAATCTCTTACGGAGATTTGAAAAAACTTCTCGGAACTTTGAATTTTTTGAGGTTTAAGTCGAATGCTTTCCGCTTTAGACTTTTCTTCGATGCCCTTCACCTTCTAAAAGGTGGTTGCTACGATATCATACATTCTCATTTTGCCACAAAGAGCATAATAGGAGCCGAGTTGAAGGAAATAGGCATTCTAAAAGGTAAGCTCGTCAGCACTTTTTACGGTTATGATGTAACCGGATTCATAAAAAAGAACGGCAAAGATGTTTACGATGTTCTGTTCGGGGAGGCAGACCTTATCATTGTTATAGTAGAACGGTGGAAGAAGAAGCTCGTCGAACTTGGCTGCGTTCCCGAAAAAATTGCCGTCCAGCGCATCGGGGTTAATCCGGAAAAATTTCGGGATGCACATGGAAGACAAAATTCAACCATACGGATATTAAGTATAGGCAGATTTGTCGAGAAGAAGGGCTTTGAGTGCGGCATCAGAGCTTTTGCGAGAGTAAGTAAAAAAAATCCGGATACCATCTACGAAATCATAGGTGACGGACCTCTGAAAAATAGATTGGAAACACTGGCGGAGGAACTCGGCATAAGAGAAAAAGTTATATTCCCGGGCCCGAAAAAACAAAACGAATTAATGGAAATAATAAAAAAATCGGATATTTTTCTTGTGCCGAGTATGACTGCCGTAAACGGCGACGAGGAGGGTACACCCGTGGTGCTTATGGAGGCGATGGCTTCCGGGCTACCAGTGGTATCTACTAATCATGGCGGTATACCCGAGCTGGTTAAAGACGGAACTACCGGGTTTCTGGTCGGCGAGAAAGATTCCGGAGCTCTGGCGGATAAGCTGGAAATCCTGATAAAAAATCCCGCCCTTGGAGAAAAATTCGGAGAAAACGGAAGGAAACAAATCGAAGAAAATTTCGATTCGAACAAGTTGAATGACAATCTGGTTGAAATTTATAGTAGTTTGTTAACGGGGAGTCAGATGAGATGAGAGCCTCGGCGATAGTAGTAACACATAACCGCGGAACGATTCTCAAGCACTGCATAGACAAACTGCTGAATCAGATGGCGGATGATTATGAGGTTATAGTAGTTGATGACGGTTCGACCGATAAAACCAGAGATTTGATGGGTAAGATTAATAACCCAAAATTTTCATATCTCAGAAACGGAAAAAATATGGGTCAACCATTCTCCAGGAACAAAGGAATAAAAAACGCAAGGGGAGAAACAATAATATTTGTTGATTCTGATGTCCTGGTAGACAAGAATTTTATAGAAGATCATCTTAAAATTCAACAAAAAGATGATAAATTAATCGTTCAGGGAATGGTAAGGCACATAAAAACTCCTGATGATTACGGCAAACCAAATCTTCGAATAGATGGTCTTTGCCTTGCGGGTCTTGTTACGCAAAATGTTTCCATAAAAAAGAAATGGCTGGAAGAAGTGGGCGGGTTGGACGAATCTTTCGGAGTTACTATGGGATACGAAGATATAGAATTAGGAAGAAGATTGAAGAATAACCTGGGTTTAAAAACAATCTACTCTTTCAGAAACTGTCTTGCGTGGCATGTAGATGGGGAAGAAACCGATGAACGACTAAAGGCTGTTTTCAATAAAGCTTACATGTTTGGTAAAAGTGCGGTCAGGTTTTCCCGCAAACACGGGAAAAGTGTCGCAGCCCGGCATGTAAAAAAAAGTTATGTAGATTTTATAACAAAGATCTTCGGAACGGAACTATGGGCGGAAAAAAAGGGTCTAAAGTATATTATGGGACATAAAAACGGGTTCTCCTACCCTTTTTTAAAGTGGATAATCAAATATCATTACAGAGGCAAGGGCATAAGAGATGCACTCCGGGAAACCTCTGTAATTAATCAAGGTAAATGACTGTTATAAAAAAGCTGGAAGCTGTTGCGGGGGTTGACAATATGGCACCGGCAATTAAATTTGGGAGTCCCCACAACAAAATATATAATAATGAGAAGGAGGTAAAATGAGTATTGATTTACAGAGCCTTAATGCTGAAGCGAAAGATAAAAGTGCGGTAATAGAAAACCTTTTTGCGGAAATAGGTAAATCTATTATAGGGCAAAGAGAAATTGTAGAAAAAACTATAATTGGTCTCCTTACGAGGGGACATATACTTATCGAAGGAGTTCCGGGTCTTGCCAAAACTTACATAATAAAGACACTGGCAGCAGCGATTAACGCTACTTTCAAGAGAATTCAGTTCACGCCCGACCTTCTTCCCGCCGACATCACAGGAACCCAGATATACAATCAAAAAACCGGCGATTTTACCCCGAAGAAAGGACCACTCTTTGCGAATTTTATACTTTCCGACGAGATAAATAGAGCTCCCCCAAAAGTTCAAAGTGCACTGCTTGAAGCAATGCAGGAAAGACAGGTAACAATAGGAGACCAGACTTACCCGCTGCCCGAACCATTTATGGTTCTTGCAACACAAAACCCGATAGAACAGGAAGGAACTTACCCTCTTCCCGAAGCCCAGGTGGACCGGTTCAAACAAAAACTTATCATTAATTATCCGAATAAAGAAGAAGAGAAGAGAATAATGAAACAGCAGACAGCCGAAGAGCTTCCCGTAACAAAACCCGTTGTAGACATAAAAAAGCTTAACTCTCTAAGAGACTTTATCTATAAGATACACGCGGACGAAAAAATAAGGGATTATATCATCGACATAGTATTTGCCACCAGGAAACCTTCCGACTATGGGGTCGAAAAACTCGATGTGTACATTCGCTACGGAGCATCTCCCAGAGCTTCGATATATCTATTCGAAGCTGCCCGGGCACATGCGTTCCTGCAGAGACGAGGGTTTGTCATTCCCGAAGACGTAAAAGCTATGGTGTATGATATCTTGAGGCACAGAATAATACTGTCTTACGAAGCCGAAGCAGAAGGTGTAACATCGGAAGATATAATAAGAGATATCCTGGAAGCAGTCGAGATACCATAGCGTGGAAAGCCGCATAATAATTTAAAAATTAAAGATTAAAATGTAAAATGACAGAACAAAAAAAAGAGAAACAACAAATCACACGAATAGCACGAATAAAGACAAAAAAATTCTATTTTTCAGAAATAAAAAATGACTGTTATTAATTCATTTGTGAAATTTGTGCTATTTGTTGTTAAAAAAATGGGCTGGTGTGTGGAGCTACGTTCTCTGTGGTTTGGTTTTTTTGAATAGGAGATTATGGAAGAACGAATTAGGGAGATATTAAGAGAAGTAAGGCAAATCGAAATAGAGTCGAAAAAGGCAGTCAATACTCTTTTCGGCGGCGAATACAAAAGCTCGTTCAAGGGCAAAGGAATGGAGTTTCATGAAGTCCGCGACTACTTCATCGGCGACGATGTTCGAAATATAGACTGGAATGTGACTGCAAGAATGAACCATCCTTTCGTAAAGCGCTTCGTCGAAGAGAGGGAGCTCACCATCTTTATAATAGCCGACTGCAGCGGTTCGGAAGAATTCGGTACAAGGAAAGAAAAGAAAAAAGACCTGATAGCCAGGATTGCCGCTCTTTTTGCGTTTTCTGCCGAGCGGAACAACGATAAAGTAGGACTTTTGCTCTTTTCCGATAAAGTAGAACATTACCTGCCTCCGGCTAAAGGAAGAATGTACACTCTCCATATAATTCGCGATATTTTGCTATTTCGTCCGGAAAGTCCGAAAACCGACCCTGTTCCTGCGATGGAATTTTCACAAGAAGTGCTCCGTCACGGGTCAATAGTTCTTTTTATCTCCGATTTTATGGGAGACAAATTCAATGTTGACCATATAAAAATGCCTCTTTCGCTAATGGCTAAGAAATTCGATTTCATTCCGATTATGATTCGCGACCCTCTCGAGCGGAAATTCGAAATAAAAGGCAGAATAACTTTCCGTGATGCGGAAACGGGAAAAGAGAGAATGTTCGATGGTACGGAACTGGCGAAGAAACTAAAAGAAATCCAGCGCGTAAGAGACGAGGAGCTGAACCGTTTATTCAACATAAATGGTCTTGACCGCCTGGAAATCACATCCGGCGAAGATTATGTGCGTTCTATACACCGACTCTTCCAGAGGAGACTGCCTTGATTCTTTTGTATTTTTCCGCCGTACTCCTTTCTCTCCGAGTAACACCCGATTCCGCGACCGTGGGAGATACTTTGACTTTGAATATCAAAGGTGCGCTGACAGATTCGGTATCGGTTATAATGCCCGATTCTTTCCCGGACATAGAGATACTCGATTCGCTTACCAGAACCAGCGACACTACTGCGGCAGTCAAATTTGTTTCCTTCTCGACAGGCTATCAGGAATTTAAACTAAAAGAAAAAAACGATACTCTCTCATCCGGCTATTTCATCAAATCCGTTCTCGAACCCGAAAACAAGGGTCTTTCTCCTATATTGGGCCCTTATGGTTTTTTCAACTGGCATTACCTTCTGTACCTGCTGGTTCTCCCCGTTACTCTTATAGCTTATCTTGTGTTCAAAAGATTGAGAAAGGACAAGACGGAATTAATTGAAGAAGAGCAAATGGACCCTGCTGAAGAAGCTTTGAGGAATTTAAAAATACTTGAAGAAAAAACAAACGAATGGACCTGGAATAAACTTTACACATCTTTGTCTTACATTTCCAGAAGATATATGGAAAGGAAAACAAAGATACCGGCAGTGGAAGCCACTACGTCCGAACTCTTACCCTTAATCAAAAAAGAAGGACTTACTCTGCTATTCCCTCTCTCAAGGCAATTTCCGGAGTGGGATTTGATAAAGTTCGCGGATGAAGAATCCACAAAACAAACATTCGAAAAAGAGTTGAACCTCGTCAGGGGTGTAATCGAACAGATGGAAGAGGAAGAAGAGGAGGAAGAAAATGATTCACTTCAATAATCCGTTTTATCTAATTGGCCTGGTAATATTACCTCTTTTATATATCTTCAACAAGAAGAGAAAAAAAGCCTCTCTCTTTTATTCCGATACTTCTTCCCTCGGAATCAAACCAGCAGGTGAATTTTTTACTAATTTAAGAAATTATTTGATATTACCGATTATCGGATTGATGTTTGTCGGGCTTGCCCGTCCGCAGAAAGGATACGAAACGGAAATCATCCATAAAGAAGGAATCGATATCGTGATGGTTATGGACATATCCGGTTCTATGAGAGCTGCCGATTTTGACCCCAACCGTCTGGAAGCGGCGAAAAAACTCGGTGCGCAATTCGTGGATATGAGGAGTGGAGACAGAATAGGACTGGTTATATACGCGAGGGAGGCATTGATACAGGCTCCGCTGACTCTCGACCACGACCTCATCAAAGAACAGATTAACTCCCTCCAGTTTGACCTCCTGCCGGATGGAACTGCTATAGGAATGGGAATAACCTACGGGACTTTTCTTTTGTCCGGCTCGACGAGTAAAAATAAAATCATGGTGCTTCTTACCGACGGCAGAAACAACGCCGGCAACATAGACCCCGAAACCGCAGCAAAAAATGCCGCCGATGCGGGGATAAAAATTTATGCCATCGGGGTCGGGGAAAGAGGTGAAGTACCTTATCCTGTTGATGGTCCTTTCGGAGTAACCCACTATGTGAAGGCAAACTTCGAAATCAATGAAGAAGGGCTGACAAAAATCGCAGACGAAACTAAAGGAGAATATTTTCGGGCTACTTCCGGCGAAGCCCTAAAAGAAATCTACGGTATAATAGACAAAATGGAAAAGACCATTTTTAAAGTAGAAAAACTCGCTAAATATAAAGAAAAACTGTATCTTGTACTTATACCTGCATTGATTTTATTTATGATAATTTTCATAGAACCGGTAACTTCGCGGAGGATACCGTGAACTGGGCCGCACCTTTTTACCTGAATTTTCTCTTACTTTTGCCATTGGCGGTTATACTGGTGCTCTATCGAAGGCAGAGAAATATGAGAATACTAAAAACCATTGCTGATAAAAATTTACGGGACGTAATATGGAAAGAAGACAGAAAACTCTCTCTCTGGAAAGAGATTCTGCTCGTTTTATCTTTAACCTTTTTGATAATAACAGCCGCAAGGCCAAGATGGGGCAAAAGTTTAACCATTACCCAGGTGGAAGGATATAACGTGGTTTTCGCGCTTGATGCTTCATCCAGCATGCTTGCCCAGGACGTAAAAGGCGGGCGTCTGAATAAAGCTAAAGAATCCATCAAAGCTGCGTTGAATCAGCTGCCCGGAAGCCGTTTTGGTCTTGTCGCATTTTCGGGAAACGCTTACAAGTTGTGCCCTCTGACCACGGATTTGAATTCTTTTAAACTTTTTGTAGACCTTGTGGAACCTTCGCTCATACCTACGGAAGGGACGGATATCGGAGGCGCGATAAGAAAATCCATGGAACTGTTTTCCGAAAAAATCAGCGGTTCGAAGATTATAATAATAGTAACCGATGGGGAAAATACGAGAGGAGACCCGAGAGTGGATGCGCTCGAGGCAAGGAAAGAAGGAGTAAAAATATTTACGATATCCGCAGGTACAAAGGAAGGCGCCCCCGTTCCGAAGTACGACGAAACCGGAAAATTTTCCGAATATTTAAAAGAAGACAACGGGAAAGTCCATATATCCGTCGTAAATCAGGATATGCTGAAACTTATCGCAAGAGCAGGTGATGGAGCTTTCCTGGAGGGCGAGGGTGTGGAACTCGGTATTTTGATAAAACTGTTCAAGGGTCTTCGTACCGGAGAATTTTCTTCGGAAAAGGTTGAGCACTATCAGGAAAAATATATTTTCTTCCTGATACCTTCACTCGTATTTTTGCTTGTCGCAACCTTTATAAAAACGGGGAAAGAATAATGCTGTTATTTTTAATTGCTTTGAATATATCGCCTGTTGTAAGTAAAGCCAACAAACTTTACAAAAAAGAAAAATATGAAGAGGCTTACGAGCTCTACAAAAAAGCTTCGATTCTCAATCCTGATAACGAAAAAATAAAATTCAATATGGCTGACTGCTCGTACCAGCTTAAAAGATTCAGGGAAGCCGGCGATGAATTTGCGCGGCTGACCGTTACCAAAGACAAAGATTTGCGCGAAAAGAGCTTCTATAATCTCGGCAACGTTTTTATGGAAGCAAAACAGTATGACCAGGCTATCTCCGCATATAAAGAGGCTCTGTTGCTGAATCCAAAAGATATAAGGGCGAAGAGAAATCTCGAAATAGCAAAAATGATGAAAGAAGAAGAGCGGAAGAATAAAGATAAAAATAAAGACCAGGATAAAAATCAGAATCAAGAACGGCAACAGCAACAGCAGCAGCAACCGCAACCCAAGCCTCAGGATAAAATAAATGAAGCTCTGAAAAATGAACAAAAAGAAACGATGAAAGAAGCCCTCCGAAATAAAGGAGGAGGACAGGATAACGCGGGAAAATGGTAATACTATTATTTTTTTCTTTAACCTTTACGGCTTCGATCGATAGGACGACTGTCCCTGTGGGGGAATCATTCAACGTAAGTGTAATTATCGAAGGCGATGAGCTTTCGGGTATAGGCGAACCGGAAGCTCCCGGTATTCCCGGAATCCAAATTCTCGGTTCTTCAAGGTCGCAATCCACGCAGATTAATTTCATCAACGGAAAACTGACAAAATCCACGAGCCTAACTTTCGACTACCAGATGATTGCAAACTCCGAGGGCGAATACACTATTCCACCTTTCTCTTTGAAATATGGCGGGCAACACTATGAAACCGAACCGATAAAAATTAGTGTCAAGAAAGGTGTTCCCCGAAGAAACGTTCCCCCTCCTGCTGTGTATGAAGATAGAGAAACCAGAACGGGCGAATTCAGAAACGTTTTCCTTGACTCCGATATTTCGAAAAGTTCCGTTTATCCGGGCGAACCTCTGGTTGTAAGCCAATTTCTTTACACGAAAGTAAATTTAGGGGATATACAGCTAACCAGTTCTCCGAGTTACGAAAACGTCTGGGTCGAAAACGTAGAATCGCCCACAAGACTCGATTTCTCCCGGGCAACAATAAACGGTATAGCCTATCAAAGAGCGCTATTAAAAAGAGATATTTTGTTTCCTCTCGGGGAAAAAGATATTAAGATAAATCCTATTACTATAAACGTGTTAATAAGGGGAGATATGTTTTCTTTCTTCGGAGAAAGAAAAGAAATTTCTTCCGAAACTCGAACTATACTGGTTAAACCATTTCCTCCCGGCCGTCTGGCTGAGTTCATTGATGCGGTAGGCAAATTCGAAATCAGGGCGGATATGGACTCCTCAAACCTTAAAGTCGACTCTCCCTTCCCCTTAAGGTTAATTGTAAAGGGAGAAGGAAATATAAGCCTTATGTCCGCTCCTAAATTTCCCGAAACGAGAAAGCTCACCACTTATGACCCGGAATCCAAAGTATCATCTCAAGTCTCCGGAAGCACTTTAAAAGGAGAGCGGACGTTTACCTATCTTATAACTCCAAAAGTTTCGGGAATAATCGAGATTCCGGAAATCAAATGGGCTTACTTCGATATTAAAAACGAAACCTTCGTTACCAGGACGATAGGACCATGGCAAGTCAGGGTAAAGCCGTCGAGTGAAATGGGAGGAGAAGGCGAAACGGCTAAAATAAATAAAGATATTTCCTATGTTTTACCTATAAACGGTAAAACCGTTTCTCTCATGCCTAAATTCTTCCCTCTGTATTTCCTGCCTTCTATTCTGATACTTTTGATATCCGGATATTACGTACTGGAAGCGAGAAAAATTCAGGGCGACAGGGGTTACGCGAATATGAAGGTAATTCCGAGAGAATTGAAAAACGGTTTCAGAAAATTGGAAAAAGAAATAGCCGGCAACAATCCCGTCCAATTCTACGAAGATTTAACCCGGCTTCTTTTAAAATTCATTAAATTGAAATTTCATATGGAATCCTTCGGAATGAAAAAGATAGACATTATTTCGGAACTGCGCGATAAAAAAGTACCGGAACAAATCCTTCCCCTGCTTCAGGAATTACTTGAGAGGAGTGAGACCGTCCGCTTTACATCATTAAAGTTAGAAAAAAAAGAAATGACCGGAGATTTGAAAACGGCAAAAGAGGTTATCAATGCTTTATATTAGCCTTTTGATGCTTTTCTCGCAAACATCACTCTCCGCGGAAGAGTGTTATAAAAAAGGTGAATATTCCGAAGCTCTTGCAGAATACGAAAAATATCTCGATAAAGGCATAGTGAGTCCCGAACTGTACTTAGATATCGGAAACTGCTACTACCGGATGGGGAACTTTGGCGAGAGTCTTCTGTATTACAGAAGAGGATGGTTCCTTTCTCCGGGTAACGAAAATATCCTGAATAACATTTCTTTATTTTCCAAAGAGGAAGCGAATCCGAACCCCTTTATTTCCTTTTTTACGAAAATAATCGATAAAATTTCTCTCCGCATATTTTCTTATTTTCTAATTATATCCTTTACTCTTCTGGCAATTGCCGTTTCCATACGTCTTATCCAGAAAGTCAAATTAATCAATTTCCCTGCCAATCCTTTACTCTTCTTATGCGGTTTATTCTTTATTTTCTCACTCCTCGGATTCTCCGTCTGGTTCGGGAGAGTAAAATCTAAATGGGTCGTAACCACAGAAACGACCATTGCGTACAGCGGACCTGACGAGGAATTCAAGGAATTGATGAGAGTGGATGAGGCTGAAGAAGGCTCGCTTGTAAGGAGAGACGGCGGTTGGTGGCTCGTTCATTTCCATTCGGGACAGGGGGGCTGGATTGATTCGACCACTGCTGCGATGGTTATTCCGAAATAACCGTACAAAAAAATAGATTCTCACACAAAGACAC
>CAZGBM010000030.1:0-22073 GCA_964523975.1 uncultured bacterium | reverse complement strand
AATTTTACGTCCTCTTCTTTTACTATTTTCAAGATATCATTTTTTGTTTTTTTAGCCATTTTTACTCCTTATTTTACATTTTTGGCCACAAAGGCATCAAGGAACGAAGTTTATATAAACAATATTGATTGGTTACCACTTTATTTACTTCTTCTTTTTTTGCAATAGTTTAAAATTCATATTTTACTTTGAGACTTCGTGTCTTAGTGGCTATGTCATCCTATCGCTTCATTGCCGCGTTCGCCCGTTCGTATGCGTATGCATTCGGGAAGATCAAGAACGAATATTTTTCCGTCTCCTATATTTCCTGTTTGGGCTCCTTTAATTATCGATTGGATTGTAGGTTCTACAAAATCCTCGTTAACAGCTATTTCTATTCGTAATTTTTTAAGTAAGTTTACTTCTTGTAAAACACCCCGGTAAGTTTCGGTATATCCTTTTTGTTGACCGCTGCCGAGTGCATTGGTGACCGTCATTTTGTAAACTTCGGCGTCGTAAAGAGCTTTCTTTACGTCAGGCAATTTATGAGGTTGAATTAAAGCAATTATAAGTTTCATTTTTACCTCCGATTATTTTAAGAGCAGTTTTTTTCTTAACTACCTTCATATTTTTTATTCGGTCATGAATATCTGGAATCCGCCGTATGCTTCCATTCCGTGTTCTCCTATGTCAAGACCTTTCAATTCCTCTTCTCGGGAGACCCGCAATCCAATAGTAACATCTATAAGTTTAAAGACAATGGTCATACTTATAATAATAAATGTGATTACAGATAAAGCACCAAGTAGTTGAATTCCAAGTTGTTTTAAACCACCGCCGTATAAAAGACCGTTGTATGCCAGCCCCAAGCTTTGTTTTCCGAAAATACCTATGGAGAGTGTACCCCAGAGTCCGTTCATTCCGTGAACGGGAAATGCGCCGACCGGGTCGTCGATATGTAGTTTATCTAATAGAATAACGCCTAAGACGACAATAATGCCTCCTATTGCTCCTATTGCTATTGCTGCCCACGGTTCTACAAAAGCGCAGGGTGCAGTGATTGCGACGAGACCTGCAAGAGCACCGTTCATAGCCATAGAAAGATCGGGTTTTCCGAACATCTTCCATACGGTAATCATCGCGAATATTCCGCCAGTTGCAGCCGCTAAGTTGGTGTTAATTGCTACAAGTGCGATTAAACTTCCATCTCCTACGTGGAGACTTGACCCCGGATTGAATCCAAACCAGCCGAACCATAGTATAAAGACTCCAAGCGACGCAAGTGGAATGGAATGTCCTGCAATGACATTTGGTTTTCCATCAGGACCATATTTCCCGAAGCGTGGTTTTAAGATTATTGTGCCTACGAGTGCAGCGAAACCTCCGACCGTATGAACGACTGTGGAGCCGGCAAAATCCGTGAAGTTTAGTTTAGCAAGCCAACCGCCACCCCATATCCAGTGTCCGACTATCGGGTATATTAAAGCGGAAATCGCAAACGAATAGATAAGATAAGCCTTAAATTTCATTCTTTCTGCCATGCCGCCTGCGACGATAGTCGCTGCTGCTCCGCAGAACGCAGCCTGGAATAGCCAGAAAGCATAAAGTGGGACGTTAGCTCCCGATTTGGCTCCCGCTAAAAACCACCCTTTAAGTCCAAAGAAAACATTCCCGTCTCCAAACATTATAGCGTATCCGAACATAAAAAACCCAATTGATGCCATACAGAAGTCCAGAAAGTTTTTAGTCAGAATATTGCAGGTATTTTTTGCGCGAATAAAACCTGCTTCGACCATGCCGAAGCCCGCCTGCATAAAGAAAACCAGGAATGCAGCTAAGAGAACCCATAGAGTATCCAATCCCACAGCGCTTATTTGTAAAACTTCTTGAGTCATTTTTCCTCCTTACATTATGAGCAATTTACTTTATAAGCTCAATTCTCCCGGAATTTTTGGGAATAAAGTGGCATCTTTTACATGCCCCAAGCCGCATATATATCGAGTAATTCGTTCTATTCCTATACCGAAACCTCCTGAAGGTGGAAGCCCCAGTTTCGCAAGTTCCAGATATAATTTGAAGTCGTCCGGATTCAGTTTCTGACGAATTATCCTTTCTTTTATTTTTTCGTATTCGTTTTCTCTCATGCCGCCGGATAGACCTTCACCGAAACCCTGGGGGTATATAATATCCATATCCAGCAATATTCCGGGTCTTTTCGGGTCTTCTTTGTCGTAGAACTCTCTTTTCCAATCGGGAATATCAATCAACCAGAATGGGTCTTCCATTTTTTTAGAAAGGACCATTTCGAAACCTTCTCCATATTTGTCCATTGCTTCTGTGAATGCAACTCTCTGGTAGGGCGTTTTGGGTATTTTTAAATCGCGTTCGAAAAACTCAAGCTGTTTTTTGCAGTTTTTCTTGACTTCCGAAAAAACGTGAGTGTAAATATCTTCTCCGAGCTCGAGAAGCTCATCCCTGGTGGCTCCCCTCATTTCAAGGTCGAGTTGCGTGAATTCGAAAAGATGCCGACCGGTATCGGCAGTTTCTTCTACCTCGAGACGCAAGTTAGGAGAAAAACAGAAGAATTTATCGATTCCAATCACCGCCATCAATTTGTGCAAAATCATGCTTTTTGTTATCTTATATTTTTCGCCGTAGTACTCAAATTCAGTTGTGAACACATCGTGACAGAGAGGGTCGGTCTCCGGAGATACCATAACGGCTGAAATTTCAAGGAAGCCATTATTGTATAGATAATTAGCCATCGCTTTCCTGACCTGCGTTTTAACAAATAGCATTTCTTTAATTGCGGGATTATTGAATCGCTCGTAATATTTCTCTGCTAATTCCGCCGCCCTGTCTTTTTTCACATTTGCTTTCGCCATAATGGCCTCCCTTTTTTTGAATTATTATTCGACATTATTGCATATTTATTCACAAATATGCAATAATGATTATAACTGCTTTTATCGTTTTGTCAATGGGTAATTTAATTTTTTTTAATTTTTATTAATTTTTATTTTTGAAAATTAATTCGGTTTTAAGGTTGAGTAAGAGGCTTTGCTTTTGGGGAAACTTAATAATAAGTTATTCTTTTTCTTAATAATTAAGTAAAGATATTGTTAGTAAAACGATTTGCTGTAAACTTAATTTTATTTTAGATTTCTAGATATGTGCCATTGCTTCTTTGTGTTTTCTTGTTTTTTGTTTTGTTTTTTTGTTGATTTTTGTTTTGCGTCGAATTGTCTCGTATCCATTGAATTCGTCGCATTGCCGGACCGGAAACTTTCTTGGGAAAGTACAGTCTTTATCATTTGTACATGTACTGCATAATCCTTTTTTTATCATTTTTCCATTCTCCTTTTTTATACTTTTTTGTCTGACTTTTCATCCAATTGCGTTATCGCCGCTTTCGCCGGTTCGAATTCGTATGCACTGCAGAAGGTCAAGGACAAATATTTTTCCATCACCTATTCTGCCCGTTTGGGCTCCTTTGATTATCGCTTTAATAGTCGCTTCTACGGATTCGTCGTTTGTTACTATTTCCACTCGTAATTTCTTACGGAGGTTTACTTCTTCTATTTTGCCGAGATATTCGTCGGAGTATCCTTTTTGTTGACCGCTGCCAAGGGCATTGACGACTGTCAGTTTGTAAATTTCGGCATCATAAAGAGCCTTTTTTATGTCAGGCAATTTATAAGGTTGAATCACAGCTACTATAAGTTTCATTTTTTTCTCCGTTTTTAATGGAGGTGGGTGGATTATGGGGAGTAGGCAATAAATTATGGAAGAGTCTACTCTGTCCGCCCACCGCCATTGATTTTTTCATAGTAAAAAGCAACTTTTTCTATCTTTAGTTTTCATACCGTTTTATGAGACTAAAATCATCTTTGCTTTTTCATCTAAAATATCTGTCATAAAAGGTATCCCTGTTTCTTTTTCGGTTTCTCTATTTGCAGAAAAAATATCATTACGAGAGATACCATTTATACTGAATTTCCTAACGCCTGCCAACAGTTGTTGTAACCCGGCTTCCAATTTATCTGCAAGAGTCCATACTGCTATAGCACCGTAAGGTATATTCTTCATTTCGTTTTTCCCGAGTTTCTTTTCGAGATCGTAGTATCCGGCAAGTATTTCTTCCGGCTTATCACCGAAAACGGAAACCGACTTAGGAAGTTCAGCCCAGTTTCCATTTATTTTCTCTTTTATATCAGGTTTCAATACTCCTTCGATGTTCGACCCAAGAAAACCTGGGATCATAAGTGCTCTTCCCATACATACGAGCTTGGTATATGGCTTTCCTAATGCAATGGCTTTGAAGATTTGGTCTTCCTTAGCGATTCCGCCTGCAAAAGCCATATCGACGACTTTTTTACCTTTGTCGGCAAGTATTGAGGCGTATTCGTAGGCTTTTGAGTGAAGGAAAATCGATGGCACGCCCCAGCTTTCCATCATATTCCACGGGCTCATTCCGGTGCCGCCTCCGGAGCCGTCAATGGTCAATAAATCAAGGTCCGCTTCTGATGCATATTTAATCGCCATCGATAGGGCTTCCATTCCATAAGAACCCGTCTTTAAAGAGATGCGCTTGTATCCGATTTTACGTAGATATTCGACTTCTTTCATAAAATCCTCTTTGACTTGAGAGGGAGAGGCTTTATCCGTATATCCAAGTCTGCTGTGTCTTGCGATGGATTTTATTGAACCATGGTCTAATGCTTCTCTGACTTCGGGTTTATCCGGATCCGGGTCTACAATATATCCTCGCTTTTTCAGGAAAAGAGCGTAGTCGAGACTATCTACCTGGATCTCGCCTCCTATAACTTTTGCTCCCTGTCCCCATTTGAGTTCGATTATTACTTTATCTCCGTATTTTTCAATTAAAAATTCGGCAACGCCATTGCGAGTATCTTCTACGTTCATCTGAACGATTATGGCGCCATATTTATCGAAGTATTTCAAATATGTATCTATTCGTCTTTCCAATTCCGGAGCTTTCTTTATTTTACCCTTATCGATGACAGCGTCCCTATCGACGCCTACGACATTTTCTCCGACGACTATGGGAATCCCAACCAATGCTGCTCCAACAGCAAGCGAATCCCAGTATTTTGCTGCGATGAATGTAGAACCGAGCGCACCGGTCATTATAGGTAGTTTTGATTTTGTTTTAACCTTTGCTCCAAATTCGGTTTCAAGGTTAACGTTAGGGAAAACACAATCATCAGCGGCTTTCGATACGCCTTTGGGCAAACTATCGGCACCATATAAATAACCCTGGATTCTAAGGGAGTTATAGGATACGCCTATCGGACATGTATTCCCGCTACCTGCAGTTATGTTGCTGAAATCACGGGGATAAAGTATGTTTCTACCCCTTAAACTCGAAAGCCAGGTTTCACATTTTCCGGTACAATCTGCTCGACATAGGGTACACAATCCCGATTCTGCGGGATTGCCCCGGTTAGCAGTTCCAAGAGCGTCATTTGTTTTTTGCCAATTAACCATTTTTCATCTCCTCCTTTTATTGTATTTATTGCCTTATGCAATTCCGATTGAATAAATATTCGTTTTTTTCGAATATCTATTCTTGCAACTCCGGATAGATTATATCGATTTTTTTATATTTGTCAAGGGTTTGGTTTTAATTTTTGTTTTTTTTGCATTGGTTAAAATTTCAATATTTGAATTAAATTTCATTTATAATATCTTTGTCTGTTGGATTAGTTAAATTGTTAAATCTTCGAATATAACAAAAATAAAGGAATTGAGGTTTTGGGTTTCGAATTTAGTGCGGTGTGTTTGTAGTTCCGATCCGGTGATTGCGTAAATTTTTTTTATTTTCCTAATTTTTTATCTGCTGTCTGCAGTAGTCGTTTTTTTGTATTCGTTAAATTCTTCGTGTTGCCAGACAGGGAATTTCCTTCGGAAATCACAATCTTTGTCATTTGAGCATGTGCTACATATTCCTTTTTTTTATCATTTTTTTATCCTTGACAGATAACATAAACCTTTTGTGTCGATTGGATAGCGAACTTGCAGTGCATATTTTCGAGTTTATTCGATAGAAGTTGAATAAAAATGCACAAAAAATGAATTTTTACCCTTGACATTATTTGTAACATTTGTATATTCCAACTTAATTGTAAGAATATAGTCGGGGAGTAGGCAAAAATTTAACTTTCGAAGGAGGTTATTTTAATGGAAGAATTGAATCCTTTTAAAATTGCTCAATCTCAGTTAGATGAAGCTGCAAAGCTTCTTAAACTTGATAAGGGGACGCATGAGATGTTAAGATGGCCAATGCGGGAATTACATTTAACTATACCGGTTAAAATGGATGACGGTAACACTAAAGTTTTTCAAGGGTTCAGGGTTCAGTACAATGATGCCCGTGGACCAACCAAGGGCGGAATCAGGTGGCATCCGGAGGAGACTATAGACACAGTCAGGGCTCTTGCAGCATGGATGACATGGAAAACTTCCGTAGTGGATATACCTTACGGAGGAGGTAAAGGTGGAATTATCTGCGATCCGAAAAATATGTCCGAAGGCGAGAAAGAGCGTCTTGCCAGAGGTTATATCAGAGCTCTTGGCAGATTTATAGGCCCTAAGAAAGATATTCCCGCGCCGGACGTTTACACCACGCCGCAGATTATGGCATGGATGATGGATGAATATTCCAATATAACGGGTTATAACACTCCCGGCGTAATAACCGGTAAACCGCTTAATATAGGTGGTTCACTCGGCAGGGGAGATGCTACGGCAAAAGGTGGAATGTATGTTTTGCGAGAAGCTGCAAAAATCAAGAAAATAGATCTCTCAAAAGCCAAAGTAGCTATTCAGGGTTATGGTAATGCCGGTCAATTTGCCCATTCTTTGGCAGAAGAGATGTTTGGTTCTAAGGTGATTGCTATATCTGATTCAAAGGGTGGCATATTAAACAAGAGTGGTTTAAAGGCAAAAAAATCTATAGATACTAAAATGGAAAAAGGAACAGTCGTTAAGCTGGATGGAGATAAAATTACTAATGAGGAATTGCTTGAACTTGATGTAGACGTACTTATACCGGCAGCTTTAGAAAATGTCATAACCGAGAAGAATGCGAGCAAAATAAAAGCGAAGATAAGTGTAGAGCTTGCTAATGGTCCTACTACACCCGAGGCAGATAAAATTCTTCATGATAATAATTGCTATGTAATTCCGGATTTTCTTGCAAACGCCGGCGGTGTAACCGTTTCTTATTTCGAGTGGGTTCAGAATGAAGCCGGTTATTACTGGCCTCTTGAAAGAGTTTACAATGAGCTTGATGCGCATATGACTAAAGCTTTTCATGCGGTTCACGATATGAGAGCAAAAGAGAAAGTTCACAACCGACTTGCCGCTTATATGGTTGCAGTTAAAAGAGTTGTAGATGCAATGAGGATAAGAGGCTGGGTATAAAAGACTTATCTCGATTTGAGAAAAAGGCTAACGTTCGTTAGCCTTTTTTTGTAGGTTAGATAATATTGGTTTACTCCTTTAGAGAGTTATTTGGTAGTAATGGAAAATTAAATATCAAAATGCAAATAGCAAAATGATATCTTACGCTATCAGCTATCCGCTTTCCGCTAAACCCAACTCCATACTCCATTTTTTAACATGTAGAAAATGTAGAACTTGTAGTTTTTATTTACATTATTTACATTATCTACATTGACTACATGTCCTACATGTGAAAATTTTTTTGCTTTTTCTGCGGTTAGCCGTAAGCGGTAAGCCGAGAGCGTTTATTTATATTTGATTTTTAAACTTTTTCGGGGCTTGACTATATTGTCAATCTATATAAATTAAATACGTAATATCGTAGTTAAGGTTTGTTTTAATTTAAAAAAGACAAAACAGGAGGAGTTAAGTGTCAACAGACAAAAGGAAAAGAAGTTGCTGCTTTTGCAGGGAAGAAGCAGGAGATATTGATTATAAAAACGTAGAGTTATTGAGCAGATTTGTCACTCCAAGCGGTAAGATTCTTCCTTCCAGGATAACAAGGGTTTGTCCGAAGCATCAAAGGAAGTTAAAAAACGCAATAATGCAGTCAAGAGAGATTGCATTGATGCCTTACGTAAAATCATTAGATTGGTAGGTGGGGAGATATGGAAGTTATACTTAAGGAAAATCATCCGCATTTGGGAGAAAAAGGCGAGATTGTGCAGGTAGCAGATGGCTATGCCAGGAATTATTTGATACCAAAGAATATGGCCGTTGTCAACACTCCTGGTAATAGAGCTGCTATTAAAGCTGAAGGACAATTCGAAAAAATCAAATTGGAAAAAGAGAAAGCTTCGGCTGAGCAAGTTAGAGATAAAATTCAGGGTAAAGAGTTCAAAATTATGGCTAAAGCCGGCAAAGATGGTAAGCTATATGGTTCAATAACCAAGCAGGATATTGCTGTCCTTTTAGAAAAAGAAGGATACCTTATAGATAAAAAGGTTATGGATGTGGAAGAACATATAAGAGAAACCGGATTATATGAAATACAGTTAAATTTACATAAAGATGTAAAAGCTTATATTAATCTTATAGTGGAAAAAGAGGCTTCTGAAGAAGAGGAAACTTCTGATGTTGTAGAGGAATCTTCCGAGGAGAAAGAGGAATCCACCGGGGAGGAAAATAGTGAGGGAAGTTAAAATTGCAGGTATTGCAATCGATAGAGCCTCAAATACTCCTGTAGTTCTTTTAAGAGACGTTGATGAGAAGAAGAAAGTTCTTCCTATATGGATAGGTCCTTTTGAAGCTGAAGCAATATCTCAAGGGCTGAAAAACGAAAAGTTCAAGCGTCCTCTTACTCATGATTTGTTTTTAAATGTGCTTAAAGGTTTAAAGGTAGATATATCCAAAGTCGTTGTTTCCGAATTGAAAAATGATACCTATTTTGCAGAGATTTATTTAAAGAAAGACAACGCGATTTTCAAGATAGATTCAAGACCAAGTGATTCGCTGGCGCTGGCTTCCAAGAATCACACTCCCATCTATGTACAGGATGAAGTTATGGAAAAAGGTGGGGTAAAACTGGATCTTGATGATAGTAAAAAGGTTCAGGATATTAGAAAGTATATGGAGGATATTAAGCCGGAAGATTTCGGAAAATTCAGGATGTAATCTTGAGAGTTCTAATACAGAGAGTGCTTTCTGCTTCGGTTTGTCTGGTTAAAGAGGGAAAAATTAAAGAGGAATCTTCGATAGGTAAAGGTCTATTGCTATTTGTTGGGATAGGGAAAAATGACAGTCAGGATACCGCGACTTTTTTGGCGGAAAAGATATTTAATCTCAGGATTTTTGAAAATAAAGGCAAATTCGATTTATCTCTGGCCGATATAGAAGGAGAAATTCTCGTAGTACCTCAATTTACTTTATATGGAGATACGGAAAAGGGCAGAAGACCCGAATTTACCGAGGCAGAGAAACCGGATAAGGCAAAAATATTGTTTGATTTTTTTTGCGATAGAATTGGCGATTATGTTTCCTGTAAAAAAGGGTTTTTTGGAGAAAAAATGGAGGTAAAACTGATTAATGATGGTCCTGTTACCTTGATGGTGGAAAAATGAAATCGATGACAGCATTCGTTTCCGATATCAAGGAGATTTCAGGGTTGACTGTCAGATTTGAGCTGGCTTCCTATAACAGCAGGTTTATTGATATAAATCTTACTTTGCCCGAATTTCTATTGCCTTACAGGGTAAACATATATAACAGGATTAAGGATAAACTCATGCGCGGCAGGATAGAAATGCAGGCTTATCTTGAAGATGGTAATTTCGTTGATTCTCCCGTATATCAGAGAAATGTCGGACGTGATATAGAAAGATTACGGAAAATAAAAGAGAAGTTCCATCTAAATGGAGACATCGATATGTCTCTTCTTATGAACCTCTCGAATATATGGGGAAATTTTGCGAAGTTCGACCTCCAGTGGAAAGAAATTGGACCTTTTTTGGACGATTTACTATCCGAACTCAACGAGGTTAAGAGGAGAGAAGGTGATTTTATAAAAAAAGACCTTGTTAATAAGATAAGAAATTTTGAAGACATTCTTGATTTTATACTGGGAAAAATCGGTACGGACTCAGAAGAAAAAAAGGAAAAAATCCTGAAGGAAATAAAAAGGTTAAATGACCTAGATATACAGATTTCACGGGACGATATCAACCTTTTTGCTTTTAAAGGCGATATCAACGAAGAATTAGTGCGACTGAAGAGTCACATTGATTATTTTAGAGAGTTAATCGAAGGCGATGGGGCTGTCGGAAAGAGACTGAAGTTTTTGTTGCAGGAAATGGCCAGAGAGGCAAATACAATAGGTTCAAAGGCTTATACTGCTGATGTTGTACATAAAGTTATTGACCTGAAAGAACTGCTTGATGAAATGCGCGAGCAGATTGAAAATATAGAATGATTTTTATTATCGCGGGGCCTTCCGGAGCCGGTAAGACCACAATTTGCAAGATGTTGATTAAAAATGACGATAGGCTTTTGTACTCGGTTTCCGCCACTACCAGAGAGAGGAGAAAAGGCGAAAGGGATGGGGTAGATTATTATTTTATAACTGAGGAAGAGTTTAAAGACTGGGAACGAGAAGGTAAGTTTTTGGAAACGGCAAAGGTGCATAGTTATTATTACGGAACTTTAAAAGATTTTGTCGCAAGAGGAAACAAGCAAGGAAAAGAAGTTTTAATGGATGTGGATGTAAAAGGTAAAATAAATCTATGCAAAAAACTTGATGATACTGTTTCTATATTCTTGATGCCGCCGACAATGGATGAAGCAGTAAAACGAATTAAGAAACGTAGTGATGAAAAAGAAACAGAAATAAAAAACAGGATGCAGACAGCTTCTTATGAGGTAAGAGAGATTAAAAACTTTGATTATCTGGTTATCAATAAAGAATTGAAAAAAACAGTTGAAGTTGTCAAAGCTATAATTATAGCTGAGAGGCATAAGGTAGGGAATATAAATTCGGAGGTAAAGAATGATTTATTCATTGGAAAAGGTTAAAAAGAGGGAGAATAATATTTATAAAGCGGTGGTTGTCATGGGAAAAAGCGCACAGTGGTTTAGTACTTTTAAAAGAACGACGGTCAAAAAGCCAATCTATAAGGCTGTTCAAGAATTCGTTGACGGAAGTATCGAATACGAGGTAATTGAAGAAGAGGAGGATTAATTCTTGAATCCCCTTTCGGGAAAAATTATTCTTGTTGGAGTTACGGGTGGCATCTCTGCTTATAAGGTTCCTTTATTCCTCCGGGAGCTTAAAGAAAAAGGAGCTGTTGTTAAGGTTATTTTGACGGAAAATGCGAAAAAATTAGTTTCTTCTTCGGTTTTGTCCGTTTTAAGCGACGGGGTTTTCGATTCTCTATGGGAGAAAGACATTCCGCACATATCTTTAACCGGAGAAGCCGATCTTTTCGTTATTCTGCCTGCCGATTATAACATTATAGGAAAAGCTTCCTCCGGTATTGCCGATGACCTTCTTTCTTCGGCTATCGCTGCTTATAATAAAAAAATATTGTTTTTCCCTTCAATGAACATCAGGATGTTTGAAAACCCTGTGCTTCAGAGAAATATCGAGTATCTTAAGAGTTATGGTCATCTGATTGTTGAGCCTTCTTCAGGGTTTCTGGCGTGCGGAAAAGAAGGAAAAGGTCGACTCCCTTCGATTTCCCGTGTTGTTCTG
Organism: uncultured bacterium; assembly: GCA_964523975.1. GTDB lineage: Bacteria > Hydrothermota > UBA3072 > UBA3072 > UBA3072 > JAFGHJ01. The sequence continues at coordinate 10,378 of CAZGBM010000030.1, read as the reverse complement.
GAGACGGAAAAAGCTCTTTCTCCCAATCTTTTTAATAATTCTTTTTGTCTCATAACAGGCGGAGGGACGGTAGAAAAGATCGACCCTGTGAGATACCTGGCAAACGGGTCTTCAGGTAAAATGGCTAATTCACTGGCGAAATATTGTTATCTTGCCGGCGGTAAAGTGGAAATGATTTTAGGTAAAAATACACTAAACTTTGATTCCGATATTCCCTATAAAATTACTCAGGTGGAAACAGCAAAAGAAATGTTCGATGAAATCATTAGCAGATGGAAAGAGGTGGATTATCTTTTTATGAGTGCGGCTGTATCCGATTTTACCGTTAACTCGAAAGAAAAAAAGATAAAAAAATCGAGTGAACTGGTGTTGAAATTGAAAAGTAATATTGACATTCTCGGAGAGTTGAAAAAGAAAAAAAGAAATCAGTTTGTAGTTGGTTTTTCTCTGGAATCGGATGACCTGAAAGCTTCGACATTAAAGAAGATGAGAGAAAAAGGCTGTGATATGATGGTGGGTAACTATCCTGATTCAATTGGCAGCGAAAGCACTGCCGGCATGATTATCTCTGCTTCCGGGGAAGAAAAATTTGAATGTTCCAAAGATGAATTGGCATGGAAAATTATTCAAAAGATAAAATCATAGACATTCTAAATTTGCTGAAGTATATGGGGTTTGATAAGGTGGATGCTTCTCTTATAAAAAAAAGTTCTCCTGTTGAAGAACTTGAAAACGAAATTCGAAAATGTACAAAATGCGACCTTTATAAAGAAAGAACTAACACTGTGTTCGGAAAGGGTCCCATTGACGCAGATATTCTTATTATCGGGGAAGCACCGGGCAGAGAGGAAGATATTCAGGGGACACCCTTTGTAGGAGCAGCCGGTAAAAAATTGGATGAGATGCTATCCAAAGCAGGTATCGAAATATCAAAAGTATTCATTACGAATGTCGTTAAATGTCGTCCTCCGGGCAACAGAAATCCGTCGTCTTATGAAATAATGAAATGTAATCCTTATTTAATAAAACAAATTCAAATGATCAGGCCTAAAATTATTGTCTTGCTCGGTAACGTAGCCCTTTCTCTTATCAGCGGAGAGATAAGCGGAATTACTAAAACCAGAGGAAAGAAATTAATGTATATGTCGTATACAGCAATTCCTACATTTCATCCGGCTTATATCGTGCGCAATCCGGGCAGCGAAAAGATTGTTATTGGGGATTTAAAACAGGTAAAGGAGTATTTGTTTGCCAAATGAAAACCGATACTAATTTTATTTTCTTATTTGCTGATATTTGTGTTATTTGTGTGATTTGTTATTTATATCGGGTGTTGTGGGTTGGGTTAAATAAACACAAAAAAGGTAGGGTGTGTGGTATGGCTTTGTGTCCTTTGTGGTCTTTGTGGTTAATAATTGGGGTAGGACTTAGGAGTATAGCTTGACCGAAAAAGTCGGGATGCCTTATTCGGAAGAAGCTGAATCTGCCGTAATATCAAGTATGTTGATGGATATGGGGGCTACGGCAGAGGTAAGCACAACCTTGACTCCGGATGATTTTTACTATCCCGCTCATAGTATTATATGTAACGCTATTCTTGAGGTTTACAATAAAGGACAAAAAGTAGATATAGTTACGGTGGTCGAGAGGTTAAGGAAAGATGATTCACTTGAGAAAGTCGGTGGTTCGAGTTATGTGGCTTCTTTTGTCAAAGGTACTATTTCAGCGGAAAATGTTATATATTATGCCGAGATTGTGCGGGAAAAGTCAATACTTAGAGACCTTATAAAAAAAGGCAAATTGATAATAGATATGGCGAATTCCGCAAAAGAAGATGTAGAGGTTATACTTGATGAAGCCGAAAATTTAATTTTTGATGTCAGAAAAAAAAGGAGCTATGAAAGGGTTAAACCCATAACTCCTTTACTCAAAGAAGTTATGAAGATTATCGAAGAGAGAGCTGAGAAGAAAAGTATGATTACAGGTATTTCTACGGGGCTTATTGACCTTGATAGGTTGAGCTCTGGTTTGCAGAATGCCGAATTGATAATATTAGCTGCCAGACCATCTGTCGGAAAAACTGCTCTGGCTCTGAATCTTGCCACTCATATATCTCTTAAAGAAAATACGCCGGTGCTTTTCTTTTCTCTGGAAATGCACTGGGAAAGCCTTATTTTCCGATTGCTTTCTGCCGAGTCACGCATTGAGGGAAACAGAATTAGAGGAGGTTATATAAAGGAAGATGAATGGGTTGCCCTGACTTCTGCGGTTTCCAGACTCACCGAGGCACCCTTTTACATAGATGCTTCACCTACAATGACGATTTTTGAGCTCAGGGCAAAAGCGAGGCGGATGAGAAAAAAGTACAATATAGGGATAATATTTGCGGATTATCTCCAGTTGATTAAAGGACCGCAATTTCAGACGAGAGAACAGGAGGTCGCCGCCATAAGCAGGGCTCTCAAATCGATCGCCATGGAGTTAAATGTACCGGTCGTTGCTCTTTCTCAGCTTTCAAGGCAGCCTGAGAGGAGAGGCAAGGATTCCAAACCTATTCTTTCCGATTTGAGAGAGTCCGGAGCCATCGAACAGGATGCCGACTTCGTTATGTTTATACACCGTCCCGACCAGTTCGAAAAAAGTAGCGATGTTCCCGAGGAAAGGGCTGAACTGATCATAGCAAAACAGCGCAACGGTCCTATAGGGGATTTTGACGTAGCTTTTAGCAGAAAATACGCTCGTTTTGATAATTTTAAAAGATTGGAGACGGAGTGATAGAGGTACGAAATATCTGGAAAGGTTTTGACGGTAACGTTGTTCTCCGTAACCTGAGTATTATCATTGATAAAGGCGAAACTATAGCGATTGTAGGTTCAAGCGGTTGCGGAAAAACGGTCCTTTTGAAACATATACTTGGTTTGTTGCAGCCCGATAAAGGTGAAGTTCTGGTTGACAATGTCAACATAAACGAAGATCGGGCTCATCTTTTTGAAGTTAGAAAAAAATTTGGTATGGTATTTCAAAGTTCCGCGCTTTTTGATTCTCTAAATGTCATTGAGAACGTCATTATTGGTTTAAAAGAACATTTTCCCAAAATGGAAAGAAGTAAAATGGAAATTATAGGGAAGGAGAAATTGAGTCTGGTCGGGCTTGACGAGTCTTCCTTTAACAAAAAACCTCAGGAAATTTCCGGAGGTATGAAAAAAAGAGTCGCAATCGCAAGGGCAATCAGCCTTGACCCCGAGTATATTATTTACGACGAGCCAACCACAGGACTTGACCCGATAATGCGCGATAAAATGAACAATCTTATGCTTCATCTCAAAGAAAAACTCGGAAAAACGACAATTATGGTAACCCACGACCTTACTTCGGCTTTTAAAGTTGCAGATAGAATTGCGATGCTTTCGGAAGGAGAAATCGTTTTCGACGCGACCCCTAAGGAGGCGTCGAAAACAAATAACGCTTCAATGAAAATGTTTATGAAAAGCAGTTCGTTGCCTACCCGAAATTAATGTTTATATGTAATAACTGCGGGTACAAAACTCTCAAATGGATGGGCAGATGCCCCGAGTGCAAAACGTGGGATTCTCTCGAAGAGACGGTAGAGGTAAAGAAATCTAAGTCCCGTAACGCCAAGGCATTAAGCCCAAAATCATTAAGTGATATTTCCATAAAAGATGAGGAACGGCAGAAAACAGGTATCGTGGAATTCGACAGGGTTGTGGGTGGGGGAATAGTTTCGGGTTCTTTGATTCTGATTTCAGGAGACCCGGGGATTGGAAAATCAACTTTGCTTCTCATGGTTTCCGGAATTCTCTCAAGGTCATTTAAAGTGCTCTATATTTCGGGAGAAGAATCTTTGAGTCAAATCAAAATGAGGGCAAAAAGGCTGGGTTTGGGAGATGAAAAAATTTTAATTGTTTCGGAGACCGATATTGAAAGCATTCTTTCTTTGATAAAATCGGAGCATCCTGAAATCGTTATCATCGATTCGATACAGGCGATGTCTTTATCGGATGGAAACGGTATTCCCGGTTCGGTTTCGCTGGTACGGGAAATTACTTCGGAGTTGATGGAAATCGGCAAAAAAAATAATATAACGATTTTTATCGTCGGTCACATTACCAAATCGGGAAATATTGCCGGACCTATGACCCTGGAGCATATGGTAGATACCGTACTTTTTATGGAGGGTGACAATACTCACTCATTCCGTTTGCTGCGGTCGAAGAAAAACCGCTTTGGTCCGACGAACGAAGTAGGAATATTCGATATGGATGAAAAGGGACTAAAGGAAGTTCCTAACCCGTCTCTTTATCTTATTTCAGGTAAGGAAAATAAATCTTCAGGTTCCGTGATTACTCCTACTATAGAAGGTACCAGACCTCTCATGGTCGAAATTCAAGCTCTTGTCATACCGACGAGGTTTTCTTATCCTCAAAGAATCGCAGGAGGATTCAACGAAAGAAAACTCGACCTTTTGATGGCTGTTCTTCAGAAGCGGCTGATGATGGATATGAGCGGGTATGACGTTTTTTGCAACATAGCCGGAGGAATGAATATTTTTGAACCCTCGATAGACCTCGGGGTGATTCTATCCATTGTATCCAGTTTACTTGATAAGCCAATCAGTGACGACCTCTGCATGGTGGGCGAGGTCGGTCTTTCTGGAGAAATCAGGGGAGTTCCCTTTCTCGCAAGCAGGGTTCAGGAAGCCGGCAGGATTGGTTTTAAGAGAATTATCATTCCCGGTAAGGCAGGAGATTTCAAGTCGGACATCGAGCTCCTGAAGGTTAAAAATGTGACCGAAGCAAAGGAGATGTGCGGTTTATGATTACATCCGTTATTATTCTTGGATTGGTGGGTTGGATTCTTGCACTTTTAATGCTCTATCGGAGTATTAAATCAGAACGTGAGAAAAAGTATAAAGCCATACATTTTTCCGCTATTAAAGATGGAAGAGTGGGAAAATTATTTAAATTTGGAATAATCGAGGGAATACCCGTTGTTTCGGGAGAAGATATGAAAAAAATAGCACAGTATCTGGAATCGAATGGCATTCCCGAGGGTTTTAAAGATAATTTACGTCTCTTAAAGGAATTGGATTTGAAGATTATTAACGCAGAGCTCCCGGATATTTGTAAAGCGTTAAAATGTCCTGCAGTAACAGCAGGAAACGTAAAAGATAAGCTTGAGATTCAGGGTATAGATTGCATTAATATAAAAGACCTCGATAAGATAGGAAAGTCTAATTTAATCAGGGGTGAAAGAATTAACGTTACCAATGTGGATTACGGATATGATAGAGCAGAGGGGTTTCTGGAAGACGGAACTATTGTGGATATAAAGGGTGAGCTTCCGGAAAATCGACCGGTTTCCCTCGAATGTATTGTGGAAGCGATTGTAGAGAGTAGAGTCAAAAGAAAAGTCTGGGCGAGAGTTGCAGATAATGATTGAAGCTGTAATTGTTGCGGGAGGGAAAGGGAAGAGGATGGGAGGTAATTACAAACAATTTTCATCGATAGCGGGTAAGCAGATTTTCCTTTATTCTTTAGAAAAATTTCTCGATTACGGAGTTGAAAGAGTTATTCTTGTCGTTCCCGAAGAAAAACTTTCGCCTGTCGGGAAAGAAGTGGCTGAATTCGGAAAAAAGGTCAAAGTAGTAGCGGGCGGAGGAAAAAGACAGGATTCAGTTTATAATGGATTTAAAGAAACTTCCGAAGAAATAATATTGATTCACGATGCAGTCCGACCTTTTATCAGCGTTGAATTAATCGATAGGGTAGTAAAAGGAGTGAAAAAATTCGGGATTTGCGCTCCGGGCGTCCCGGTAAAAGACACCTTGAAACTCTATAAAGAAGATGAAATCTTATGGACAAGAGATAGAAGTAATCTTCTTCAAGTGCAGACTCCCCAGGGATTTAAAAGGGAGATATTGGAGCGTATTGTAAGCTTATTTTCTAAGCACAATTTTACCGATGAATTAGCTTTCGCGGAAAAGTTGAACTATGAGGTTCACTGGGTTGAGGGTGATTCTATGAACATCAAGATTACTTATCTCAAGGATATGGAATTAGCCGAGGCGATAGCTGGGTATGAGCGGAAGCGGAAACCGTCTCCTTGCAAATGAAAATAACGGAAATCTCTATTTCTATCATCTTGACCGTCTCGGTTCACCTATTATGATAACAAATAAAACTGGAAATGTGGTAAAAGAGAAAAAATACGAAGCATTCGGGAATATGGAGGAAGGTCATATGCCAGAAGAATGGAAACACGGATACTCAAAAGGCGTGGCGATAAACAAAGAAAAGAAAGAAGCGATTTATTGGATTGAAATTTGGTAGTTATTAACAGCAGGAAGTAACGGGGTTACCTATGAAAAAATTGCATCGGTATGGATCAGTATATCAGAATTACTATGTCAACCCTCCTAATTAATTCACGCTGATTGTCGTACGAGTTCATTGCTAATTCTATGTTTCTGGATAGCCGCCATATGTTTGTTTTCATCATATTTTTCCCGTTTTTTCCACAAAGCAAAGGCAACCTTTACCCATAATCTTCCAAGACATCTCAGAGCTTGATGATGGCTCTTACCTTCGGCTCTTTTATTGTTATAATAAACTCTTGCCCACTTAGACTCATTTAAACTGGTATAGGATAGTCCGGTAAGTAAATCACGGTAAAAATGGTTGCATCCAAACCTGAAAAGGTTGCTTTTCCATTCTCCACTACTTTTGGTAATTGGTACCATACCACAAAGGGTATTTATCTCCTCTGCATTTTCATATCTATCTCTCTTCTCTCCGAAAATCATCATTAATCCGGGTGTAAGAACATCCGCAACTCCTGGTAGACTCCTGAATATTTCGGCATCTTCGTCATCTTTTAATGTCTCCTTTAGTTCGTTCTCATATTCCTCTATTTCTTCATTGATCATCTCTATTCTTTTTGCAAGGATTATAGCTGATCTGCTCCTTTCTTCTATTGCAATCGGATCTACTTTAAGTTGTCCTTCATTTATGGCTTCCCATATTCTTGAAACACCACTCTCTCTATAATAATTATGTTCTCTTAAAAAGGTCCTTATATTCTCTTTACTTAATTCTTTTACAACTTCATGGGTCTGGTATGCCTTTAAAAAGGAAAGCGCAGTACTCCGGGTTATATCACTGAAGAAATCAAGAAATGCAGGAAAATATTCTTTGATATATGAATTTAATCTGTTAGTAAGTCTGTTTTTATCATCTATCGCTTTCTTTCTATGTCTCATTAAAAACTCTATCTTTCTTATTTTATCACTTCTTGGTTCTATAAGATTTAGTCTCTTTCTATCAGTACGAACAGCATCCGCAATTACATACGAGTCAAGCGCATCTGTATACTGACCGCTCCTGCTGTGTCTGTCTCTTAGGCTCTTCATCATATTGGGACAGAGTAAAAAGACCTTATAACCAAGAGCAAGAAGATAATCAACTATAACGTCTCTTTCTCTCTCAATACCAATTAAAACTTCTTCATCTTTACAGTATTTCCTCATCTTTTCTATAAGTTTGCTGAAATCCTCTTTTTTCTTTTCTATCTCAAAAGCTTCGGAAAGATCGTTGCCTTCTTCATCGATTATCCTTACAGTATAACCCTTGTTTTTCCAGTCAATTCCCATAAATTTCATATTACCTCCAATAGTCAATTTATTTGAGGTGTTGATACCAGAATATCCTCGTATGGGCCCTCGAAGGGCAGATTACTATGGATTACTTGGTATCTTCTGGGGTAAAAAGAGGCATTCTGATTTAAGCATTAAACATGCAAGTGAATTAGGGCCTTCTCTTTACCCCTTTATTTAATTCTTCCAACATGTCCATTAAAATATAATGTCTATTCACAATAATCCTACCCTTTACAATGGATACTTGTTTGTAGTATAACATACGAGTATATCAGTGAATTATTAAACTAGTAACAAAAAATCCTTTTAAATCTGCGTGCTTTTATCTTTGCGTCTCTGTGACTTTGTGTGAGTTTTGGGTTACAGGTTTTGTGTTTCGAATCAAAACATTAAAATATAGAAATAGTTAAATGGCGAAATAGGAAAATTGTAAAATAGTTAAATAGTAAAAAAATAAAATCTTGTAAATCCTGTTAATCCTGTCTAAATAAAGGTTTCTTGTTTCGAGTTAAAAAACAAAAGTTGGTATTCTGGTTATTGACTTTTCTGTATATGCAATTAAGTTTGAATTATACATAGGTTACCTTATAATGAAATGGTTTAAAGATAATAAAGAGCGAGACATTAGGTTGTCGGATGAACGATTAAAACATATAGAGGATGATCATCCGGAGATGGTCGGACAGATTGATAAGATATCGGATACTTTGTTAAGCCCAGATGTAATCGTTGGCTCAAAAACCGATAAAAATGCTGAAATGTTTTATAAGCGTTATAAGAGTACACCTGTTACCCAGAAGTTTCTATGTGTTATAGTAAAAAACTTGATTGAAGATTTATTTATAATAACTGTATATTTTACAGATACGGTAAAAAGAGGAGAAGTTTTATGGAAAAAGAAATAAAAGTCTGGTACGATAAAGAAGGGGATTACCTTGAGGTGCTTTTAGAAAAAAAAGAGGGGTATTTCAAGGAAACGGAGAATGATGCCGTAATGGAGAAGGTGGATAAAGAGGGTAATGTAATAGGTTTTTCCATTCTTAAAGTTAGTTCTTTAAAAGAGGAACCCCTTTCGGTTAGTTTGAAAAGCGCTGTCGTATAAGTCAAAAATCAAAAGCAAATAAATTGAATCCAGGAAGTTAATGGAAATCTCTATTTCTATCATCTTGACAGAATCGGTTCACCCATTATAGAGAATAACAGGGTCACCTATGAAAAAATTGCATCGGTGAATTAATCACAGTTACGAGTTCCGGGTTTCGAGTAAATAAATTTAGATACCGGATACCAGGTACCAGATACCAGAAAGAAAATCCAGTTAATCTTGTCTGAAATTGAGAACCATGAACCAGGAACAACGAACTACGAACAAACTCCGGTCTGCCGTCAGCGGTCGTTCTTATATTTGTATTCTCTGTACCTTGACTTACTGTAACAATCATCTTATTATTCTATCAGAGGCGAAATTTGACTGGTCTTTCAGAAAAATTAATAAATAAAATAAAATCTATCCTTTTAGATTATGGAGCTATAAGAGTTGCAATCTTCGGTTCTTATGTTAGAGGAGAGGGAAAACCAGATAGCGATTTGGATATTTTGGTAAATTTCTCTGAAACCAAGAGTCTACTTGAACTTGTAAAAATTGAGAGAGAATTACAAGAAGAAATAGGCATAAAAGTCGATTTAATTACCGAAAACTCGGTAAGCCCTTATATAATCGACACAATTAAAGAAGAAGAGAAGGTTATAGTTAAAGAATGAAAACCTTAAAAGAGTTAAGTTTGAAAGAAAATGAGATAATGGCTTTACAGGAGATGAGAGACAAGTTGCTCGAGAAATATCCGGAGGCAGAGATTATCCTTTATGGCTCTCAGGCGAGAGGAAATTCTGAAGGAGAATCCGACATTGATATTCTGGTTCTAATGAATAGTGATATCAATAATTCTCTCGAAGAAGAAATTTTCAGTTTAGCTTTTAAGGTAGAACTCAAATATGATGTAGTTTTCGGAATCGTTGTATATTCAAAGCAATTATGGAATTCGGATCGGGGTAAGGCAATGCCTTTACACCGGAATGTAGATAGAGATGGAATTCTTGTATGGAAATAATGAAGTGAATATTGAACTCTTAAATTATAGAAGGGGAAAAGCTAAAGAAACATTAAATGATGCTAAGGTCATGTTTGGGAAAGCAAGTCTCTTTTCTACCGTTAACAGGATTTATTATTCAATCTTTTACGAAGTTTTGGCTCTTTTGCTAACCAAAGATCTTGTATCTTCAAAACATAGTGGAATAAGAGCTATATTTAACCGTGAATTTGTGAAATCGGGTATTGTTAAAGAAGAATACGCTGATTTTTATAATATAATGTTTGATTTTAGGCAGAAAGCCGATTATGGAGATTTTGTAGAATTTGAAAAAGAAAAAGTTAGAGAATGGCTTATTAAAGCAGAAGATTTTGTTAATTTTATAGAAGAGATTATAATAAGGATTATTGAAGCTCAGAAATGAAGAATAAGATAATAATCACATCTCAGCTTTGACGCATATTAACAGGGTTAGACTCTGAAGTGTAAAAAGGAGAAACAAAGTCTTCAGTCATCAGTAACGAGTCGAGAGTCAAAATTTAGATACCAGGTACCAGATACCAGTGGAAACAAAAAAAAGAATCCTGTAAATCCTGTCTAAGTTAGTTGGTTCGTT
>CAZGBM010000029.1:10377-22706 GCA_964523975.1 uncultured bacterium | reverse complement strand
TCCGCCGAGGGTAAGTTTGTTCAGGCTTTCCCGGAATACGGCGTAGAAAGAAGGGGAGCTCCTGTCACGGCTTTCCTGCGTATCGACGACAATACAATAAACGAGAGATCCAAAATATACGAACCCGACCATATAATCGTTCTTGACCCTGCTCTTATAGGAGCCGTCCCGCTCACCCAGGGACTTAGAAACGGCGGCTGGATTATAGTAAACACAACACAAAAACCCGAAGAACTAGGTTTCGACAAAAAATTCAAAGTTGCCACTGTTCCGGCTAAAGAGATTGCTCTTAAGTTCCATCTCGGCTCCGTGTCTTCTCCCATCGTCAATACAGCCATACTCGGCGGAGTTATAAAGGTTTTAAAACTCTGCGGTCGGGAGTCGCTTGTAGATGCCATAAAAAAGGAAGTTCCCGTTAAAAAAGAAGAAAACGTCAAAGCATTCGAGGAATCATATAAAAAGACGGAAATCTGAAAAATGGCTAAAAAAACAGATAAAAAAATTATATTTAAAAAAGAAAAAGAAATGCCGTCTCATGCCGTTTCTTTTTACTCAATGGATTATAATAAAACGGGAAGCTGGAGAAACTTCCGTCCTGTAATAAATTACGATAAATGCACTTTCTGTGCTATTTGCTGGAAATTCTGTCCCGAAGTCGCTATAAAACTTGAAAAAACAAAGGAAAAAGGAAAGGAAAAATTTAAGCCTGTAATAGATTATGAATACTGTAAAGGCTGCGGTATCTGCTGGGAAGAATGCCCTTCAAAAGCTATAGACACCGAGGAGGAGGCAGAGTGAGAAAAGTTTTAATGGGTAATCATGCCTTATCCTACGGCGCCAAACTTTCCAGAGCCCAGGTAATTTCTGCATACCCCATAACTCCTCAAACCGAAGTCGTGGAGCTTCTCTCGGAAATGTGCGCTTCCGGAGAACTGAATGCAAAATTCATTAAAGTGGAATCCGAACATTCCGCAATGGCTTCTCTCATCGGTGCTTCTGCTACGGGTGTTAGAACATTTACCGCTACCTCCTCGCAGGGTCTTGCACTGATGCACGAAATGCTGCACTGGGCTGCCGGAGCAAGGACGCCGGTGGTAATGGGAAACATCAATAGAGCTCTCGCTCCCCCATGGTCAGTCTGGACTGAACAGAACGACTCGCTCTCACAGAGAGATACGGGCTGGATGCAACTCTATGCTCAGAATAATCAGGAAGTTCTTGATTCGGTCATTCAGGCATACAAAGTCGCAGAAGCACTCGACCTGCCTGCCATGGTAATTCTGGCTGCTTTCGTTCTTTCACATACCTCGGAAACGGTCGATATACCGGAGCAGGATAAAGTAGACGAATTTCTTCCGCCTTACAAAAGAGAATACAAACTTGACCCCGATGAGCCCCACGCATTCGGAGGTTTGACCGCTCCGGATAATTATTTCGAACTAAGATATAAAATTCAGAAAACCATGGAAGAAGCTCTAATTAAATGGGAAGAAGTGGGAAAAGAATTTGGTGATTTCTTCGGCAGAAAATATGGTCTCGTGGAAACCTATAAAGTTTCGGACGCAAAGGACTTGATTGTCTCTTCCGGAACTATGGCTTCAACGGCAAGAAACGTCGTCGATAGATTGCGCGAGAAAGGAAAAAAGGTCGGACTCCTGCGAATAAGAGTTTTCCGTCCTTTCCCGTCCGAAAAAATTCGTGAAATTTTAAGCTCCGTGGATAGAGCCATCGTAATTGATAGAAATATCGGATTTGGCTCTTCCGGAATATTCTACCAGGAAGTAAAAGCTGCTATGTACAACGAAAAAAAGACGCCTCCGATATTCGGAGTCGTAACGGGTCTCGGAGGACGGGATGTCACCAGCAAAGATATCGTCGGAATATACGAAGACGTAACGAAGATGGAAGAACCGAAATCGGATATAATCTGGAAAGGCATCAATATATGAAACTGACAATACCAGAAAAAGAAATAATGAGCTCGGGGCATCTGGCGTGTCAGGGATGCGGCGCTGTTCTTGCAATGAGATACACGCTTAAGGCTCTGGGGAAAAATACGGTTATCGCTTTACCTGCATGCTGCTGGTCGGTCATAGACGGACCTTTTCCCCATTCTTCCGTTAATGTTCCACTTTTTCATACCGCTTTCGAAACCGCCGCTTCAACTGCTTCGGGCATAAAAGCCGGGTTCGATATTCAAGGAAAAAAAGATGTCAACGTGGTTGCCTGGGCAGGAGACGGAGGTACTTACGATATAGGCATTGGGGCTCTTTCGGGTGCAGCAGAGAGAAATGACGACATAATCTACGTGTGCTATGATAATGAAGCTTATATGAATACAGGTAACCAGAGGAGCAGTTCCACGCCGCTCAAAGCATTGACCACCACTACTCCTATAGGTCGTCCCAAGGAAGATAACAAAAAAGATATCATTTCAATAATGGCGGCACATCTGATTCCATATATCGCGACAGCTTCTATTGCTTACCCCGAAGACATGATAGAAAAATTCGAAAAAGCTAAACATACAAAAGGCATGCGATTTATCCTTGTCTTCTCTCCCTGCCCGACTGGCTGGAAATATTCTCCTCAATTGACGGTAAAGCTAGCGAGGCTCGCCGTACAGAGCGGAATTTTTCCTTTAATCGAAATCGAAAACGGTACAAAATGGAGATTGACGAAGAAAATCGCAAAGCCAAAACCGATTATAGAATATCTGAAACTACAGGGAAGATTCAGGCATTTAAAAGAAAAAGACACAAACGAGATTCAAAAGATTGTAGACCAGACCCGGAATAGACTGCTCGAAAAAATAGGAGAATAAAAAAATTCTATCTTGACCTATTGACTGTATTGATGTATTATTTAGAATAATTGAAAGGAGGTTCGAATGTCAGGACATTCAAAATGGCATAGTATAAAACACCAGAAAGCCGCCGAAGACAAAAAAAGAGGTAAGATATTTTCCAAAGTATCTCGTAAAATTTCGTTGGCTGCAAAGAAAGGTAAGGACCCGGAAAAAAATACAGAACTCAGAAACGCCATCCAGGAAGCAAAAGACAGTAACATGCCCAAAGATAATATCGAAAAGGCGATACTTAGAGGCTCCGGAGAACTTCCCGGAGTAGAATACGTAGAATTAACTTATGAAGGTTACGGTCCCGGTGGCATTGCTTTATTTATCGAATGTTTAACCGACAACAAGAACAGAACAGCATCCGCAGTAAGACATATAATGGAAGGGCACGGAGGCAAATTAGGTTCGGAAGGCTGCGTTTCATATCTTTTCGAAAGAAAAGGATTGTTCTACGTTTCCAAGAAAAATTCATCGGAAATGGAAATTTTCGACGCGGCAATAGAAGCCGGCGCAACTGATATAAAAGAGGTAGACGAAGTCTACGAAATCCAGACCGACCCCGATAACTTTCATAAAGTTCAAAAGGCTCTCCAGGAAAAAAACATACCCATCGAACATTCCGAGCTCTCTTTTCTGCCTAAAGTTACAATGACCATAGAAGAAAAGGATGCCGTAAAATTACTCAAGCTTTTATCTCTGTTGGAAGACCAAGATGATGTACAGGCGGTCCATTCCAATTCCGATATTCCGGACAATATACTTGCAGAAATAGAAATAGGTTCCGAGAGTTGAAAATACTGGGAATAGATCCGGGACTTTCCCAAACCGGAATAGCTATACTATCCGAGGAAAAAGAAAGTACCAAGCTTTCCTGGAAAACATTTCAGCATAAAAAGTCCAATGGCAGACTATACAAATATTTCGAATCACTTTCCGAACTCATAAATACCGAGAAACCGGACCGGATTGTAATAGAAAATATTTTTAAAGGACCAAATACGCAAACATTAATAAAGATTGCAGAACTCAGGGGAGTATACCTTCTTCTTGCCCAGATGGAAAATCTGCCTGTTCTGCAATTCACGCCGCGCGAAATAAAACAATCGGTAACGGGGTCCGGCGCTTCTTCCAAAGAACAGGTAAGATATATGGTAAAAAAAATCTTAGGGATAAAAGAGGAAATTCCGTTCGATGTTTCCGATGCTTTTGCCGCGATAATATGTTATCTTAATAAGAATAGCGAGAATGCTGGAATCAATTAAAGGAGTTGTTTTAGACATAGAGAAAGAAAAAATCAGCGTCAATGTTGGCGGCTTCGGATTTTTAGTCAATACAGTTATGGAAAGCGGAGCTCCAACTGTAGGCGATGAAATTTTTTTATATACTTATCTGTCGATAACTCAAAACGGCGTGGATATTTACGGTTTTGAAAACAAATCGGACAGGGAGCTTTTCAGAACTCTTATGAAGGTTCCAAACATCGGGCCCAAAAGCGCTTTTTCTCTGATGATAGGGCTCGGTAGCAGCGGTATCAGAAGGGCTCTTGATGAGGACAATCCCGAACCGATATCGAAGGTCAAAGGCATCGGCAGCAAAACCGCCAAGAGAATAATCCTTGAGCTTAAAGACAAGTTAAAACTGGCACCAAGAAAAGAATTCGAAGAAGCAAAGAAAGCTCTTATCACGATAGGTTACAGCCCCAGAGAAGCGGACGAGGCAATAAGCGAAGTCATAAAAGATGCAGATTATCTTTCTGTGGACGAAATAGTCAAAAAAGTATTGAAGGAAATATGAATGTAACATCCCCTTCTTTAGACCCAATCGATGTCCAATATGAAAGAAGTCTTCGGCCCAGGTGTTTTTCGGAATTTATCAACCAAAATAGAGTAAAAGAAAACCTCGAAGTATTTACGAAGGCGGCAAAGAAAAGGGACGAACCACTCGACCACATCCTGCTTTTCGGACCGCCCGGGCTTGGGAAAACGACGCTTGCCTACATCATCGCCAGAGAAATGCAGGTCGAAATCACTTCCGTTGCAGGACCCATTCTTCAAAAACCAAGAGACCTGGCCGGGATTCTCACAAAACTCCACCGGTTCGACGTACTTTTCATAGATGAAATACACCGCGTCAATAAAGACGTGGAAGAATACCTGTACAAAGCTATGGAAGATTTTTCCATCAACATAATGATTGATTCCGGTCCGGCTGCAAGGTCCATCGAAATAAACTTACAACCTTTCACCTTAGTCGGGGCAACCACCAGAACAGGTCTCCTATCCTCGGCTCTGCGGTCACGATTCGGTTATACCCCCCGCTTGAATCATTACGAATGGGAAGATTTGAGTCAGATAATCAAACGTTCCTCTAAAATCCTTGACATTAAAATAACAGGTGAAGCATTGGACGAAATAGCAAGGAGGTCTCGAGGAACTCCGAGAATAGCAAACAGACTCCTGCGGAGAGTCAGAGATTTTGCGGAGGTAAAAGGGAAAGGGGAAATCGACTTGGAGATAACAAAATACGCTCTGGAGCAGCTTGAAGTAGATGCCCGAGGCCTTGATATTATGGATAAAGCAATACTAAAAAGCATTATAGAAAAGTTCAAAGGCGGACCTGTAGGCTTGAAAACTCTCGCCACCTCGGTTGGCGAGAATGCGGAAACCTTGGAAGAAGTTTTCGAACCGTATTTAATAATATGCGGTTTTCTAAAAAGAACTTCGCAGGGAAGGGAAGCGACTCCCCTCGCTTACGAACACTTAAATCTCTCCTCGCCCAAGGACAAAAGAAAAAACAAAACATTATTTTAAAATTAAACACAAAGGCACAAAAATATTGCGCTGACGGCTTACCTCTATCAGCTTTACGCTAAACTCAACCCACAAACCCCAAAAAATTTTTAACATGTAGAGCATGTAGAAATTGTAGTTTTACTAAATCCTAACCCCGAAATCCTAAATCCCAACATTACTATTTGACAATTTTTTAATTTAATCATTTGTCTTAGATTCGAAGAATCCATTTAACCAAACCTTGACATTCATCTTCAAAAACCGTATGATTTCATCAATAGCAAACCTGAAAAAGGAGGCTATATGAGAAAATTTGCTTTATGTGCAGTTTTATTATTGGTCGGCGTTCCGCTCTTCGCCGGGGTACTCGGCTTGTCGGTCGGAGCAACCGGTGGGGTTGAACTATGGAAAATAAACATTGAAGATATAGAATTAGAAACTGAGACTTATCTAGCAATCGGACTTACAGTCACCTTTTCTCCACCTTTTATACCGGTAGGTATACGTGGCGGTTTCGAATATGCATGGCAAACCGAAGAAACTCCTCTGGCAGATATTACATATACAGAAATTCTTATTCTCCTCGGAATGGAATATTCTATCGCCCCGCCATTTTCCCCTCTATCTTTTTATGCTGGTATGGGCCCCGAGATATCCATTTCTGGAGCTAGCGCAATGGGTATGAGTTACTCGGAAACCCATTACGGTGTCCTCTTTTACGGCGGATTAAATTTCAGCATGGGACTGATTGGGATCTTTGCTGAAACAGGTTACGGAATTATATTTTACGAGGAAGCAACTCATACTCACATTCCGATAAGAGGCGGCATAAAAATCGGCATTTAATTTAAAAATAGCCATTTAAAAAATATCATGGCAACTAGCCCTGTAAAGAATAAGAAAGTTTCAAAGGTAACAAAAAAAACTTCTTCTCTGAGGCTTAGAACACTTATTGGTTGTTTTTCTGTTTTGTTAAAAAATTGATGATATAAGAAAAGGAGGTAATATATGAGTAATGGAGCGGCAGGGGGAGCTGCAGGAGGATATGCAAAAGCTATCGCAAATGCAGTTAAAGCTTCAGGAGCTATCGTAAAATTAAAAGAAGATGATTTTATCAAGGTAATCTCGAGAACCGAAAAGCCAGTTATTGTAGTATCGAGAGGTGGGTTCCTGAAAAAAGATTACGATTATCTTGTGGCCTACAAGGGATTTGTCTTCTTTGCAAGAACAAAACAAGAATTAAATCTGCCAGGTCATGCCGAAATCATATCCGCGCAACAAATCTGGATTCCCTATTAAATATAAGGGAGACGCCCCTTGAAATTCATAATAATCTATACAACCCTTCCCTATAAAGTTATAACAAAAGAAATAGCCAATATATTGGTAAATGAAGGTTTGGTTGCATGCATCAACTTTTTCCCCATTGAATCCGTATACAAATGGAAGGGGAAACTCACCAAAGATAAAGAATATGCGCTCATTATGAAAACAAGAAAATCTTTATATAAAAAAGTCGAAAAAAGACTGAAAGAGTTGCATCCGTATGAGGTTCCGGCAATCGTCTCCTACGAAATAAAAGAAGGCCTAAACGATTATCTTTCCTGGATAAATAACGAAACCACAGATTAACACAAGAACCCCAACACACCCAAAATTAATATCACCGCAAAGACACAGAGAGCGCAGAGTAAAATAACAAAAGAATATTTATGTTTATTTAAAACTCCAACTGTACCAAAAATGATAGTAACAACAAACTGCACAAATAGCACGAATAGTAAAAAATTTTTGTTTTTATTTCTATATGGACTACATGTTCTACATGTGCAATTATGTTTTTCTAGCAGCTAACGGCAAAGAGCAAAAAGCTTAGTTGTCAATGATAAAAGACTCCCGGATATAGACGATTTATAACCAGCAAATGAATGGGACCGAATAAATAATCGAAAATTTTCCACGCTACCATAATACTTAAAAATTTAAATCCCGGATTGTGTATGAATTCAAATACCTTTGCAGCCCTTTCTTCCTTTACAAAAAAGAGCAACAAACTGCTGCCGTCAAATAGAGGCAACGGCAACAAATTGAAAAGCATAAGTATAAGATTGAGCGAAAAGAAAATACTTAAGATAATACCTAAGGAACTACAAAAACCTGTTTTAGTTGCAGCTGTTATACCGGAAAAGTTTACCGATTCGGGCGGATAAAATATTCCGTAAATATAACCAAATCTTATTATTATTGCAGCCAATAAAAATATTAATAGATTTGCTGCCGGACCGGCTAACGACATTATCGCACTTTTTTTTATATTTCTCATCGCCCAGTTATAATCAAACGGAGTACTTGCCCATCCTATCATCCAACCTCCCAAGATATAAGAAATTATCGGCACAATAATAGTCCCGAATACTTCCCTCCTCATATGCGGAACAGGATTCAAGCTGACCTGACCTTCCTTGAATGCCGTTCTGTCTCCCAACTTGTAACCGGCAAACGCATGCGCAAACTCGTGAAGAATAAGTGAGAAAAGAAAAGCTACATACCAGATTATTCCAAGTCCGATTTGTTCGGTATTCATTCGCGTTACTTTATTTATCTAAGATATATAACATTAAATCTCAACCGGTAGCTTATTGAAAAATATATGATGCTTACTACTTGACAAGCATCATCTTTTGTTTTCCGACAAAATCTCCCGCTACCATATGACAGAAGTAAATTCCTGCTGGCAAACCACTGGCATTCCACTCAACCGTATGCCTCCCGGTCTCCATATCACCCGTAACTAAAGTCGATATTTCCTGACCTGACAAATTGTATACTTTTAAATTGACATGACTCTTTAGCGGAAGCCCGAACGAGATTGAAGTCGTCGAAACAAAAGGATTTGGATTGTTATACAACTTGAAAGCAGAAATGTCTTTTTCCGGCTCATCAATTCCAGATAATCCTTCAAGTGCTGCCTGTACTGCATAATATGCAGGCTTCGCCGCGTAATTACTATCAAAAAGCGATGGATACAAATTTGGCGGTTGATGCTCCGTATACCATCCGTAGTTATCGTCTATATTCCAGGTGTTCCATCCGACTTTCCCGGTAAACCGTTTCCCAAGCAGAACGTCTAAAATGGCACGATACGTAACTGCCTGCTCTTCAAAATTTTCTTCTGACGGTCCATCTAGCCATACGCTTGCTTCAGTAACATGAAATTCGAGATTATTGCTATGCGCCCAGTCGATTAAGTTCCTCAAAGCATTCAACGTCGCCTCCGATTCCCAGCCTACATCCACATGAGCCTGCCATCCGATTCCATCTACCCTAAGATTGTTATCCCGCAAATATTGAATCGTTTCTTTTATCAAGTTCCAAGAGGCTGTATTCTCCGGATGTTCATGATGATTATAAATCAGTTTCAAATCAGGTGCCAGAGAATCCGCAATCTCAAAAGCTTTTTTGATATATAATGGAGTATTATTAGGATCTGTATCCTGCCCGATTATATACCAGGGACACTCCCAGACTATACCAGGCTTATTTGTGTGCCAGCTGCCGCCATTCACTGTTTCATTAACAACATCAAGCGACACAAAACCGATCACCCCATTATACCTCTGGCAAACAGCCCGCATAAATTGACACATAAGGGTATCCAGCTCTGCGGCTGTGCGGCTATCATCTTTCGCCCAATTAGAACACTGGGGTCCTATGGGACAGTGCATCCTGAGTATTTGATCATTAGTAACTATATGAGCAGCCCAGGCATCAGTCTGTATCCAGTTCCAACCGGAAGAGTTGTCGGGATGAATATTCCACTGCTTAAAATCATTTTCAGGCGTAACATAGCTGAATTCACGATCCAGAATTTCTCCTGTATTTGCGTTTAAAAGCCATGCACCTGTAGTAGCTCCGATAATAATACTATCACCATATTTATCAGCCACAATTTCTCGAAGTCTACGTCCCGTCGGTTCCGGCTGACCTTCAAGCTTAAGAGGATAGATGAAACAAAAAACAAATAAAAAAAACAATATGCGTTTAACCATTTTTAAACCCCCATTCAATTACGACAAAATATAAAATTTATCATATATATTTATATTAGTTTATAATAACCGTTATCATATAAACAATATTCACACTTTGAGCATATTTACTATATATAAAATTATAATATGATATTTTCACTATGTCAAGTACGACAAATGGGCTTGCCTAAATACGTTTTTAGATTATTCTGGATAAATTTTAAGAGGAAAAATTGAAAACAGATAAAAAAACAAAGCAAAAAGGAATTGGGGAATTTATGCGCTCCGCGTTCTGGATGTGGGGACGCTCAAAACCTTCGAGAATGCTTTTTTTCCTAAAAATAAGCTTCCGGCTTTTGCTTGCCAAGAAAAGAAGAACGAGAAAACAAAAGAGTATAAAAGGAAATATTCCTGCAGTCATAGCAATCAGTCCGACAATGAGATGCAACTATAACTGCAGAGGATGTTACTCAAGAGACAGAATCTCGAACCAAGAGCTTTCTACCCGGGAGCTTGATTATCTTTTAAGCGAAGCCGAAAGGTTGGGAGTTCTTTCCATAGTTGTCACAGGAGGAGAGCCATATCTAAGAGACGACACGATCGAACTTATGGAAAAGCATAAGAAACTTCTTTTTGTCCCTATCACAAACGGGTCGAAAATGACCTTAAATCTGGCTAAACGCATTGCAAGAAGCGGAAACATAATTCAACTTGTCAGCATAGAGGGTTTTCAGGAACATACTGATAACAGAAGAAAAAAGGGGGCTTATCACACAGCCGTTCGCGCAATGAATTTACTTCGAGATTCCGGAGTATGTTTCGGCTTTGCTGCAACAAATACTTCCGAAAATTCCGAATTTCTTGGAACAGAACTATTTATAGACAGTATGATCCAGCTTGGATGTTCAATCGGATATTTTACGGAATACGTACCCTGCGGGCCGCATCCAAAGAAAAATTGGATATTAAGCGAAGAAAGAAGAAAATCATTCCGAAAAAAAGTTCTGTCTTTCAGAAGAAGGAAATCGATTGTTTTAGTCCAGTTCCCTCAGGATGAATACGGCGAGCAAAACCGTTGTACGGCAGCCGGAATTCTATCCTTGCACATCAATTCCGAAGGAGGAATCGAACCCTGCCCATTTATAAATATCTCGGTAGAGAATATCCGTAACGGAGGCTTAGTCTCAGCCTGCGAGTCTCCTTTCCTTTTAGCAATCAGGGAAAAGGATGAACTCCTAAAGAGAGAAAAACTTGCATGCGCGCTATTTGAACATTATTCAGAGTTGAAAGAATTAGCAGAAGAAATGTAAAAATCAAATACCAAAATGCAAAATGACAAATCAAAATTCAAAAATAAAATCAAAAAAATAAATAAAAAAATCTTTTTTAATCTGCGTTCATCTGCGTCCTATTTTCTTTGTGGCTTAGTGCCTTTGTGGCTAATTTTTCGGTTTGACAATTTACAAAAAAATGATAATATTACCTGAGGAAAATTATGAGTTTAAATTGCGGAATTATCGGACTTCCGAATGTCGGCAAGTCCACTATATTCTCTGCCCTGACCTGCCTTTCCGTTAAGGTTGAGAATTATCCATTCTGTACAATCGAACCTAACATCGGTGTGGTAGAAGTGCCTGATGAACGACTGTCTAAAATAGCCGAGATATTGAATATAGATAAGAGAATTCCCGCAACCGTAGAGTTCGTAGATATAGCAGGCCTGGTAGAAGGTGCTTCAAAAGGAGAAGGACTCGGCAATCAATTCTTGAGCCATATAAGAGAAGTCAACGTTATAATTCATATAGTCAGATGTTTCGAAAACCCTGATGTTTCCCATCCTTATAAAGATATTAATCCGACACGCGATATCGATGTAATCAATATGGAGCTTATACTTGCCGACCTTCAAACCGTGGAAAACAGACTGCAAAAGAATGAAAAATTACTGAAAAGTCAGGACCAAAAATTAAAAAAAGATGCACAATCTATAGTACCCCTACTCGAAAAACTACAACAGACATTAAATAACGGCAAACCCGTAAAGAGTATAGATTTAAAAGATGGAGAGAAAAAATCAATAAAAGACTTAAATCTTCTTACCATCAAAGAAATACTGTATGTTTGCAATATTGACGAAAAAAGCATCAACAGTGAAAATAAATTTGCAGAATCGGTTAAGCATTACGCAAAAAAAGAAAATGCTTCAGTAATCGAAATTTGCGGTAAGGATGAACAGGAAATTACTGCAATTAACGATGAAAACGAAAGAAAAGAATTCATGAAAATGCTTGGTTTGAAGGAATCGGTTCTTAACAGACTTATAAAAACCGCGTATAATCTTTTGGGTTTAGAGACTTTTTTCACAGAAAACGGAAAAGAAGTCCGTGCATGGATGTTCAAAAAAGGAACAAAAGCACCTGATGCGGCAGGACTTATTCATTCTGATTTCGAGAAGGGATTCATCAAAGCAGAAGTATACCACTCTGCCGATTTATTTGAATATGGGTCTAAAGCGCATATAAAGGAACACGGAAAAATAAGAATTGAAGGTAAAGATTATGAAGTTAAAGACGGCAATGTCATTTTATTTCACTTCAACTTATAGCGCGGTAAAAATTAAATATGAAAACGGAAAATAAAAAAACAAAA
>CAZGBM010000029.1:0-10277 GCA_964523975.1 uncultured bacterium | reverse complement strand
TCATTTTGCTTTTTAAACTTTAATGTTTTATTTGCTTATGGGTTGGGTTAATTATCACACTCATTCAAATTTTGACGACGGGAACGTCGCTCTTGAGGAATATGTTAAAGAAGCTTTAAAACAGAATGTTGCAACCCTGGGTTTTAGCTCTCACAATCCCCTCCCTTTTCCGGTAGATTGGGTTCTGAAAAAAGAAGATTATGGAAAATACTGCAAAACGGTTCGAAAACTCTCAGAAAAGTATAAAGATAGAATAAAAATATTCCTCGGATTAGAGATGGATTTTTTGCCAGAATTGAATTCTTTTTACAGGAAAGGCATCGATTTATCCGAACTGGATTTCCTTATAGGTTCTGTTCATTTCGTAAATTTTTTCCATAAAAATAGAGGTCTGGCTGTCGACGAAAGCGAAGAAGAATTCGAAGAAGGACTTGACGAAATATACAAAGGAAATACAAAAAAATTAGTAGAGGATTATTATAAATTAATCAGAGAAATGTTGAAAGTAGAAAATCCTGATATAGTCGCACATCTGGATTTAATAAAAATGAACAACAAAGGAGAAAAATATTTTTCCGAGAATGAACCATGGTACAGGAAGAGTGTCCTTGACACCTTAAAAGTAATTGCTAAATCAAGTTCGATATTAGAAGTAAACACAGGAGGAATTGCACGGGGGAAAACAGATTCTCTGTATCCAGGTACCTGGATTCTCGAAGAAAGTTATAAAATGCGTATTCCTATAACTCTGAGTTCGGATGCACATAGACCGGAACATATTACAGCCAAATTCAAAGAAGCGGCTTTATTACTTAATTCAATAGGATATAAAGAGGTTTATATACTGCATAAGAAAACATGGGCTCCTCATCCGTTTTCGATAGAGGGAATCGAACTTTAGAAAAACTTAACCACGAGATTACACAAGATTACCACTAGATTTTTCAAACCACGAAACACACGAAATACACTAAACCCCCAACACCTTGATTACGTTGCATTAAAAAACACACGAAAAAAAGTTAGCCACAGATTAACACGGATACACACGGATAAAAAAATAATATTTTGTTGTTTAATACTTCCAACCCCCACCAGATTTATCCCACACAAAACACACAAAGACCACAAAGTTTTTTGTTTTATATTTTGCCTAATATAAACGTCATTTTGTTTCCTTGACAATAATGATTTAAATGTTTATACTAATATACAAGTATATGAGGAGGTGTTAAATAAAAAATTTATATATCTTAATCTATTTTATTCTCAGTACCACCGGCAGTGCTTCTATGATCGCTGATATTACCAAAGATATAGAAACCGAATTCGGAACATATCATCCTTACATTGTAGATGTTACACCTGCATGCACAGCATATACGATAGAGCCGGGCTTTACTAACGTAATGAATATAGACAGTTTTTCTTTTACAGGCGTAGAGGGATCATTTTTATCCCAGAATGCTTTTGTTGCCACTCCCTCATCTTATATGGAGATGTATGATATCTACAACGAGGCAAGGGAACGGAAAATGCCCATATTTGTGAGTTGCGATGCACTGTTGCATACCTACCATAAATTGTACGATAAAATGCTCCAGACTGCGGAAAGCGAACAGCTTCTTTCGGATATAGAGAACCTTACCGATACACTTATTAACATAATTAATGAGGAATGGACTTCGATGAGTGAGCCCGCCGTAAAAGAAGCCCTGCGGTTAGACCTTGCATATCTCAGCGTGGCGAAATGTCTTCTCGATACTTCATTCGCACCCATACCGGAGGTAGAAACACTCGTGGATTCGGAACTCGACTATATTGAAGCCCACGGCGGTCTATCTCCTTCCCCAATATTTGATTACGAGGAAGACTACAGTCAATACGTGCCAAGAGGACATTACACAATAAGCGACACACTAAAGCGGTACTTTAAAACAATGATGTGGTACGGCAGGATGAGTTTTGCAAGTATGTCAACCTCCCACACAAGAATGGCTCTCCTTTTAATCCACTCAATATACAATACCAATATAGGCGGAGAATCCGGTATGGACGTCTGGGAAAGAGTCTATCTGCCCACTGTTTTCTATGTTGGTAAAACCGACGACATTAATATCTATCAGTATACGGAGATAATGGAAGAAATTTACGGAGAGGACTTTGCTTCATTACCAGCAGATACTTTTGCGAATGATCCTCTACTCGAACAATTTATTATCAAAGCAGATTCTCTGCCGGGTCCCGAGATAGCAAGTCCTACTCCCAAGGGATTCAGATTTATGGGTCAGAGATTTACTCCAGACTCATACATGTTTACTCATCTAACAAATCCTGTAGACAGAACACTTCCCAAGGGGTTAGATGTAATGGGGGTACTAGGTTCGGACAGGGCTGTTGAAATACTGGATGAGGTGTATTCCGAACCCGGCTGGGTTTTTGACTCAATAAGTACACTCAGAGCCCGATTTGACGCGAAGCCCGAAGAAACATGGGCTCAGACTCTTTACTGGAACTGGTTGTACTGCCTCATACCGTTTACATTTGCAAAAGAAACCGGTTTTCCGACTTTTATGCAGAATACCGCATGGGAGACCAAGGAACTTTATGCCGCTTTAGGGAGCTGGACCGAACTGAGACACAACACAATACTATATGCGAAACAAAGTTATGCCTCGAGCATCCCTCCCTCTTCACAAAATATCCATGGATACGTAGAACCAAATCCCTGGTTTTTCGGAAGGCTTGCTTCACTCGCGGGGTATATGAAGGAGGGGTTAAACAACCTTGGTTTACTATACTATGATTTTGAAGCAAGGCTTTCGGGTCTTGAAAACTTACTGATTACTTTAAAAACGATAGCAGAAAAAGAACTTACAAATCAAACCATTACAGGAGGAGAAGACAGGGCAATCACAGGTATTGGGGCAGAAATGGTAGAACTTATAACCTTTAATGATGATTATGAAGCACACTCCTTTCTCCCAGGAATTTATGAAAATGAGGAACATATGCCGGTTGTTGCCGATGTTCATACTGATCTCATCAGCGGGAACTGCCTTGAAGAGGGAGTCGGATATCCTTTTAACCTGTACGTAATTGTTCCGTTAAATGGTCAACTCGTCGTAACCTGGGGAGCCGGTTTTTCCTATTATGAATTTCTTCAGCCAATATCCGGCAGGCTGACAGATGAAGCATGGCGCGATATGCTGCAGAGTGCCCCGCCCGATGTGCCCGTTTGGGCCTCCACTTTCCTCGACACCTTAGAGCTCGGAGCTATTACTGAACCGCACCATTATGTAACTAAAGAAGAATGGGAAATCCAGAATTTTTCAGGGATTAAAGAGCATGACTCCAGTGATTCTTCAACAGACTCCAGATTCTATTTCAGTCCTGTGGCATTGGGACCGGATGAAATTCTGATTAAATACAAAGTTACATCTTCGGAGACTACCGTTTCTTTAAAGGTGTTTGATGCAACCGGAAAACTGATAAAGATACTGCTTGAAGGAAAGGTAGAACGCGGCAACCATTCAGCAAAATGGGATGCGAGAAACAGTCAGGGCGAAAAGCTTTTCCAGGGGGTCTATTTCATCCAATTCGACGCTGGCGGTTTAAAAGAAACAAAGAAGTTAATTTTGATAAGGTAGAAAGCCTAACGCCAGATAACTAACAACTAAAATAGCCGTGGATAAACACGAATAAAAAAAGGAATTATATTTTTATTCAAAAAAACATACGATTCTAAAACTCAAAGTAACAACAAATCATACAATGATTTTTTCATTATCAGAAGAAAACTGAAATTTCTACATGCTCTATATGTTAAAAAAATTTGTGAGTTGTGAGGTGAGTTTTGAAAAATCGCAATAAAAAATTTAGTGTCTTTCGTATGTTTCGTGGTTGAAAAACTATCAGTATTTAAACAAAGTTTCCAGGAAAGTATACTTATCGAGATAACCTAAACCACCGCGGGCGGCAGTCTTTTCCGAGTATTCAGTATGATCATCTCTCGGTACATTTTTTCCGGAAATCAAAAAAGGAACCGGAGTTCTTGTATGTTTCCGCAATTTTACAGGTACAAGATGGTCCGGAAGCACCCCAATAGTGACTTCATTATCAATTTTTCCCAAAATCGGTCTAACAAGTCTTTTGTCGAATTCCTCGATTGCTTTTATCTTCAAATCAAGATCTCCCATATGTGAACACTCATCTATTGCTTCGAGATGGAGATAAACAAAATCATTGCGTTTTAAAGCATCCAGAGCGGCTTTGACTTTATTCTCATAATTGGTATCTATAAAACCCGTCGCCCCTTTCGGCTTGATAGCTTCCATCCCGGTTAATTTTCCAATCCCGAGTATCACATCCACAGCAGATATTACAGCACCTTTTTTGTTGTACTTCTCTCTGAACGATTTCAGGTGAGGTTTTCTACCGGGACTCCATAACCAGATGCAGTTAGCAGGTTTCTTATTGTTATTTATCAGATTTATATTGGTCTCCGATTTTTCAAGAATCTTAATGCTCTTTTCCATCAATTCATTAACCACTTTAACAGTCATTTTCCCTTCTTCGACTTTAGCACAGGGTAAAATATCTTTCCATTTCTTACCCTGATTCGAATCAGGTTTATGATATTCTATTTTATCGGAAAATTCCTTCCCTTTAAGAATCAGAATATTCCTATAACTAACACCGGGGTAAAAAATTATTTTTTCATTTCCCAATCTTTTATTCAACAATATAATCAAATTTTCAGCGCTTTTCCGATCAATCTGACCCGCAGAGTAATCCTCCAGTATGTCTTCCCTTATAGTTATAAGATTGCAGCGGAAGGCTACTTCATCTTCCTGCAATTCTATATTCTTACTTGCGGCTTCAATTGGACCTCTTCCGCAATAGTCTCTGGCAAGGTCATATCCCAGTACAGAGAGATTCGCAGCATCACTGGAGCTGGGGAAAGGCTGGGGTATCGTAAGAAGCGTCCCCTGTGCTCCCTTCTTTGCAAGAGAATCCAGACCTGGAGTGTTAGCAGCCTCAAGCGGAGTTCTTCCATTTAACTCAGGCAAAGCTCCATCAGCCATCCCATCCGCTAAAAAAACAAGGTATTTCATGATTTTACCATTTACAAGTTATATGGGATTAATATGTTGTCAACACCCCTCTACCCCAATAATTAGCTACTGATTCACACAGATACACAAAGAACACAAAGATATTTCGCTGACGGCTTACCGCTCTCGGCTTTCCGCTAAACCCACCACTTCCCCACAAATTTTTCCACATGTAGAACATGTAGGTTTTGTAGATTTTTTTTAACTTGAAACTCTAAACTCGTAACCCGAAACCTTAACTCACCCAAAGACGCGAAGAACACAAAGTTTTTCTTTGTTTGAACTAAAACCTAAATTAGGCACAAATACACTCGGATTTTTTTTGTTTTTTTTACTGCTATCTGCTAACTACTAACTTCTTTATTAAATTTTCTTCTTGCTCAGCAAAACCCCGTTTCCCTTAATGCTAAGTTTGTATTTCTCGCCATAGGCATCTTCAGCCAGAAGAGAATAAACCGACCCCTTGTCCTTTTTAATATCACTTACTCTGGCATCAAGCAAAGTCGCAGGTATAATAAGTTCTTTTTTTATCTTCTCAATTACAACCCTAGGGAGTTCCGAAAGCAAAACCGGAACCCCGGTAACTCCAAGCTTCTTTGCCACTTCCTGACCGGTAGGATTAATTCCGGCGTCAACATTGAAATTGGCTAAAGGAGTGAAATCTTTCTTTTCTATTTGAACCACTCCAAGACTTCCGGTCATTGAAAAAGCTTTAACATTATCCAGAATTACATCATAATTTCTAATGGATGCTCTCTCGGCATACAAGTGATCTACCGCCGCACCCTCAATATCTCTTAAAATTATTGCCGGTCTCGGATCCTCCTTCTCAAAATCAACTAAAACATTACGCATTTTCAATCCTTTTAGATAACGGCAATACAAACCATAAGATGGTCTAAGCCCATACTTTTCCGCACGGTAGTCATTTATCGCCGGAAGCTCGATTCCTGCAGGGTCAGAGGTAAGCCCAAGATAGGATAAACTCCCCCCTTTATAGGTCATTCTTATATTCTCAAGGACAATATTTTCAAGCAGCTGTTGGGGTTTACCCATTATTGTGCTTGTAAAATTTCTGCCTTTTTTATAGCCATAGACATCTTTGACTACGACATTATTAATCCTGATATTTTTTATTTTCCCCAGGAGAGCGGAAGTTTCCGGAGTCCTACCTTTACGTTCGGACAAATTGATAAAGAACGGAATCGCAACATTCTCCATCGTAACGTTTTCAAGAAAAACTCCGTCTATCATAGCGCCATCATTTGAAGTAAATGAAATACCGGCATCATCAGCATTTTTTATTGTTATATTAGAAATCTCAATATTCCTGAAATTACCAACCGTTTCCGGACCAATCTGCAAAGCATTACCACCGGCGGAGATTACACAACCAATAATATCAATATTTTTAGTAAACAATTTTTCACCCAGAGAATAATCCGATCTCAAAGAAAGCGCATTTCCTCCGCCGGAAGGCATTCCTTCCTTATATACTGTCTCGATATAACAATTTTTAATCTCAGCGTTACTCGTACCGACAAGATCTATTCCGTCGCCATAAGTTTCTATCTTTACATTGTTTATGCGTAAACCGTCACCCCCTGTAACCAAAATACTTAGAAGCCCACCATCATTTATAGTTATATCCTGTATTTCAATTCTTTTACATGCCTTAAGAGAAATAGCTTTATCTGCATCATCTGTATTCGAAAGAGAACCAGCACCACTTATCGTACCTTCCCCTTTTATAGTTACACTATTGATATCGTCTCCCCAAATCAGAGCATTATGAAAATGACTGTGCACGAAATCCTGATATTTGTCCCATTTATTGGATTCCGGTGAGTCAAAAGCATCAGCTCCTTTCGGTGCAGCCTGTATTTTGGCTCCTTTTTCAATAAGTAACGTTACATTGCTCTTTAAATGAATCGACCCAGATAGATAAGTACCACTGGTGAATACTACTACTCCGCTTCCTTCAAGAGCCGAACAGGAATCAATTGCCATGTTTATAGCTTTGGTATCAAGAACCCCATCATTGCTTCTTGCTCCGAATTTTTCAACCTCCAACATTATGGTTAGAGGAACACCAAGTAAATTCCCTCCGAAAAATAAAGATAATATCAAAAAGACTATAACTATCCTTTTCATTCAGCCTCCTCTTATTTCTAAATTTAATCTATTATCTCTACTTTTCAAGGGCATTTAGCCAAGAAAGCACAAAGAGAATAGGACTCAGATAAACACAAATTCATAGAATTTGTTTTTGTTGTTTAAAACTCTACCCCCAACCCAATTTTTCACATGTAGAACATGTAGATCTTGTAGATTCGATTTTTATCTCGAAACTCGAAACAGGTAACCCGAAACCCTAATTATCAACGACCTAACGAACCAACGAGCCAACTATAAATAAATCATTGACAAAACATAAAAATATATAAAAATTACAAAAAGGAAAAATGAGATTAGAAAAAATATTTAAATATTATATAGTATGCTTTTTAACGAATAACCCGGGATGCGGAGGGGTGTTTCAAATCCACAAAATCCATGTAAATCTGCGTCCAATATTTAGGAACCGGATACCCGGTATCAGACATCCGTTAAGAAATTCGTGTTATTCGTGTGATTTGGTGTTACTCTCAGGGTTGTGGGTTGAGATTCTAAACAAAAAAATCCTTAAAATCTGCGTTTATCTGCGTCCTAACCCAGGATTTGGAATTTTAGGTTTGGGATTAAAAAAACAAACAAAAATAGGTTGTGTGGGGTGGCTTAGTGCTCTTGGTGTTCTTTGTGTGAGAATAATTTGTTGGGTTGGGTCGGGTTTTAAACAACAAAAAACTCTGTGTCTCCGTGGGCTCTGTGTGAGAAAAATGGTGGTGTGGGATGAGCTTTAGAAATCTTATCTGGGATTTTGACGGAACTCTTTTCGACACATACCCTGAAATCACGCAGGCTTTTATCGATGTATTAAAAAATAATTACTCAATCGAATACAATTATGATAAAGCTTTCTTTCTTGCCAAAACCTCGATAACTTTCTGCATAGAAAGTCTTTCCGACAAGTTCAACATAGATAAAGAGGAATTTTCCGAAAAATTCAAGGAGCGGTATTTCGGAGAATTGACCTTCGAAGAAAAACCTTTTGAAGATGCAGAAAAAGTTCTCGATTACGTTTCAAAAAGAGGAGGAAATTTTCTTATAACTCATCGGGGCTTTGAAAGTTTAAACGAATTCCTATCCAGAAATGACTTTAATAAATATTTTATCGAAATAGTAACTTCCGATGCAAATTTTCCGCTCAAACCCGACCCATCCAGTTTCAACTATATCATCGATAAATACAAGCTGCGAAAAGAAGAAACCCTGGGCGTCGGAGATAGAATCCAGGATATAAAAGCAGCCCTCTCGGCCAACGTAAGAGCTTGCTTCTTTGACCCCGAAGGCAAAACACTGGAAGAAGCAACTTACAACATAAGTAAAATGAAAGACTTATTTAAAATTATCAAAGAAACCGATAATTTCCCCGGCGCTCCTATCGACCACCGGAGATAAAGATTCTCCTATCTTGAGAGTCTCAGGCATAATAGCAAGAATCTTTATTTCCTTTACGGAACTTTCTTTAGACAGAAAATCGGAAAAAAGATGGAGAGATGAAGAATGAGTAAGACCGAACCGTTCGCTTATTTCTTCTATATCAAAAAGTTTTATTTCTCCTTTTTCCCCTCCAAAAAGAACGCTATCTATTATCAAAAGTTTCTCGAATTTTTCCTTAGCAAGGAATCCCAGCCAATGTTCAGGTGTCGCGCCTGCAATAATTACATTACTAATACCTATACTTTTAAGTTTTTCTCCAATAAAAATACCCACACCATCATCGGATTTCAATGTCGAGCCGATACCCATTATTGCGGTTTTATTATCTATAAAATTCTTTAATTCTTCTTCCCAATTCATTTTATAAGCCACAGAGACACAGCGAGCACAGAGCACAGAGCCCACACCACACAACCCGTTTTAATTTATTTGTCAGAAAAACCCAACCTCATAACCCCAATTCTTTACATGTAGAGATTGTAGTTTATTTTTTTTGTTTTTATTTCTATATAAACTACATGTTCTACATGTGCAATTATTTTTAGTGTTTTATATCTGCCGTCAGCGATCGGCCTTTTTCCTATTTAAAAAGGCTGAATGCCACAACGAACCCGGCAGTAATTACCGAAAGAATACTCATCAGCTTTATAAGAATATTAAGCGAAGGACCCGAAGTATCCTTCATCGGATCACCTAAAGTATCTCCCGTAATTGCTGCCTTGTGAGTGTCAGAACCCTTTCCGCCATAAGCTCCTTCTTCGATATATTTTTTCGCATTATCAAAGGCACCACCCGCGTTAGCCATAAAAACAGCCATAGAAAATCCGGACGCAAGAGCTCCCACAAGGAAACCAATCACACCCGAGACTCCGAAAACCCAACCGATTAGTATGGGCGAAATTATCGCGATTAAAGAAGGTATTATCATCTGCTTCTGTGCTGCTTTAGTAACAATAGCGACCGTTCGCGCGTAGTCAGGTCTCTTCTTACCTGCAAGAATATCTTTATCCTTAAATTGCTCTCTAACTTCACCTATTACCGACTGGGCTGTTTTCCCTACGGAACTCATAGTCATACCGCAGAAAAGAAAAGTAATAACCGCGCCAATCAAAAGGCTCGCGAGAAGAGTCGGATTAAGCAGACTTAAATTGTAATAATCCGAAAGCTCAAGAAAAGTAACACTGCTGACACTTACAACCCGTTCTCCAAGATTAATAACTTCTACTCCGAGACGAGTTAAAGCCATTTTAATTTCGGTCAGATACGCGGCAATCAGAGCCAGTGCTGTAAAAGCAGCAGAACCTATCGCAAAGCCTTTACCTGTCGCAGCCGTAGTATTCCCGAGAGCGTCAAGCTGGTCTGTTTTTGTTCTGACCTCCTTACCCAATTCACTCATCTCCGCTATTCCGCCCGCGTTATCCGCAATTGGACCATACGCATCTGAAGCAAGTGTTATCCCTAGAGTCGATAACATGCCAACCGCTGCCAGACCAACGCCGTACAAACCCATTATAAAACTATTAAACCCACCCGCAAAGGAGAATGCAAGTAATATAG
>CAZGBM010000028.1:0-23449 GCA_964523975.1 uncultured bacterium | reverse complement strand
GATACATAAATGTACGTGACTGACCGATGCCGCCTCCGATACTTAATGGTATTTCGTCATTGAGGATCGCCTGGTGGTAAGGCAACTGTAGAAAATGTTCCTGTCCTGCTATTTTAAGCTGCTGCACCATGGTCTCTTTGGTCACCCTGATACCCATGGACGTCAGTTCATGACGACGTTTCGTCACCGGATTCCAGACCAGGATATCGCCGTTGAGCCCATGGTATTGCTTTCCGTTCTTTTTAATCGTTGGCGTGATCCAGTCATCATAATCTGCAGCCCGCATCTCATGGGGGTACCCGTCTTCCAGGACATAGCCTATACCGATGATAAAGATCGCCGAATGCACTTCCTGGACCATTTTTGTCTCCCGCTGTTTACGGGTGAAGTCAGGATAGCGTTCAAGAATTTCCTCCGCGTGAAAAAATTCCAACTTCTTAGGTATATCCGGATATTTATCGGTATTGAGTCCGGGGAAATCTTTCTTGACCATTTGACCCGCCTCATAGAAAACCGTCCAGATTCTCTCGACAACATCCCGCAGAAAATCCAGATTACGCATATCTTTGGTGATAACCCGTTCCCAATCCCACTGGTCGACATAGGCGCTATGGTCATGGTCAAGGAAGTAATCCTTTCTGACGGCTCTCATATCCGTACAAATACCCTCGCCAACTTCACAGCCGAATTGTTTCAATGCCATCCGTTTCCATTTTGTAGCCGCCTGAACTACCTGGGCTTCGATTCTTTCTTCAAGACCAAGCCCGCATGGAAATTCAACGGGTGTGCGTGAACCGTCCCGGTCAAGGTAATCATTGATACCGCTGTCCTTGGTTACGATGAGCGGAACTTGAACCATAAAAAGGTTGAGTTCCTTGCACAGGTTCTCTTCAATAAAATTTTTTATTTTGTATAGTGCCTTCATCCTCTCCTTGGGAACCAATAACGCCTTATAATCGTGAGGGAGGATTTTATCCACCTCTTCATACGTGCTAATGCCCGGACCTGCCAGATCCGCTTTCTTATCTGCCATCACAGACCTCCTTTGTTATGTGGAAATTCTAATAAAAATCTCATTTTTGTCAACATGAAATATTGCAATTATACCACGAATTTTAAACCACTAAACACACAAAGGATAAGAAAACTAGTTACAGGTCAATAAGAATAAAATGTTACTGAATGTCTATCAAAATAAATAACAACCTTTTTACATTTCAAGGTTTAACTCTGCTGATACTTACAACATTTCCTTTACTGCTCAACTAGTGTAATAACATCATTTTTCTACTTTGTGTAAATTCACCAACTTTTAGTGTACAAATATAAATACCGCTTGCTAATTCGGAGCCATCGAATATTAATGTTTGTTTGCCGGCACTCTGTTGTTCGTTTAACAGAGTTCTGATTTTCTCACCTGTAATATCATAAACGGAAAGTTGAACATGACTTTTTTGCTTTAAATAATAAACTACGGTAGTGACCGAATTAAAAGGATTAGGGTAATTCTGCACAAGATAGAAATCACCTGTAAAAGATGGTGGTTCTTCAAGCTCAGGTGTGTCCCACGTAATCCAACTGGAAAGATCGGGATCATACGTACTAATCGCGATGCTGTCAGTATTCGTGGTCGTATCCCCAAGGAGAAACTTTTCCACAAAGGCTATCACTTCTGGTCTCTGAATGGCCGGAAGTACGCAGTGGTCACCGTGGCCGACCTTGGAAAAACCGAACCTGTCTGGTATTCCGAGCGCTTTCCAGACCTCTTGTGCAGCTTTGCACGCGACGTGGCCGGACTCCTCTGCCATCCATACCATATCGGGGTTTCCGATCACCAACAACGCGCGAGGCGCCACCATTGCCATCAACTCGTGATGGTCAAAGGGTAATTTTGTAACCGCGTTGTTGAATTGGGAGATGTCCTGATGATACCAGGCAAAACCCTGGGCGTTCCTCAAGGTTTCCACACCAGTCAAGGTCTCCGAGACGCGCCATGCCGCGTCTCCGCCTCCGCCGGATTCCTGTACAAGAGTAAGGGCGATACGCTCGTCGAACGCACCGGAAAAGAGCGCGATCTTGCCGGCATAGGAGCAACCGGTTACAGCCAGATGTGAGAGATCGATGTTAGCTTCAGGGCACTGCTCCAACCCATCTATAATGCGGCTTGTGCCCCAGGCAAAGGCGATAAATTTACCCCTTTCTGTATCCGGATAAAGATCAAAGAAAGCTCCATCGCCGCGGGTGCCGGACCAGGCGTTCGCTACTTGCCCCTCCATGTAATGGATGGTCGCGATCCCGCGACTTGTAAAAATATCGGATGGGAGACTACCTGTCGGAACCCATCCCACCCCGATTACAGCCGGGAAGGGGCCTTCCCCATCGGGAAGGCTGACAGGCACATACAGCGTGAGTGTGTCTACTCCTTCAACTATGGTCACTGTGAGCAGCGTATCATCAGTGAAGCTTGCTTCCAGATTACTAGGAGCCTCCGGCTTGGTCCCCAGCTCGTAATGCTGGATCAGAGCACCGATCTCTGCACGCCGGCACCGCCACTCGTCACGGGTGGTGATACGGCCCAGGCTAGTATCGGACCACATAAACGGATCGGGCAGGGCCTCGATTATCGGTAGCTCGCCGAATGAAGGCAAGGGCGGTTGTGGGCAGTCTGCGCCCGTGTTCTCAACATCATACACAAGGGGCATTTCACCAGCTAATAAATCAACGAATACAGGTGTGTTTAACAGAAGCGTTAATAGAATTAATCCTATTCTCATTTGATATTCCCCCTATTTCTAATAAGCTATATAATTTATCTACTATGTCAAGCGGAAGTTCAAATTCACGTGTAGCTATTCGCTTTTAGTCTTTAGCTGTTGGCTTAAAGAGAAAGAAACTCTGTGTTTTCTGTGGTTGATTAAAGTTTAGGGTTCAAGGTTCCTGGGGTTCCTGGTTTCGAGTAAAAAAAATTCGTGCTATTCGTGTGATTTTTTGTTAAAATAAGCTTTTAGCTTTTTGCCTTTGGCTTTTAGCTTAAAAAAATAAACAAAAAACTTTGTGCTCTTTGTGTGCTTTGTGGTTCAATATTGTAGTTAGTATATTAGGAGGTTGGGAAATTAGGGAGTTAAAACAAAAAATACATCCTGTTAATCTTGTTAATCCTGTCCAAATTTTCGGGTTGTGGGTCTGGGAAAAACCAACAAAAAATCTTGTGATAATCTTGTGTAATCTCGTGGCTAAATTTGGTGTTGTGAGGTGGGTTTTAAACAACATAATATCTTTTCCTTTGTGGTCTTTGTGTTCTTTGTGTGAGAATAATTTTGTGGGGTGTGGGGTGGAGGGCACTTGAAATAAGTAACAAAGAGTCTATATTAAGAAACAATGAAAAAAATAGGCGATTGTAAGTGGTTGATTGAAAAAGAAGGAAAGATGAGAGTACCCGGAATTATCTATGTTTCCGATAAACTATATGAAGCCATGCAGTCGGATAATTCTATCGAACAGGTACGTAATGTTGCTCATTTGCCCGGTATCCAGAAATATTCACTCGCGATGCCCGATATTCACTGGGGTTATGGTTTTCCGATAGGCGGGGTAGCTGCGATGGATGCTGAAGAGGGA
This sequence comes from uncultured bacterium, assembly GCA_964523975.1. Taxonomy (GTDB): domain Bacteria; phylum Hydrothermota; class UBA3072; order UBA3072; family UBA3072; genus JAFGHJ01. The sequence goes on along the minus strand of CAZGBM010000028.1, from coordinate 19,831 downwards.
GTAATTTCACCCGGGGGAGTGGGATATGATATTAATTGCCTTCCTGCAGATACTTCTGTTTTAACTTCTCTTGGATATCGAAAAAAAATTAGCGAAGTTACAGTTGATGATAAAGTCGTTGTCATTAACAATAAAACTTCTAAACCAACAGATGTTATTTTAACTCTAAAAAGGAGAGAGAAGATTCTTTATAATTTAACAACAGCATCTGGTCTTCAAATATCTGCATCACCCGACCACCCAATACTTACAAGAAATGGTATGATTGAAAGTAAAAATCTCTCGGTAGGCGATGAAGTCGCTGTCCATCCCTTTAAAGGTATTGAATATGAAGAACCTCAGGATTTTGAAATAGTATCGGAAGAAGGGTTTAATGATGGCATAAGAAAAGAATTATTGAAAAGAAATATTTTATCTTTAAAATTTAATAACCCTAAATTGCCTTACTTGCTAAAAATCTTTGGATATCTGATAGGAGATGGTACAGTATACGATAAAAATGTAATATTTTATGGAAAAAAGAACGATTTAAAAGATATAAAAGAAGATATAAAATTTATTGGGTATAATTGTAGTATATACGAAAGAAAACGCTTCCACGATTTTAAAGGGTATAAATTCGAAACTACTGAAACGTCTTTAAAGGTTTCTGCAAGAAGCTTAGTTCATCTTTTATGGGCTATGGGTTATCCAAAAGGAAATAAGATTATTGCAAATCTTAAGGTACCTTTATGGGTGTTTAAATTACCGTTATGGATGAAAAGATTGTTTTTAGCTTCTTATTTTGGTGCGGAAATGTCAAAGCCAAGTATTTCGAGCCATTATAATTTTTATATGCCTGAAATCAAATTATCAAGACGAAAACCCAAAAGAGATTTTAAATTTCTGGAAGATTTAAAAGTACTTCTTAAAGAGTTCAATATAAATTCTACTATAAAAAAAGCTTCTGAAACAGAGAATAAAACAATATTTAGGTTATTGATATATGGTGATACTAAAAATCTGCTGAACTTATGGAGTAAAATCAACTTTGGATATAACAAAAAAAGGAAAAGATTAGCAATAGCAGGAATTGTATATTTAAAGTTAAAACAGGACATTATACAAAAAAGAGAAGAAATTAGAACTAAAATAAAAACAGAAAAAAAATGGCGTGACAGAAATGAGATATTTAAAGAATATGAGGGTATGGTAAATAGGAGATTTATTGAGAGAAGCCTATATGGTACTACTAATAAAGCAAGACCTCCCCAAGGATTTATTCGATTTGAGGAATTTTTAAAAGATTTTACCGAGGGAGAATTAGTTTATGATAAGATTGTAGATATTAGATTAATTGAACATAATGATATTGTATACGATTTTACAGTTAAAAATAAACATCATAATTTTGTCGCAGATGGTGTAGTAGTTTCTAACTGCGGAGTAAGAGTTATAAGGACAAGTCTAGTGGTTGCCGAGTTAAAAGGAAAAATCGAACTACTTACTAACAAAATATACTCTGTTATTCCCTGTGGTGTAGGCTCGGAAAGTGATGTTAATCTATCTCTTTCTACACTCAAAAATGTGCTTAAGGATGGTTCATCCTGGGCTGTAAAAAATGGTTTCGGCTGGGAGGAAGACCTTGAATATACTGAAGAAAATGGCCGGATGGAAGGAGTGAATCCGGAAATTATTTCAAATAGAGCACTTGAACGCGGAAAACAACAGCTTGGAACTCTCGGGTCGGGTAATCACTTTATTGAAATACAAAAAGTCTCGGAAATTTTTGATAAAAAGGCAGCAGATGCCTTTGGGCTCGATATAGATTCAATAACCGTGATGATTCATACGGGTTCAAGGGGTCTGGGTCATCAGATTTGCAGTGACTGGGTTAAGAATCTGATGAAAACCAAAAATAAGTTCAATATAGAAATACCCGACGAGCAACTTATCTGTGCTCCGTTTGATTCTAAAGAAGGACAGGAGTATCTCTTTTCGATGAGAGCTGCGGCAAATTTTGCCTGGGCAAACCGACAGATAATTTTAGCCCGCCTGCGGGAAAGCTTTTCCGAAGTTTTTGGAAAATCTGAAGAATCTCTTGGTATGAATCTCATATATGACGTCGCTCATAATATCGCCAAAGTCGAGAATCATACAGTTGACGGGAAAATTAAAAAATTGTGTGTTCATAGAAAAGGTGCAACAAGAGCATTTCCTCCGGGACACCCCGATATTCCTTCTAAGTACGCAGAATTCGGACAGCCAGTTTTAATTCCGGGAGATATGGGGACGGCATCTTATATTTTACTCGGAACCCAGAAAGCTATGGAAGAAACTTTCGGTTCCACCTGCCACGGAGCAGGAAGAGTGCTCTCCAGGAAAAAAGCAATGTATGTAACCGGAGGAAGAAATATTACTACCGAGCTTAAAGAAAAAGGCATTTACGTCAGGGCAAAGTCCATTAAAACTATCCGGGAAGAAGCGCCTGAAGCTTATAAGGATATAGATGAAGTGGTAAACGTTGTCGAGCGGGCTGGCCTCTCAAAAAGAGTGGTTAAAATGGTTCCTCTTGCAGTTGTTAAAGGATGAATAAAGAAAGCAGAAGAATTATAGAGCTCGCCGATAAGGTAAAAAATAAAATCGCAGCCGGAGAGGTTGTGGAGGGTCCTTATTCTTGCGTCAAAGAGTTGGTGGAGAATGCGATAGACGCCGAATCTTCACAAATTACCATAGACATCGAAGATGGCGGGAAAAGGCTTATTGCCGTTTCGGATAATGGTACAGGAATCCATCCGGATGACCTTAAGTTAGTTGCAAAAAGATATTCTACAAGTAAAATCAAGGATCTGGAAGACCTCGATTCTATATATTCTCTTGGTTTTAGGGGAGAAGCCCTGGCTTCGATTGGTGCTGTTTCGGAGGTAGAGATACTCTCTAAATTCTCGGATAATGATATGGGTAGATACATCAAAGTTTTTAACGGAGAGATAAAAGAAGAAAAAGATAGACAGAGGCAGCGAGGAACTTCAGTTATCGTAAAGTATCTATTCAATAATTATCCGGCAAGAAGGAAATTTTTACATTCTTCGAATGCTGAGTTCAGGAAAATTCTCGGAGAGGTTATACCCAAATGTATATGTTACCCTGAAATTTCGTTTGTCCTGACTCATAACGGAAAGAAAGTTATCGATGTTCCTTCTACCACCAGAGAGGATAGAATACTGTCTATTCTGGATGAAGGTTTTCTTTCGGCTCTTTTACCATTCGAATTCGAAAACAAAGAAGATAAAATTAAAATTAACGGATGGATACAAAAACCCGAATTGCCTTCTCAAAAAAAATATTATTTGTTCGTCAATAAAAGAAATGTCTGGAACGGCAAAATTTTTAAATTAATTAAGGATTTCTATACACCATTTACGGACGAAAATCCGTCTTTTATTTTATTCATAGATATCGCGGCTGATTTAGTCGACGTTAATGTGCATCCCACAAAGAGGGAAGTGAAGTTTCATAGAGAAGAGTTGGTAATGTCGACTTTAAAGAAAACGTTAAATGAGCATATAGGAGTTGACAGTAATTACAGAAGAGAACTCTTTTCCTTCGATAAAGACTTTTTGTTTAAAGGAGATAGTAAAAGCAAATTCTGGCAACTGCATGGCTCCTATATTGTAGCTCAAACGAATGCGGGACTTGTTGTTATTGACCAGCATGCGGCTCACGAAAGGATTCTTTATGATAATTTTAAAAACAATGAGACTTTTCACCCTCAGAATTTACTGTTTCCCATACAGGTAAAACATACTCCTCTCGAAATATTGAAACTCGAAGAGTTGAAAGATAAATTAAAAAAATTGGGTTTTGTTTTCCGGGTTTTTTCCGGAAATACCGTAATCTGGGAAGGTATTCCTTCGATAATATCGGAAATTAATGAAGAAAAAATAAGAGGTATCTTAGAAGACCTTTCGGAAGAAAAAGAAACCTCTATTGACAGCATGTTGAAATCCATAAGCTGTCACCTTGCGATAAGAGCCGGAGAGTCTTTATCTGTCGAAGAAATGGAAAATCTTGTAAACCTTTTGTTTTCTACGGATAAGCCATTCAGATGTCCTCACGGAAGACCGGTTCTTTTTGAAATGTCTCTTAAAGATATAGAAAATAAGTTGTTGAGATGAATAAAGTTATAACCATAATCGGACCGACAGCCGCAGGAAAAACCTCTCTGTGTCTGGAGCTTGCGAAATATGTACCAATCGAGGTAATCTCGGCGGATTCCAGGCAGATATACAGGGAAATGGATATCGGAACCGCCAAGGTGACTCCCGTGGAAATGAAAAAAGTTCCTCATCATCTGATAGATATAAAAGACCCTGATGAGGGTTACTCAGCATATGAGTTCTTACTCGATTGTAGAAAAAAGATAGAAGAAATAAGAAAAAGAAAAAAAATTCCAATAATATGCGGCGGTACGATATTTTATATTAAATCCCTGCTTGAAGGAATGTTTCTTGAACCTAAAATAACCGATGAAATAAGGAATAAAGTGAGAGATGAAATCCGGAAAAAGGGCGCTGTTGAAATGCACAAAGAATTGAAAAAAATAGACCCGGATTCGTCTAAAAGAATTCATCCGAATGACAAGCAGAGAATAACAAGAGCAATTGAAGTTTACAGGGCAAGCGGTATTACACTTACTGAATTCTGGGAAAAAGGAAATCAGAATAAAATACCTCTGGACTTATTTTCTCTTTTAATTCCAAAGAAGGAATTGCGTGATAGAATCGAAAAAAGAATCGAAAAAATGTTTGCCAATGGTTTCATCGATGAAGTAAGAAAACTACTTGAAAAAGGATATAAACCTTCTCTTTATTCTTTTACTTCAATTGGTTATGAGCAGGTTTCTAAATATATATTGAACGGAAACGGGATCAGCCTGGAAGAAACCAGGAATGAAATCATCAAAGAAACGAAAAGATATGCTGACAGGCAAATTACTTTTATAAAGGGACTCTCGCAGGTAAAAATTTATAAAAGTGAAGAAGAACTAAAGGCGGTGATAATTGAAAAAATACAAAAGAAAAAAAACTAAAGTCGTAAAAATAGGTTCAGTCGAAATCGGTGGCAACAATCCAATTGCTATACAGTCTATGACCAATACCGATACCCGCAGCAAAAGGAAAACTATCAAGCAAATTAAAGAATTGGAAAGAGAAGGTTGTGAGATTATTAGGGTTGCTGTTCCGGACAAAGATGCTGCCAAAAACATTAAAAAAATAAAAAAGAATATAAACATTCCCTTAATCGCCGATATACATTACGATTATATGCTTGCTATTGAGGCAATTAAGCAGGGCGCAGATAAGATAAGAATAAACCCCGGAAATATAGGCGATAGATGGAAGGTTGAGGAAATCGTAAAGATTTGTAAAGAGAGAGACATCCCTATTAGAGTTGGTGCGAATGCGGGTTCATTAAAACAAGAATACATTGACAAGTTTAGTGGAATTACTGCCGAAGCTCTTGTAGAATCGGTTATAGATGAGATTAAAATACTTGAAGAATTAAATTTTGATTCAATAGTAGTTTCTATAAAATCTTCAGATGTCAGGACTATGATTGATGCTAATCGAATGTTTTCGGATAAGTACGATTATCCGCTTCATATAGGTGTTACAGAAGCTGGTCCAACCGGAGGTAGGGGAGAAGTATATTCTGCCGTCGGTATAGGTATTTTATTGGAAGAGGGAATCGGTGATACCGTCAGAGTTTCGCTTACGGGGGACCCGTCCAATGAAGTTCAGGCTGCTCGAAATATTCTATCTTCTCTTGGAATAAGAAAGCTTGGCCCAAGGATAATTTCCTGCCCGACCTGCGGAAGGCTGGAATTTAACCTTGAAGGGATTTTAAGAAAAGTGGAAAAAAAAGTAAAAGGAATAGATTTACCTATAACTATTGCGGTAATGGGGTGTTCTGTCAACGGACCCGGAGAAGCTAAAGAAGCCGATATAGGAATTGCCGGAGGGAAAAATTCAGCAGTTATATTCAAAAAAGGAAAGAAAGTAGCTATTGCACGGAGAGAAAACATTCTGGATGTTTTTATGTCCGAATTAAGTCTTTTGCTAAAGGAGGAAAAATAATGTCGATGAAAATTGAGAAAGAAAAGAAAAGTGTGGATTTGTACGCAGACCAGTATACGATAAACGGTAATGTGCATATTCCTGTTCATGCGAGATTGACTGATTCACTTCAGGCTCTATCCAAACAATCGGGGTTTCTTCCCATGACTGACGCGGTCATCAAATTTCAAAACGGAGCAGAAAAAAAAGAAAAATTTATTCTTATCAAAATCAGCGAAATTGAAATGATTTGTTTAAAAGATGAAGAGTAAAAAAAATACTTGACAATGAAGAAAAAGCAAATAATATAAGGATGTAATTATGCTTTTATTAGGATTTCTAATTATAGGTCTACCGCAGTCGCAATTTATGTTTGAAGGCGGCTCAAACAGGATTCAAGTCTGGGGAGAAGTCAAAAGTCCCGGTATTTACTATGTAACTTCATCCACCAATATAGTGGAAGCAATATCTTTTGCAGGAGGTCCTACTTACAGAGCCGATCTTTCTAACGTGAAATTAGTAAGAGCAATCAAAGAAAAAGAAGTTTCTTTTTTTAATGTCAGCAATTATCTAAGCGGAAAAGAGAAAAATCCTCTTATTCTTGAATCAGGCGATCTGGTTTATGTAAATCAATCTTTTTCATCAAGGGTATGGGATTTCACGAAATTTCTTGGGGTCGTTGGAGCTGTAGTTTATTATTTTTATTTCTTTGCCCCTGATTAGTTGAGGAGATACAATGTTCAAAAAGGGTTTATTTTTCGGGGTGTTGGGTTTCTTTATTTCTCTTATATCTATTAATTTGACTTCTACTGATAATAAAGTTACTACAGGAGAATCCGGTTCCCCGACATATGAAGACGGCATCGATGGATGGATTTCTTTCGGTAACATTTTAGAAGAAAACATAAAGGAAGCTTTTTTAAACGAAGATGATTTTTTTGTGTCAATGTTCATGATGAAAGCAATGGAACGTATCCCCGATAGACCGGAAATAATCATTACCGGAGAAGACAACTCAATATTCTGGACAAACGGTTTCGCAGAGAAAGGAACAGAGTATACGGGTTGGGAACAAAAAGGGGGTAGTAAAAATTTTTTAATAAGCGAATCTGTTTCTAAAGTTAAAGTCGATATTTTATTAAATGACAGAACGATAACAGGGCATTTGTATCTTGTAATACAAAATAAGATAGGTCCAAAAGAATTCGATATTCTGGGATGGAGAAATTACGGTTCTGTTCTTTCTTCTTCAAATACGATTAGAGGAGATGTTGCTGAAAAAAACGCAGCCGGAATAAAAAGTTTTGTGGATAAAGTGACCAGGAAAGAAGATATTCTTAATTTGACTTTCCTTTCAACGAATGGAACATTAATATGGGATATGAATAATGCAAATAGCGGATGGATTGACCAGGAAAGAGATAAAAACGAACCCGATAGATTTTATTTATCATTTCCGGTTGAATATGAAGAAAGAAAAATTGCCGATATCCATTTTTTGGTAAAATTCTCTATCGGAAAAGGAGGCTCATTTTTTGCGAATTTAATTGCCAGGATTCAAAGTATATTTAAACCAACATATTTAATGATTTCATTTATTTCTTTTTTAATTCTTTTTGTTGCCGGAGGGGTTTTGAGTAAGTCGGCTCCGGCAGAGGGAGCAAAAGTTAAAAAAGGTGTTTTGAGTAAAGGTACACCTGGTCTCGAAAACAAGATTCAAGCCCTAAAAGAAGAAATCGAGGATTTAGAGACAACCAAAGCACAGGTTATGGAAGAAGTAGCTAAAAAACAAAAAGTACAAAAAGACCTGGAAAATGAAATTGGTCTTCTCGGAAAGAAAAAGGAAACCGCTTCAGCCCAGGCAAAAGTGGAAGCAGAAGAAGAGGAAGAAGCAGAAGAAGAGGAAAAGAAGTCAGAAGAATCTCTCCTTTTTGATGATTTATTAGGAGAAAAAAGCAAGACGAGCGCGAAGAAAAAAGAAGAACTTGAGATAACTCAAAGGATAGTTGCTAAAAGAAGAGAAGAAATAGATTTATCGGGTAAGGTAGAGTCTAGGAGAAAGGAACTTTTGGAACTGGAACGAAAAATCGATAATTTAAAAAACAAATAATAATATCAAAAAAGTACCGTTTAGACAATTAAGTTATGTATCCTTTTAAAGAAATAGAGAATAAATGGCGAAAAAAATGGGAAGATTCCGGGTCTTTTAATACTCCGGAAAACCCCAAGAATAAGTACTTTATAATGGAAATGTGGCCATATACTTCCGGCAATATACATATGGGGCATTTCAGGAATTACTGTTTTGGCGATTTGAAATGGCGATGGGAGAAAATGAGGAAAAAAGACCTTTTGCATCCTTTTGGTTGGGATGCATTTGGACTTCCTGCCGAAGAAGCCGCAATAAAGAAGAAATTAAATCCCAAGGAGTGGACTTATAATAATATAAAAACAGCAAGAGAAACGGTAAAAAATTTGGGTCTCAGTTATGACTGGGATAGAGAGGTAGCGACTTCGGACCCCCAGTATTATAAATGGACCCAATGGCTTCTTATTCAATTGTATAAAAATGGTCTTTTATACCTTGATGAGGCTTACGTAAACTGGTGTCCGGGTTGCAAGACCGTTCTGGCAAACGAACAGGTCGAGAGCGGAACATGCTGGAGATGCCATTCCGAAGTCGAAAAAAGAAAGCTCAGACAATGGTTCATAAAAATAACTAAATATGCGGAAGAGCTTTACAAAGATATCGAGAAACTGGATTACTGGCCGGAAAACATAAAGGAAATGCAGCGAAACTGGATAGGGAGGAGAGAGGGAGCCCAGATAAAGTTTAGCCTTGAAAGCGGTGAAGAATTTAATATTTTTACTACTAGACCGGATACAATATATGGCGTAACCTTTATGTGTATTTCACCGGAGAGCAAATTAGCAGAAAAAATTGCCGAGACCAACAAAAATGTTAAGAAATATATTCACGATTCACTGCTTTTAAGCAATATAGAGCGCACAAGAGAAGATAGAGAGAAAACAGGAGCAGATACAGGGCTTAAAGTGATTCACCCTCTAACGAAGGAGAAATTGCCTGTTTACGTTGCCGACTTTGTACTCGGTTCCTACGGTACCGGATTCATTATGTGCGTTCCAGCTCACGACCAGAGAGATTTTGAATTTGCAAAAAAGTACAATCTTCCTATAAAGGAAGTTATTAGAGGAGATAACCCTATTACCGATGTAGCCTATACCGAAATCGGAACTATGGTTAACTCCGAAAATTTCAACGGAATGCCATCAGACCAAGCTTTAACTAAAATAGTTGAATACCTTGAAGATAAAGGACTTGGTAATAGTTCGATAAACTATCGCTTGAACGATTGGTTGATTTCGCGTCAGCGTTATTGGGGCGCCCCGATTCCGATAATTCATTGCGATAAATGTGGTGTTGTTCCGGTTCCCGAAGTTGATTTGCCGGTTCTCCTGCCGCCTCCCGATGAAGTCGATTTTATCCCCAAAGCCAGGTCTCCTCTTGCCGGTCATCCTGATTTTGCGAAAGTCAAGTGTCCGAAATGTGGGGGAGATGCAAAGAGAGACGCTGATACGGCAGATACTTTTGTAGACTCGGCATGGTATCATTTTCGTTATCTTGACCCGAAAAATGATAAAGAGATTTTCGATAAAAAGGAAGCCGAAAAATGGCTTCCAGTAGATCTTTATATTGGTGGTGCCGAACATGCAACCGGACACCTTATATATATGCGCTTTTTTACCAAGTTTTTACACAAAATTGGATATTCGTCGGTTAACGAGCCTGTTGTACGACTCTTTAACCAGGGAATGGTACGTGACAGTAAAGGCGAAGTTATGTCCAAATCGAAAGGTAATACGGTTGAGCCTTCTATCCTGGTCGAAAAAGTAGGAATTGATGCAGCCCGAGTTGCAATGTTCTTTTTCGGCCCTCCGGACAGCGATATTGATTGGAAAGAAGAAAACATTAAGGGTTCTACCAGATTTCTAGCCAGACTTTATGAACTTGGTTCAGAAGGACTTAACAATCATGATATTCGATTAGAAGATTCGGATAAGGGAGAGGAACTTTATAAGGAAACAGAAAAAACAACCAAAAAAGTCACTGAAGATATTGAGCGGTTCAACTATAACACTGCAATTGCTGCGTTAATGGAGTTTTTAAATAGTATTTCAGACTATAAAAAGAAAGATAAGCTCTTTCAGTATGCTTTAAGAAGACTTTTTTTTCTGTTATCGCCTATTGCTCCTTATATTTGCGAGGAAATGTACAGTAAATTCGGGAAGAAGGATTCTATTTTCCTTGAAGATTGGCCTGAATTTGACCCAGAAGGTATTGTGGAAGAGAAATATACGCTGGTAGTGCAGATAAACGGGAAACTCCGGGCAAAAATCGAGGTTAATAAAGGGGTTAATAAAGAAGCGGCATTTGCTCTGGCGAAAGAAATGCCGAACGTAAAACGTTTTCTGGATACTTCCGAACCTAAAAAGATTATATTTGTTGAAGATAGATTGTTAAATATAGTTATTTAAAGGCAAATTAGCCACAAAGACACAAAGGCACTAAGCCCCACAACACATACTTTTTTTACTTTGTTCATTTAAAATATAGCCCAACATCCCAATTTAACTCGAAACCTGTAACTATAATCATTCACAAAGACACTAAGCCCTTTCACACCAATTTTGATTATAGATTGTTATATATAAATATAGATTTAACTCGTATGCTATCAATAAATGTATCTTCTTCACAGCTTATTAAGAATCTTTGAGTTCGGATTATGAGCAGCTGCATCTCCTTTATTTATGAAATCCAACGATACTTCACAAGGATGGATGCCTATTGAATAAGTTAAATCTAAATTTGGAGATTTTTTTTGAGAAAAACAAAGTTCAAATATCGCCCAAGAGATAAAGGCTAAATTGGTTTATCCTTTACTTTTGATTTGCCTTTTTAGACATATTTAATACAAGATAAATTAATTTTTTAGCATGTCAAGTCCTTGTAGTGTATTGTCTTAAAATGAGAAGTAGGGGAGAAGTAGTTTCAGGGCTTGATTTTATGAGTTTAATGATTAAAATAGTCAAAATGGGCGAAAAAAACACAAAAGAAACTTATAAAAAATTCGTAGAATACTACGACGCATACGTGGGCGATTTCAACGATGATTCAAATATGTATTGGTCCTTTTGCGAAAAGAACGATAAAATACTCGAGGTGGGGTGCGGAACAGGCAGAGTACTTAACTGTCTGCTGGACAAAGGCTTAACTAATATTACCGGAGTCGATACATCCGAGGAAATGCTTGCTGTGGCACGGAGAAAGCTAAACAAGTACCTGAAAAACAAGAACTTAACTTTAGAAAAACACGACTTCACCAAAACACCGATAAACAAAGACTTTAATAAGGTTTTTATAACATTTTATACCTTCAATTATATCATCAATAAACCGGATAAGTTTCTGAGGAACATATACTTATCAATGGCAAGTAATTCATTGATTATTATTGACTTGTTCTATCCGAGATTGTTTTCGGACCCTGAGTCTGATAATATATGGACGGAAAGTGAAATTAAAACCGGTGCAGATAAAAAGATAACGCTACAGGACAAAAGAGTGTTTGACGGAGAATTCGAAAAAAGAGTTCAGGTCTTTGTTGAAGATGACAAAAGGACTACGATCGAGACCGTAAGGAAGTATTACTCCAGGGAAGAAATAGAAAAATTACTGCATGAAGCAGGTTTTAGAAATATAAAACTTATTCACGGTTATTCTATCGGAGATTCAGATAAATTTTCCGAAGATTACCCCTTGCTAGGATTCAACGAGTTCAACATTGACCAAAACAGATATCTAAAAAGGGAAGAAGCAAAGCAAAATTTTGTTGTCTATTCACATAAATTCCAATAATACAAAGCGCTAAACGCGCAACTTTCGACAATCTCAATCTCAATATTAATGTTTATTATAACTTTACATAATATATCTTATCAGACATTAATTATATAATAAATTTAAGGTCGGTTTTTGCGATTAAGTTGCTTTATTTATTGAACTTAGGCTGGATAAGCCGCTTTTACCAGCCTCCACCACCTCCACCGCCGCCTCCGCCACCGGAAAAGCCTCCTCCGCCACCACCGGAAAAGCCGCTTGAACTGCCTCTGGGTACGCTTGAGGCAGCGGAAAAAGCGCTTATAGAGTTTCCGATTGAGCTTGCGATAAATGCGGTTTGAATCGGTCCATGTATACCGTAAGCCGTATACCAGCCAGGAGGCACCAGTTCAAGCCCGCTGAAGCGCTCCGCCCATTCATCCACAACACCTAAGGCTATTGCGTATGAGAGAAAATCGAAGAAAATTGCAGGGTTCTTCTCAAGCATTCTCTTTAATCTCTCTTTCTCTACCCTGATGATAAATTCTTTAAAACCAAGGATATCCGTTAACGTCTCTCTCCCCTTGTATGTGCGTCTTGGCATTGCTGGGGCAAAGCAAAGCGTTATTAAACCGCTTAGCGCGATTCCGCCCGTAATGCTTGCCGCAATTCCACCACCAATACCTGATGCAATGGCCGAAAATAAACCATATGCGAACGGAGTAGCCCAAAGTCCGATAAATAATGCCGCGGCACCAAAGCCAATGTATTTTTTTCTAATTTTGTCCGGATCTCCGTAAAAATAACCCTTTTCTTTTACCGATTTGTACAATTCTTCTTTCACGTCCTTAACGCACGTATAAAACTCGCCCTTTAAGTCAGATATCAGGAATTCCTTGCCCCCTTTCGCTTTTAGACCGCGCAAAAATTCTCGTAAGTGCTTTTCTTTTTCTAAGTCCATGTCTTTCAATATCTTGATTTTATAATCTTTGTTTTTAAGAAACAGGAATTTATTGGCCTGGACTTCCTCTATAGATAAATAGCCCATCTGCGCCAGATCAAACAGGATAGACGTTATATCGACCATATCTACTCTCTGGTCCAGAATGGTTCCGACTTCGGCAGCAGTTAAGTTGCTAGGAGGACTATACTTAACTGTTATTGTTCCCGCCGGCAGGTCTTTGCCTTCCCTGTACCAGCGTTTAAATAGAAGTATAAAGGTGAGCAGGGGTAACAAAACAGCTAATACGGGCCCTAAATAGCTTTTTAGCTTGAGGGAGAGTGTGGTCGATAAAGGGGGTTTTGCCAGATAGTCTTTCGGAAATCTTATATCTGCAGTCGCGCCGTAACCGGGATATAATGTGCCTGTGCTAAAGGAAAGTGAGTCACTTTCCAGAGTGTAGTTTCCCGTTGTTCTATCCGAACCGTATAAACCTACAAATATTTTTATGTCTTCGTCCGACAGTTCTATGGGCGACGGAAATATCACCGTGCAATGCAGCGAATCGATTCTATCTTCCCATCTGTTTCCGGTTACGTTCCAGTATAATTCATCCCAAGTATCGAAATATCTCGCCCCTAGTATTGCTGAATATTCAATAGTGTATATGTGTATTCCCGTAATCGTTATATCAGGGTCTCCTATACGAATTCTTAAGTCGGTCCCATCTCCGTAACGCTTTTTACTTTTTTTCACCTGCACGCTCTTTCCGTCCATTAAGACGTCACTCACTTCAAAGCCCAGCGAATAGTTGCCTATTGTACCTTTTAGTTCAAGCGGTATATCTCTGTAGATTCCATGATAATAGCCGCCATCAAAATTTACCGTTATTTCCTCTTTTATATCTAAAGAACCATTCTCGTTCAGTTTGATTTCGCTATCGAACAACGGTATATATAAGCTAAAAAGCAAGAATAACATCGTTAAAACTCCACTTTTGGTACTGCCCTCTCCCCTTCCTCCATTTCGAAAAATTCACGTTTTTTAAAGTTGAAAATTGAAGCGATTATATTCGAAGGGAAGGATTCAACCTTGATATTATTATCCCTTACAACGGCGTTGTAATACCTTCTTGCATTCTGAATATCGCCTTCGATTTGCGACAGATTGTCCTGCAAATTAAGAAAATTTGTATTTGCTTTCAATTCCGGATAATTTTCCGCAACTGCAAAAAGCTGCCGAAGCGTACTTGTCAACATATTTTCGGCTTTTGATTGTTCCCCGGGTGTTTTTGCTGTTGTTGCTTCTGCTCTTGCTTTTGTGACATTTTCGAATAACTGTTTTTCGTGTTTTGCATACCCTTTAACCGTATTGACAAGATTCGGAATGAGGTCATATCTTCTTTTTAATTGAACATCGACATCGCTCCAGGCGTTATCACAAAGATTTTTCAGTTTTATAAAACCGTTGTAAATGCCTATTACAAAGATGACAATAACAGCAATAATAGCAATCGTTATAAAAACAACCATAATTTACCTCCTTTTTTTAAAAACCTATTAATTATTGACCCCTAACCGCAAGCTGTTAAATATAATATTATTTTTCTCCTAAAAAATTCATCAAATAAAAAATTTTAAATTAAATCCACAAGTGGCGGTAAACCGAACCATTCGGCAGCTGTCATAACCTTTCTGCCTGTTTTTTCGACCAGATCGTAAAAATCTCCCATATGTTCTCTGAATTTTTTTTCCCTGAGTAAATGATGGTCGTAAATCATAACTTGAAAATCGACTTCTCTTACTATTCTTGAGACATTTTCTATGCAACGTTTCAGGTTAGTCTGGTTGAACATATAACCTAAAAGATATGTTGCGGGTCCGTCAAGGATTATGACATCGGGACTCTCATCTATTATCCATTGTGCGTAATCTTCGATGTTGGGCCCCATAATATCCGATGAAAATAAGACTTTTTTACCATCTCTTTCTACTATTACAGGTTCCACCCAACCGGTTTTTGCATATTCGATTCCATGGAAAAGCGTACCCGGGAAATAGACACTCGTTGAGCCAAATTTAATTGTTCCCTTCTCGATAAAATTAATGTTGGTTCTTCCCACGTTAACTTCGGTCAACCATTTTTTCTTCGGCCAGGCATTCATACTTTTAAACATATTGGATTTCCAATTTTTCAATAATTCCTCATGTCTATTTGTATAATTGCCGAAGTCCGTTTGTTGTGCTAACTTTAGTTCCAGATAAGGATCTTTATATTCTTTCTTTTTCGGCTTTTGTTTAAAGCCGTTGATTTTCAATATGTTATCGAAAAGTTTCATTATATCTTCATACATCATTCTTGTTCTTTTCCACTGGGAATAGTTAATCCATTCATTCGGGTTCTTTATATAGAGGGTTCTATCTATATAGCTTTCCGGAAATTCAACCGGTCTTTTATAATGGTCATAGTGAAAATGGGTAATAATTACTATATCGGCCTTTTTCGTATATTTTTTTATTCTTTCTTCGGCCGCTTTTAGAAAAGCTGCCTTATCTTCGTCTTTTAGAGGATACGAGCGTTGCATTATTGCGAATCCCGGGTCTATAATGATGCTGACTTCGGGTGTTTTAATGAATGTGCACATAGATTTTGCACCCATAGAATCAAACCAAACCGGCATAACGTTTATTTCGCCGGTTTTTATGGCATTTGTAAATTTTCCCTTTTTAAGATATTTTTTCGGATTCATTAATAATAAATCCTTATTCTTCAAGAATTGCTTCTACAAAGTCTTCCGCAGAAAATGGTATCAAATCTTCTTTTTCTTCTCCAATACCGACATACTTTACAGGAATTCCTATTTCATTAACTATCGAAACAACTATTCCACCCTTTGCAGTACCGTCAAGCTTGGTTAATGCTATTCCCGTAATACCTATTTCGTTATTAAACTGCTTTGCTTGTTGAAGTGCGTTTTGTCCGTTTGTTGCATCTACTACAAGGATAGTTTCTTGAGGCAAATCTTCTCTTTTTTTTGTCAAAACTTTTTTGATTTTTTTCATTTCTTCCATCAAGTCATTGCGTGTGTGCAATCTTCCGGCTGTATCTATTAACACATAATCAACTTCTCTTGCTATTGCCGCATCCACCGCATCAAAACACACTGCGGCAGGATCTGCTCCGTAGTCAGATTGTATCACGTCGGAATTAATCCTTTCTCCCCATTTACTTAATTGTTCTACGGCTCCGGTCCTGAACGTATCTCCTGATGCTAAAAGAACTTTTTCCCCTTCTTTAATAAGATTCCATCCTCTTTTACCTATTGTAGTGGTCTTCCCCACTCCATTTACGCCAACGTATAACTCAACAACAGGTTTTTCATAATATCTTTCCTCAATATGTATTTTGAGCAGACTTATCAGGTCGTTTTTAAGTGAGGAAAGATAATTGTCAGGGACTGTTTTCTCGAGATTTTCGACTAAATGAGTAGCTGTACTAACTCCAAAATCCGACTCTATTAAAAGATTCTCAATATCTATTAAGGCTTTGGGGTCTCTCTTTCCAAAAATATTTCGTATTTTTTTGCCGAAATTATCTCTGGTTTTCTTCAGAATCTTCTTTAGATTCACGTTCGGAAATTCCCCTTTCGAGTCTCTTTACGTCTTCGGCTAAAGCTGTAATTGCTTCCGTTATAAACCCAACCGTAAAGAGCAACAAGCCGGAAACAACCAATAGGATTACCAGATACAGAAGAGGTCTATAGCCATGATGAAATATAAAACGCCGAATGATACCATAAACGCCGATAACAAAACCAAGAAAAATCAAAAAAGCCCCTGAAGTACCGAAAAACAAAAACGGTTTTCTTAAGAAGGAAACCTGTATCTTTACCGCCAGAAGGTCCATTATACCTATTACTACCCTTCCTTTGCCGGTGTATTTGGATTCTCCAAACAGACGTTCTCTTAATTTTACCTTGACTTCCGAAACTTTGAATCCTTTATTTACAGCCAGAGCTACAATGTAACGATGCCAATCTTTTCTTAAATTTATCTCTTCTAAGACATTACTGTGTAAAGCCTTAATTGCATTCTGGTCATGTATTGGCAGACGAAAAAGACATCTTGACAGAAAGTTGTAAATCCCGGATACGAATTTTTTCTGGTAGCTGCCCTGTTTCCAGCCCGTGACTATGTCGTAACCTTTCTCGATTTCGTCCAGTAATTTCGGAATATCTTCTGCATCAAATTGAAGATCTGCATCCATCATTACCAGAATTGACGCTGTTGTGTGTCTTGACCCGGTAAGTATTGCTTCTGTTTTCCCGAGATTGGTACGATGATTACATACTTTCAGATATTTGTATTTTTCCTTTAATCTTAAGCTTTCTTCGAAGGACCCGTCTTCGCTTCCGTCATCGATAATCAATACTTCGTAATTTCTCTTATCGGTTTTAATCATAGAATCGATTTCTTGCATCAGGGGAGCTAAGTTTTCTTTTTCGTTTAAGGCTGGAATTATAATTGCTATCTTTTTTTGAGCCATTGTTACATTACCCTCTAAAATACTTACCTTTTATTCTGGTTTTATTTTTATAAAACGTAATTTACCTACTCTTATAACAGTATCCTTGTCAAAAGATGTATTTAAAGTGAAATCGGTAATTTTTTTTCCGTCTATTTTAAGAGCTCCGCTTGTTATCAATCGCCTGGCTTCTCCACGGGATTTTACAAATCCTGCTTTTTCAAGTAATTCAACAATCCACATCTTCTCTCCCCTTTTGATTTTAAATTCTTGGATGTCTTCAGGCTCTTTGTTTTTGGAAAAGACTTTTATAAATTCAATTTTAGCCTTCTCTGCCGCTTTATTATTATGGTACAAAGAAACTATCTTCTCAGCTAATTCCAATTTAATATCTCTGGGATTTTCTCCGTTTTGTATTCTGTTTTCAATAATTTTCAAAGAATTTTCGTCGTAAGACAGGCATAGTTTGAAGTATCTCAAAATCAAACCATCTGAAATAGACATTATTTTTCCGAACTGCTCTTTAGGAGATTCCGCAATGCCCACATAGTTACCGTAAGATTTGCTCATTTTTCTGATTCCATCCAAACCTTCAAGTATGGGCATAAGCATAACTACTTGAGGTTCCATATCAAAACTTCTCTGCATATCTCTACCCAGAAGATGATTCCAATGCTGATCTGTACCGCCAAGTTCTATATCGGCCTCTACAGCAACAGAATCGTATGCCTGAAAAACAGGATACAGAAACTCGTGAAGGGCTATAGGCTGTTCTTCCTTGAATCTTTTTGCAAAATCATCCCTTTCCATCATCTTTGCCATAGTTATTCTTGAAGTAAGCTTTACTATTTCCGCCGGAGTTAGCTTTGCTAGCCATTTAGAATTGTGTCTTATTTCAGTATTTTTCTTATCGAGTATTTTAAATATTTGTTTTTCGTAATTTTTCATGTTCCCTTTGACGTCTTCTTCTGTTAAAGGGGGTCTGGTCTTCGAACGGCCTGAAGGGTCTCCTATCCTTGCGGTAAAATCACCGACAATAAGTACGGCTTTATGACCAAGTTCCTGAAATTCTCTGAGTTTTCCAAGCACAACCGCAAAACCGAGATGAATATCGGACGCAGTCGGGTCTATCCCTAGTTTTACTCTTAAGGGTCTTTTTTTATTTAATTTTTTCTCTAATTCTTCCTCTGGTATTACAATTTCAACCCTTGCAAGTATTTTTTCTAATTGAGATTTTATTTTCCGCCTCCCGCAGGTATATTTAAAAGAGGTGTTAATTTCTGGTCAAATGGAGTTACGATAACAGTGTTGTTTGGAGAATTCACGAGCTGCTGAAGCGTTTTAATATAATACCACTGCAAATAACTTCCGGAAAGAGATTTTGCAATAATCCTATTGGCATCGGAAATGCCTTGCGCTTCTACTGCTTTTCTTTCGGCTTCTCTTCTTTCCTTATCCAAAACGAACTCCATTTTTTCCGCTTCTTGCTTTGCTGCCATTTTCGCGTTAATTTCGTTTTGTACTTTATCAGGTAATTTCACATCTCGGAGTAAAACCCTTTCTACTTCTACATTCCTGTCTTTTACCGCTTCCCTTAAATTTTCGCTAATTTGGATTGAAACGGCTTCTCTATTTTGAGTATAAATATCTTCTACTTTATAATTGGCAATAATATTACGTATAGAGGTTCTTGCTGCAGGACGTACGATTTTTTCTACATAATTAAGACCAAGTTTACTGTATACTTCAGCAGCGCCTTCCGGAATCAAGTGGTACCATACCGTAACATCCAGGCGAACCATAAGGCCTTCCGAAGTTAAAGCCTCTATTGCGTCATCTCCTCTTACCTGTCCTTCCCTTGATACACCGCTCATTGTATAGTCTTCTGTCCTGATACTCATTTTTTCAACTGAAGCAAAAGGATTAACTAAGTGAAGTCCGTTTTTCAGTGTTGTTTCCTGAACCTTACCAAAAACAATTACTACCCCGACGTTTCCTGGCGGAATTAAACGAACCATAGAAGCGACAAGAAAAATGAAAGATAAACATATAACTCCCATTGGAATTAATTTACCCTGAGGGTTTCTTTTCATCTCAGGAGAGCTAAACATTAATATCCCTACAACAAGACAAATAACAAATAAAAAAACCAGCATTTTACACCTCCGCTAAGTTTTTTAAAAGCATAGACTTAAATTAAGGGTGTAGAGAATTTTATCAGGCTTCCTATTCATACGGAAAAAGTAATTTAATATCTTTATTTGTCAAGGTTTTTCTGCAAGTACAAGTAAACACAAAGCTCCTAAAAAGAGATTAGCGGCGCAGGGACTCGAACCCCGGACACGTGGATTATGATTCCACTGCTCT
>CAZGBM010000027.1:0-24228 GCA_964523975.1 uncultured bacterium | reverse complement strand
AGATATTGAAAAATTAAAAAAAATGATATATGGAAGAAAAAAGTAATTTATTTACCGTAACCCTATTGAGTAAGACGACGCTCCACATTATCAATCGGAAAACTCGAAACCATAATTCACACAGAGTCCGCAATCCGACAAAAGGTGTGGTTTGGATGTTATAGTGGTTATCAGATAAATTACAATATCTTTTTCTCTTTCAGATAATTGGATATGGTGTTTACAAACTTTTCCCCATTCTCGAGGATTTCTTCGGCTTCGCCCTTTGATATTACGAATGTGTATTCGTAATCTCCTATTTGCCTTTTCTCAAATGCCTTATTTAGTTCTTTGCTCATTTCTTTTTGGAAAATGCCGGTTTTAACAAAATGTTCACCGAAAGCAGAAATTACACCCTTGTGAGACGAAAATGATAGATTCTTTGTGAGAAGCATGGCCTGTATAGAATAAAACATTGCATAATAAGTTCTTGAAACAGACGACTCATAATCTCCATCTTCAAACAATATTTGAGCACTTTTGAGATATCTCTCTGCTCTTCCGATTAGAGAATCAATTTCTTTCATGCAGGCACTCCTTCTCGTCGCACATTCATAAGCAAGGGACTGTTAATTGTGGAATAATCTTTCTCGGAAACGGGATAAACCGAAATCAATACCTTATATTTTAAATTTATCTCCGTAATTACGTCTATCATCCTGTCAATTTCGTTACCGGGTATAACTTTTCCTTTAAGGACAACAAGCACATCTATGTCTGAGTCCTCCGTTGCATCACCTCTCGCCCAGGAACCATAGAGAATAATACTTTTTAACTTATTATTGTATATTTTTTTAATCTCTTTTCTGAATTCTTTAAGTATCTCTCTTGTTTTCATTTTCTCTCCTCAATGTTTTCTTTTTGTAATATAAATATTTTCAAAGTTCTTGTCAAGGAAAAATGCATTAATTTTAAATTAGAATTTAAATTCAACTTTTTTCAGAATATTTTGCGAGGCTGCATATGCCGATGAAAACGCAAATTGTAAATTATATCCGCCGCTTTCGCCGTCGACATCGAGTACTTCGCCTATAAAATACAAACCTTTATGCAGTTTCGATTCCATACTCCGCGGTTCTATTTCTCTGCAGTCAACTCCGCCGGCCGTGACCATAGCTTCATCAAAATTGCCAGCGCTTTTTATACACATAGGAAATTCGCAAAGCAGAGTAACCAAATAAAGTAAATTTTTTTTATTTAATTGAGATAGTACAGTGCCGGTAGAAACTTCCGCCTCTGCCAGTACTGCGTCAGCGATTCTTTCGGGCAGAAAACGTTTGAGCAATGTTCTTATGCGGAGACTGCGTTCCTCGGAGCAAACATCTAAAAAATCCGCTTTAAATTTTTCTTTATTTTGTTCCTGCGTGAAATTAATTCGTAGTTGGTCGCCATCGCTTGCATAGCGCGATAAATGCAGGATTACGGGTCCGGAAAGACCTTTATGAGTCAAAAGCATATCTCCGCTCATAGTTACAGCGGGGGTTTTTTGCGGAATAAGTTTGACCTTGATATTTTTAAAAGAAATCCCCGCGCAATTGTAAAAAGGATACTTATCTATGACAAAAGAAGCTAAGGCCGGTCTGGGCGTAACTATATTATGGCCTAAAAGTCTGGCAAAATTATACCCATCTCCCGTAGAACCGGTAGCCGGATATGACCTGCCTCCTGTGGCGACGAGCAGATTGCGCGAGATAAAATCTTTTTTTTGGCTTGATACTTTATATGCACCGTCTTTAAGGTGCTCGAGCTTGGAAACAAACGCATTATACTCTACTTTGACGCCAGATATCCGGCAGTTATTTACCAGGCTCTTACGAATCTCAGCCGCTTTTCGCGAACCGGGAAATATTTTTCCGTTATCGTCCGTAAAAAATGTTATACCCGCGACCTGGAAAAACTCCAGCAGACACTTATTATCAAAAGCGTAAAGAGCGTGCTTTACAAAGCGTTCTTTTCCCGGATAACGGCAGAAAAAATCCTCTATCCTGCCTGCGTGTGTAAGGTTACACTGTCCCTGTCCCGAGAGCAGTAATTTTTTCCCGGCAGTGTCGTTTTTCTCAAGTAAAAGCACAGTAAGCCCGCCGCCGGCAAGTAACTGAGCCGCAAACATACCGGCAGGCCCGGCTCCAATTATAATCGCGTCAAATGTTTTTCCCATTAATCAACAAACCCGATTTTTTTCCTTTTAATATGCGCTTTTCTAACTTCAAGTCAATATGGTTTTTCACTTAAGGATTTTCTTTATTTTTACTATTCAACTATTCAACAATTCAACAATTTAACGATTCAACCGATCCTAAGGATCTTTCCCCTTGAATATTCCGACAAAATTTGCATAATTGTTGGTAGGGTAAAAAATGAAGTGTCCTAATTGCAAGGAAATAAAATTGATTCCGGTGATGACCAGAAACGGAGTTTTGGTTGATTATTGTCCGAGATGCGAAGGGGTGTGGCTGGATAGGGGAGAGATTTATTATTTCACGAAGTCTCCCAAATACATGCGATGGAGAATCAAAGAAGGATTGAAGAAATCGAAACTCTCCAGAAAATTAAATCCTCACACCCGGACTCCTCTTACCGAACTCCCTCTTCGGGGTGAGAAGCTTTTTATATATTATTGTCTGAAAACAGGCGGGATATGGATCGATAAAGAAGAACTGGAAAAAATGCTGGTAGTCAAAGACTTTTTCCTGCGGATAGAAATAGATAAAAACACTTACCCTACCGAACTAACCCCGCATAGAACGGCAGATGTTCATTTGCCTAATCTTGCGCTTGCTTCAGGCATTACTCTTTTTCTCCTTTACGGGCTACTTACCATTGTTTTGATAACTCTGGTGAACCTGGGGTATCTCGCATCTAATTTAGCTTTAATACTGGGTATAAGTATTGCGGTTATACAATTTTTAATTGCTCCTTTTTTTATGGATTTAACTTTACGGTTTTTCTTCAGAATGAGATGGACATCTCTTGAGGAGTTGCCTGCCCACCTGCAGAAATTCTTGAAAGACATTTGTCCTAGAGTTAATATCAAAATTCCTCGTTTTGGAATCATATACGATGGTTCTCCCAATGCTTTTACTTACGGACATATTCCCGATAATGCCAGAATAGTGATTACTTCGGGGCTTATGGGTTTGCTTGAAGAAGATGAGCTCGAGGCCGTAGTAGCTCATGAAATCGGTCATGCCGTACACTGGGATATGCTGATAATGACTGTAGCATACATCGTACCTTTGATTTTATTTTATGTTTACCGTACCTTGATACGTGTTAAGTTAAAAGGAAAGGATAAGACTGCAGGTATCCGGTATACAATTGCTATCGGTTCATATATTCTTTATCTGGTTTCCGAATATATAGTTCTTGGGTTCTCACGTATAAGAGAATTTTTTGCTGACAGGTTCACAACTGCTTTTTGCGATCCGAGTAATTTGTCGTCGGCTCTGATTAAAATCGGATATGGGCTTGCTGGCAAAGGGAAGAAAAAAGACAACAGAAGCCCTCAACTGGAATCGATTAAAGCAATGGGAATTTTCGACCCTGCAGCCGCGCTTTCGCTGGCGATTTCATCCTACCATCCCCGCTATATTGGAGCAGATATCGATAAGGAAACCCTGAGGAGAGTAATGAGATGGGACCTTTGGAGTCCGTGGGCGATGTATTATGAACTGCACTCCACCCATCCTTTAATCGCAAAAAGGCTGCTCGCTTTAAGCAGGCAATCGGAGTCCGAAGGCAAACCTCCTTACGTGAGTTTCAACGAACGGCGCCCCGAAAGCTACTGGGACGAATTTCTGCTTGATTTTTTGGTGGTATCTCTGCCCCTAAATGCCGTTGCTTTGAGTGTGGTACTTTTTTTTATAAACCGGGATTTTCTTTTTCTGAAATTAGGAGTTTTTTTATTGGGAGGCGCTTACCTTATAAGAACAATTTTTTCTTACAATTTTTCCTTTTTCCCTGAAATGAAAATTGCATCGCTTTTAAAGAAGATAAAAGTGTCCGGTGTCCGTCCGGTTCCCTGCAAAATAAAAGGCAAAATTATCGGGAGAGGTGTGCCCGGACTCATCTGGAGTGAAGATTTCGTTCTGCAGGATAATACCGGGATAATGTTCCTGGATTACCGTCAGCCTCTCGGTATATGGAGTTTTCTGTTTGGTCTACTAAGGGCAAAAAGATATACTGGCAAAGATGTCACAATCACAGGTTGGTATAGAAGAGCCCCTGTTCCTTATATAGAAATAAAAAGCCTGAAGTCGTCCGAGGGTAAAAGCAATTGCCGGGTGTTCAATGTAAAAATTGCCTGGGGAATAATTCTCATGCTTCTTGGCGGGATCTTAATGATTTTAAACTAATACATCTTGAATTTTTTGAATATATGGTTACATTTTTTAAGAAGCTTTCGTAAAATATAAAAATAAAAGGAGAACTTATGAGAATAATTGTATTGCTATTATCATTGTTAAGCCTTCCATATGTTCTATCTGCTCTTATAATTGACCATACCTGTACCGATATAACACAAATTCCTGAATCTGCAGTACTGGCAGCTAAAGATTCTCTTCATATTGGTTATGGACATACCTCGCATGGATGGCAAATTACATACGGTATGGATGGACTTGTCGAATTCGCGAATAACGGAGGAAAGGGATTGAGCTTGCCCGAAGATATTTTTGCTTTTAACAATGGAGGTACGGGTGGTGCTCTTGATTTTGAGAACGGAGACGGTTATGGTGACGGCTGGCTTGACCATGACTGCGGTTATTATCCCAATTGGGTTAATGAAACCAGAGAATATTTAGACAGCGCGTGTCATTCGGACGTCAATGTAATTATGTGGTCATGGTGTGGTCAGGTGAGCAGTACATATTCATCAGGGAATCTCTGGGATCATTATCTCGGTCCGATGACGCAATTGGAAATAGATTATCCACATGTAACATTTATATATATGACGGGACATGTTGATATAGAAAATGATGCGGACAACAAAGCCGCAAATGATTCGATAAGGTCATACTGCCGTAATAACGATAAAGTTCTTTTTGATTTTGCGGATTTCGACCGACACGACCCTGATGGGACTTATTATGAATACGTACATGACAATTGCGATTATTACGACTCTGTAGGTAGTGCTGTGCTGGGTAATTGGGGTATTGAATGGCAAAATGCGCACACCGTAGGAGTTGACTGGTATGAAACTCCGGGGTCTCATACCCAACCTATAAATGAAAATCAAAAAGGATATGCCGCATGGTGGATGTGGGCGCGTCTCGCCGGCTGGGAAGGTCCCGCTGGCGTAGAGGAAAGTAAAAAAACCGATAATAGGTTAACCTTATCCGTTAATAACAGTATAAATATTACAACAAGTAATCGGATTGACCTTTCGTTTTCTATTCCAAGCGATGGCTTAATCACTATAGATGCTTATAATTCTGCCGGGATAAAAATTGCTTCAATTTTCAGAGGCAACCTTTCTGCAGGTTCTCATAGTTGTGGGTGGAATAGAAAAGGGAAAGCAGGAATTATAATAATAAAACTTAAACACAGTTCAGGAACAACTTCGGTTAAATTGAATTGTCTGTAGACCAAAAAAATTCAATAATAGGTTTTTTGGGGAATTGAATGGAAGGACTATACCGCTCCTTTCCTTTTTGCTAATACGGCTGAGGCAGCTGCTAAAATAATTATAAGCCCAAAACCCGTATATGTGGTCCAGACCGGATAACCTCCATAACCCTTATTTTCCTTAACGATTCCCATGATAAGCTTTATGAATTGTGTAACCAGGGAGATTCCGAGAAAAAAAGGCGTAATATATTTTATGAATATGTCCCACCATATCCCGATTTTAATTTCCGAGACCTGATTGATATAGCTTCGTGCTTTTTTCGCTCCGAGCACGTAGCCTATGAGTATACACTCAATTAATCCAATCGCCGTAATTCCGTAATTGGTAATAAAATTGTCTATTATATCAATCCAGTAAAGCCCGGCTTCCGTAGTAAAAGGCAGCCCTGCGAGAAATCCCAGCATACAAACAATCGGGAGTACGTGTTTTTTGCTAAGGCCCCATTTGTCTGCAATACTTTCCACTACCGGTTCGGCCATCGAGAATGCCGAGTCTATTCCGAGAGTAAGAAGAAGAAGGAAAAAAAGAGCGGCAAATAAACGTGCCGCCACCGGCAGCAAACTAATTGCCATCGGGTAAGTAACAAAGGCAAGGCCAATACTTGAATTGGTAACATCGGCAACCGAAACGCCGAGAGTTTGAGCCAGGTATCCAAGAATAGAGAATACTGCGAAACCGGCGATAAAAGAAGTGGCACTGTCGGCAAAGCCGACCAGAAAGGCATTAACGGTAATATCCGATTCTTCATGTAAATAACTTGCATATACAATCAGAGCTCCCATTGCAAGGGATAGAGTAAAGAATACCTGACCGTAAGCTGCAAGCCATACTTTGGGATCCAACAGAACCCTAAAATCGGGAATCAAATAAAATTTTATTCCTTCCATTGCTCCGGGAAGTGTAAGCCCTCGAACGACCATCGCAATAATTATTAACCAGGGAATCGTAACCGTAAAATAAACTATTTTTCCGAGTGTTTCTACACCTTTAAACAGGCTTAAATAAATCCATATCCATGTTGCTGCCAGACCAAGAAGTATTGGAATTCTTATTCCGCCAAGAATGGAAGGCGAGCCTGATAACTGCAGGATATTGTTGTTAAAAAACGAGTTTACGGATTCCGCCGTGCTGCCCCATCCGAGGCTGAAAGAGTGAAAAAAGTAATTCGCACACCACGCCATAATCGTACAGTAATATGTCGATAGAACGAATACCAGTAATATTGCAAACCACCCTGCCCATTCGGCTTTGTGCCAGAACTTTTTAAAGGCGATTGGCGGAGAGCTCTGGGTAAAATGCCCGACGTAGTATTCCAGTATCATAAGAGGGATGCCGGCCGTAATTAAAGCTATTGCATATGGTATTAAGAATGCCCCTCCTCCGTTTTTATAAGTGATATAAGGAAACCTCCATATGTTACCAAGACCGACTGCTGAGCCAATGGCAGCAAAGAGAAAAGAAGCTCTTGAGTTCCATTTTTCCCTTGCCCTTGCCATTTAAACCTTCCTTTTTCCGTTTATGTAAAGCAAATCAGAAAGAAGGGCATATCCGGTTTCTTTCTTGCCCGCTCCGGGGCCTGAAATCATTATATTTCCGAGAGTATCCGTAGTAAAATTGATTGCGTTTATCGTTCCCGTTACTTTGGAAAGAGTGTCCTGGTCGCTTAAAATTTCGGGAGCAACGGATGCGGTTATTCCGTCTCCGGTTTTTTTTGCCGCAGCTATAAGTTTCCAGTGTTTCCTTTCCTGTAAAGCTTTGATTATGTCTGTTTCCGTAACGGTATCAATTCCCTTTATCGATACATCGTTAAGTTTTAAATTTCCTCCCATAAGAACGTTTGCAATTATTACTATTTTTGCCGCGGAATCCCAGCCCTTTATGTCGGCTTCAGGCTGTTCTTCGGCGATGCCTTTTTTTCTTGCGCTCTTCAAAGCTTCTTCATACGAAGACCCAAATTCCATCTTTGTCAGAATATAATTTGCGGTTCCGTTCATTATCCCTCTTACTTCCTTTATTTCGACGCCTTTTAATGTAGATTGGACAAGACTTATTACCGGAGTTCCGGAAAGAACAGTTCCTTCGAAACGCAGAGAAACTCCGTTTCGCTCGGCAAGGGCTGTTAATTCCCTGTAAGCAAGAACTATGGGCCCTTTATTCGTAGTTACTACATTTTTTTTGTTGTTTAAAGCGGTTTTAAGGAGAGACAGAGCGGGTTCGCCCGTTTCCAGAGCTGTCGGAATTGCTTCTACAATCGTATCCGCATTTGATTCTTTTATAGTTTTAACCGAATCCCAGCCTTTTTCTCCCTCGGAATAGCTTTTGATGCTGTTTTCTTTTTCAAGTAAAGATAAAATTTCTTCTATATTAAGCCCTTTCTTACAAAAAACCGAACCAATAACAGGGTCGGAAATTGCCGTAATCGAAGGATGGAAGTTATATTTTTTCGAAAGTATATCTTTTTTTTCGAGAAGTAATTCTAATAACCCTCTATTTACAGTTCCGAGACCAATAAGAGCTAATTTCATTTATTTCTCCTTATCTTTATATTATCCGAATAAATATAGAAAAACTTATTTCGTTGTCAAGGGAACCCCCCCTAACTTTGTTTAACCACGAAACACACAAAAGACACTAAATTTTATTGTTTTTTTTAAATCTTTTCACTACAGCAGAGGGTAACAACGAATCACACGAATAGCACGAATATTAAAAAAACCTTATTTTATATGTAAAAAATTCTTCTTAATTTATTTGTGTAATTTGTGCTATTTGTTGTCAAAAAATAGGTTGTGTGAGGGGTAAACAAAACTAAAAATTTGTGCTTTTGTGTAATCTGAGGTTACTTTTTTGAAAAAAACTCGTCTACTTTTTCTATTGCTTCTTCCGGAGAATCGACTTTTTCAAAAGGTAGAGGTATGTTGCATTCTATTCCTATTATTTTCTTCTTGTATATATTGCCGAAAGCTATTTCGCTCTGCGTTCCCACCGCACCATCGATTGCTATCAATACATCCGCGCTTTGCGCGATAATTACATTTCTGGCATGATTCATACCGGTAACTATGGGAACGTCAACCCACTTGTTGGCAGTCCGTCTGGAATTACCCGGCAGTATTCCGATAACCAGACCTCCCTTTTCCTTTGCTCCTTTTGAAGCGGCTTCCATAACCCCTCCCAATCCACCGGTTATCAAAACATAATCCCTTTCTCCTATCAGCTTTCCCATTTCGTAAGCTGTTTTATATATGTTTTCCGGAATAGTCGAACCTCCGATAACGCCAACCAGTTTCATCTTATTACCGCTATTTTGCCGTAGTAGGGCTCCCCATCACCCGCTTTTATCACGTAATAATAAACACCGTTGGAAACCTTTCTACCCAGTCTATCCCTGCCGTCCCATTCCGCGTAGTTCGGTCCGTATCTGGAGATGCCAGGATATAATTCTTTGACCAGTCTTCCCGCTATTGTGAATATTTTTATCTCTACGTTAACTTCCTCGGAAAGATGATAAACTATGACTGTTTTATCTTTCATCGGGTTCGGGTAGTTATCGACATTCCACAGCAATTCTTCTTCTCCTGTTTTGAAAGCTATCCTGACAGTCGCGATATTTCCAGCATTATCCTTTGCAAGCACTTCAAAACTAATGGTATCGGATAAAAACGGAGTTTTATAGGAAACCGGAACTTCCCCTGTTGTCGAACTCCCTGTAATGTAAGTAAATCTGTCTGCCAGGAAAATCTCTGAACCATTATTAATTGCAACCTGAAGGTTGGAACCGGCTCTCAAATCGAGTCCGCTGCTGTCACTAACGACAAGAGTCATTTCTCCCGAAGAAGGTATTAGACCTCCCTTTCCAACTATTCTATCCTTTATTTTGAATGCTACAGAAGGAGGAAGAGTATCTGCCGGAGGAGAACCCTGGGTGAAGTATATTTTAGAAGAAAAGTATGATTCTTTCTCGCCCCGCGAATAAAGAGAAATTTTACCTGAATCCGCTTCTATATCATACGGAATGTTCACTTTTACAGTAAAAGAGTCATTAACTACAGGAGCGCTGCCTTTGAATATTGTTTTCCCTTCTTTTGTTATAATTTTGGGAACTATCGGTCCGGTGCCTTCCCTTGCATCTAAAGTAGTATCGTAACTTGCCTCATTAAGAAAACAGAAAACTTTTTCTGCCGAGTTACGAATAGTCCCTCTGATCTCTAACTGCAACCCGCCCCGAGCAGTATCGGGTATTGCAACATCAAGCGATACGGAATCGAGAAGTATCGACGTTGCCGGGTCTCCGAAAAACGTGTAAGTTTTATCGCCTCCTCCCTCCTTTGCAAGAAGAAAAGCATCCCCGGCAGTAGCAACGGAATAGTTAAAAAGATTTTGTGCTATTCTCACTCCCAGATTGCCATTATCAGTATAGCCGGTAGCCCTTCCGGAAGCAATCGAAACTATACTACCGCCATCTTTATAAAGATTTAATTTATCGGCAAGGCTGTTTTCATCCGGACGCTCAAAGTAGCCGACGTCACAGGAACCGAAGTAATAAAAGGGAGTTTTTCTCCAGTTGGACAAAAGATTTACATCCTGAATCTGGAAAACCGCCTCGTGTGTAATCCCTCTCAGGTTACCATGTCCGAGATAGAACGCTGCAAGCGCACCCTCTTTCATCGCTTCGAGATGGGCATTTTTGGCAGCGGGTTTTGTTTCTGATACCATAGGATACTCCATCAGATAGATCTTGTCCCGATAAACCCAATCAGGTAATAAATCGGAAATTCCCTCCGAGTAAGTTGTATGTTTAATATCCTCAGAAGAATAACCGGTGTTTGTAAACGCATCATCTGCCAGAATTATAGTCTTCGTTCTCCAATCACCGGTGCTCTTCTCGTAATCAATTAGCTTATCCACCCAGCCCTTTGCTTCCGAAATACTGGACGCAGTTACCCTGCCGATAGGTATATCCTGAGTATTATCCTCGTTGAAATCCGCAAACCAGCTATCCCAGGAAGGATTTGATTGAAGATAACCGGCAGTCTGATAAATAGTAGTACCGTCAGTATGTATGGGAATAAATGAAGTTTTCCCTTCCGGCATTCCCATCAGATTTTTGTCGTCATAACTGCCGTCGCCAAACAATAAGACATAACTGACCGGCGGATTCCAGTTGGTTTGAGTCCAATTTAAAAATCTTTTTATTGCGGATGGGTCCCTGACTCCATAAGAAAAATTATCGTAGATTTCCTCAATTTTTACAACCTGTGCTGTGGGAGAAGAAATATCTCTTAAGTGATTTCCTCTCCAGCCCTTTAATCTCAAAGATGGTGAGATAAATTCTTCCGCTGTTATGACGATCCAATCTGCCCCGCCCGTAAGCAAAGAAGCCGGGTCTGCCAGAGATATACTCTCTATGGAATGAGGATAAGACTGCAGCAATATTTTCCGGGAGCCGGAAGAAAAACTAACATTGCCATTACCGAATGTATGAGACACAAGAGAAGGTACTCTATCACTGTTGACATCCAAGAGATAAGGCTCTATTGTAAATCCGGTTGCCGTATAGTTCCTGATAAAAGATGAATCCTGAGTTATTAATAGCTTATCTCCTTCTGCAACCGGTCTTCTTTCGTAGCTTACTTCTATGTAGTCCATAATTATGGATTGGTCAGTACTCTGGAGCGTAACAACTAAATTGTTCAAACCGGAATTAAGAGCATCAATGGTGTCCGTAAAAATCTTTCTTTGCGTGGCCGGGAAATCCCCGAAAGTTACCACAACCGTTTTGATGCTACTTTCACCATTCAAAGAAACCTGAATATCATAGCTCCCTGTAACCTTAGGATAAAAAGCCACACGGATTATCGTTTCGCTATTATAAGCGTTCGGAGCATTGAAAGTTGTGTTAATACTATTTTGAGAAGAACCTGATGTCGTATTTAATTCTTTCCATCCCCATGCCAGCCCGCTTTTTAAAGGGCTGATACTGTCTTTCTCAAGATGAAGCGTCTCGGTAAAATGAAGAACATTCTCGCCGCCGGTTTCGGATATTTGTTCCATTTCTAAAGGGCTTGTGCCTCCGAAACGGAGCCAGTAAACATTTGTATCCGTATAAGGGTGATAATAAAAATCAACGGTATTCGTAAACCTGTTCCTGTTCCATCCGGAAAGAGAATGAGCATAAAAAATAATCCTTTCACCCTCTTCGAAAATTCCGTCTCCGTCAACTTCATATATTGCGGGTAGTACACCCGGAAGTGTATCCATAGATTCAAGACTATCCATATTCCAACGCATTATCCTGTCATACCCGCCAAGAACTTCTATCTTCTCTGGGTCGATCGATGAGGGATTAATACCTATTCCCCGTAAATCTTCCGGTGTGACCTCATATAAGCCTTCATTTGTGGTTTTTAATTTAGCATACAAAAAAGCTCCCTGGCGGATACCGCGAGTGGCCGATGTTCTTATTCTTTCCCCTCTGGTTTCATTCAGAAAGATACGGGAATTTTTTTCCTGATACCCTCTCGGTCTAATCCATTTGCCGCCTCTAAAATAAATCTTAATCAAAATCGAATTTCTAACCTGTACTTTCCTCCCGTCAAAGGAAAAAGGATTTATAAGAATTGTGGCATTGCCATGCGGGGAAGGATGGTTTTCCGTTATCGTTACAGGAGACGGAGTGTAAATTTCCGGTACTTCTCTTGTTTGTTCATCTCCATAATGACGCAGAACTGTCGGGATTCCTTTTTCGTTAAGGATACTTAAAACATTATACGTCAATTCGATTTTGCCTTTTACAGGTGTCAATATCCTTCTTTTTACTGAAGCCAGTTCAGGGAACCCTTTTCCCTCCGGGAAGAAATCGCCGTCTTTTAAGTCGTACCAGACTTTATCTCCAACAGCGTTTTTTTCGTATTCTGCCGTATACTTGATAACCAGAGAGTCCGGCGTATCCGAAAGAATTGTGATTAAAGAGAATATACACAACAAAATCATATTTCTTCCGCTTCTTCAATCAACATCACAGGTATGTCGTCTTTAATAGGATAGGCAAGCTTGCATTCCTTGCATATTAACCTGCCTTTTTCTTTATCCAACCTCAACGAACCTTTGCATTTTGGACAAACAAGTATATCCAATAATTCTTTTTTTATCATCTGAACGCCTCCTTTTTTATTAAAGGTAATACTTAAAATAATTAATTTTAAGCTTTGTGCAACCTTTTGCAAGTGCGAACTTAATCTTTAAAGTAAATTCTTTCGTCGAGAAAACCTGTATCTCTCCGGCTGTCAGATTTTAAAGATTTACAAGTAAGAACTTTTGGGGATTGCTAAACCTCTCCACCCTCGCATCTTGACAAAAGCTCCAGTTAATATAATCTTACGAACGATAAAAGCAAATGATCGAAATCAGAAACGTTAGTATAAGATTCAGAAAAGGCTGGTACGCTCTAAAAAACGTAGACCTGTCTATAGGCAAAGGCGAATTCATTTTTCTCACCGGGCAAACAGGTTCAGGTAAAACAACCCTTCTTCGTCTCATATATATGGATCTTTTCCCGGATGAAGGAGAGATTGCCGTAGCCGGTTTCCTGTCCTCGACCATAAAAGAATCGGAAATTCCTTTTCTTAGAAGAAGAATAGGTATTATCTTTCAGGATTTTAAATTGCTGACGGATAAAACGGTTTACGAAAACGTAGCTTTTGCCTTGGAAGTTACGGGACAATCGGGCAGAAAAATGAGAGAGAAAGTTATGAAAGCGCTGACTCTTGTAGGTCTTTCGCACAAAAGAAACGATTTCCCTTACACTCTTTCGGGTGGAGAACAGCAGAAAACGGCAATTGCGCGAGCGCTGGTCAGGGAACCTTTCATTCTTCTTGCCGATGAGCCCACCGGAAATATTGACCCGGAAGGTTCGGAAGAAATCATTAAAATTTTGCAGGAGGTAAATACGGCGGGGACTGCCGTTTTGATGGCTACTCACGCCGTAGAACTTTCTAAAAGAATGGGTGGTAAATTCGTGCATCTCGAGCAAGGACAGATAGTAAAACAATAAGATGTTCGCATTACGGGAAGCTTTGATAGGACTCAGGAGAAATGGCGTTATGACTTTTATCGCCATAGGGATAATGTTCTTTTCACTGTTTCTTCTCGGAGCTTTTCTCTGGGGTACCTTTAACCTTTTTGGAGTAATACGCCTTGCCAGGGAAAAAGTCGAGATAAACGCTTTTTTGAGGGAAAATCTACCTGAAAAACAGGTGGAGGAGTTGTCGGAAAAGCTTTTGTCTATGGTGGGCGTGGAAAAGGTGGTGTACATCAGCAAAGAAGAAGCGCTTTTAAAATTTAAAGAAGAGATAAAAGACGCCCCGAGTCTGATCGAAGCAGTCAAAACCAATCCTCTGCCAGCTTCTTTCAGCGTAAAATTAAAAGACGGATTTACTTCGCCCGAAAAAGTAAAGGAAGTTTCCGAAAAGATAGACATTTTCGATGAATTTATATCTGTAGAATACGGGGAAAGCTGGATAAACAGATTGGACAGAGTGGTAAAAATTTTGTTTCTCTTTGATATACTTCTCGGAATAGTAATTAGTTTTGCCTCCGTTTTTGTGATATCCAATACTGTACGGCTTACGGTCCTCGCCCGAAAGAGAACCATAGAGGTAATGAAACTCGTCGGAGCCACGGAAAAAACGATTCATGCTCCTTTTATACTTGCAGGTTCGATAGAAGGAGGTATAGCTGGTATTATGAGTGGAGGGCTTTTGTATTTAATTTATCAAGTAACCTCAAAATTTTTCGTAAAGTTTTATTTTCCTAACAATTTCGTAATAATAGGGACGATAGTTTTTGGGATAATACTGGGTATGATAGGAAGTAAGTTGGCGGTAAAATCAACTTCAAAGGAAATGAAATTTGAGACTCCTAACGTTTAAAGGCGGCATACATCCACATTATTATAAAGAGAAATCAAAAAATTGTAAAATAAAGAAAATCGCTCTGCCTGAATTTCTGTATCTTCACCTGTCCCAGCATACGGGAATTCCTTCCAAACCAATCGTCGAAAAGGGAGAAGAAGTAAAGATAGGGCAGAAAATTGCAAAAGAATCCGGAAAATTATCTGTGCCACTTCACTCTCCCGCAAACGGAACTTATATGGGAGTAGTGACGTACCCGCATCCTCTGGGCGGCAGAAAAGAAGCGATGAGAATAAAAGTAAACAAAGAGAATCCGGAACCCTTCAAAGAGAAAAAAAGAGATAAAATATCGGATATTCCCGGGGAAAAGCTTATCGATATTATAAAGGATAGCGGTATTGTGGGTATGGGCGGAGCAGCTTTCCCTACCTATTTTAAATTACAAGTTCCTCCCAACAAGGAAATAAAAGATTTGATAATAAACGGAATTGAGTGCGAACCGTATCTCGCTTCCGATTACCGTTTGATGATGGAAAGAGCGGAAGAGATAATGAAAGGCGTCGATATATTGAGGAGAACAATCAAACCCGAGAATGTATGGATTGCCATTGAATCCAATAAACTCGACGCACTCGAAAATATGAAAAGTTCCGCATCGTTTTTCCCCTGGGCAAAATTCGTCGCGCTGAAAACCAAATATCCGCAGGGCTCGGAAAAACAACTGATCGAAGCCGTAACGGGAAAAAAAGTTCCGGAAGGCGGCCTGCCTTTTGACGTGGGAGCTTATGTTCAGAATGTGGGAACGGCTTTTGCGATATATGAAGCCGTGTATCTATCCAAACCTCTTTTCGAAAGAGTGGTTACCGTAACGGGAAATATTAGACATCAATCGAATTTCCTCGTACCCATAGGGACGCCTTTCGAATACATTATTGAACTTGCCGAAGGTCCTATCGGTAAAATATCAAAAATTATAAACGGCGGTCCTCTCATGGGTATATCTCAGGCAACCCCGGAAGCTTCCGTTACCAAGGGAACAACCGGAATCCTTATTCAGAATGAAAAAGAGAGCATTTCAAGAGAACCCGCGCCCTGTATAAGATGTGCCGCTTGTGTGGACTGTTGCCCTATGAAACTATTACCTACGGAAATATATAAATATATAGAAACAGACCAGCTGGAAAGAGCAAGAGAACTGGGTGTCCTGTCCTGCATGGAATGCGGAAGTTGTTCCTATGTTTGCCCGGCAGGGATACCTCTTACACAGCAATTCAAAGTAGCCAAAAACAGAATAATAACGAAAACAAAAGGGAGTAAATAATGTTGCGTATCAGCCCGGCTCCGCATATTTCATCTAAAGTCGACACGAAAAAGATAATGTGGAGTGTGGTGGGTGCGTTGCTACCTGCTTTTGTATACTCGGTTCATATATTCGGAGGAAGCGTCATATTTATCACTTTACTTTCGGTGATTTCGGCAGTGGGAACGGAATATCTTTTCGGGAGAATAACAAAAAGAAAAATCAGCGTATCGGATGGCAGTGCCGTTGTTACCGGGATGCTTCTCGCTTTCAATATATCCGCGAATTCTCCCTGGTGGCTTCCCGTGGTTGGTTCCGCTTTCGCTATTTTTGTTGTAAAACTCATTTTCGGAGGTATTGGTTACAATATTTTCAATCCTGCACTTGCAGGCAGGGCATTTCTTATGGCTTCCTGGCCAAGAATAATGACAAGTAGCTGGGCTGTTCCTGTTGGTGGGGGTACGTTATCGGGGCTCCCGACAGCCTCTCTTGATGGAGTATCACAGGCAACGCCTCTGACTTTACTTAAGGTAAATCCTATCCAGTCGATAGTGGAATCTTTGAATTCGACTTATATGCTTAAAGCTCTCTTCTTCGGGAATGTCGGAGGCTGCATTGGCGAAACGTCCGCCCTTCTGCTGCTTGTAGGTGTGTTGTACCTTTTTATCAGGAGGTACGCAGACTGGAGAATCTCGCTGGGATATATCGGAGCGGTTTTTATTTTTTCGGGTATGTTGTATTATCTGGGAAAAACACCTGTAATTCCTCTATTTCATATACTATCCGGAGGTGTGATGCTTGGTGGTCTTTTCATGGCGACGGACCCGGTGACTTCTCCGGTAACAATCAAAGGTAGATGGATATTCGGAATCGGCGGAGGAGTGATTTGTGTTCTGATAAGAGTCTGGGGCGGGTATCCTGAGGGCGTTTCTTATTCTATTTTAATTATGAACATGTTTGTGCCTCTTCTCGACAGAATATCCGAGAAAAGTATCTTCGGGAGGTAACGATGTCGAAAAAAATCGGGGAAGTCATGGTGTTGTTTTTTGTGGGTATAACTTCCGCATTTATTCTTTCATTCGTTTACAAGCAAACCTCACCTGTGATTTCTAAACATATGGAAGAGACATTGCAAAAATCGCTGAACGAAGCATATGCCGACCGGATGGTTAGTTTTAAAGAAGTAAAGACGGATACACTATGGGAGGTTTTTAAAGAGGGGAAATGCGTGGGGCTTATTTTTAGATTCGAGGAAAAAGGATATTCCGGCAAAATAAAACCCATTGTAGCAGTCGATTCAATCGGAAGAATCATAAGAGTAAAAATTCCGAAAGAGGAACTTACTGAAACACCAGGACTTGGAATGAAAGTTTCCGAAGAGCCTTTTTTGAATCAGTTTAAGGGTCTTATTCTTGACGAGATATGGTTAAAAAAAGATAACAGGGAAGGTAAAATCGATGCTATAACCTCGGCGACCATTTCCTCCAGAGCTGCTACTGCAGCGATAAGAAAAGGTCTGGCACAATTCGAAAAATTTCTACCAGGTTATGAAGTCAGGGAGTTTCTGAAAACCTCGCTTGAATCTTTGGAAAAATCCTCCGACTCGACACTCGAAGAAATTATGCCTGATAAGCTATGGAAAACTCCCGATAGTTATATTTACAGCTCCGAAGTCGAGGATTCTTCTTCTGTTTTCCATTTTATCGTAAGCATAAAGGAGCAGACGATAGAGGAAACGTTGATATTGGTAGCCCGGAAAGAGAAGGCGGAAAGTTCCGAAAGTAGCGTAGCCCAAAAGAAAGAATTGGAAAGAACATTCAAAGGCGTATCGTTAAAAAATATCGATAAATTGGAATTCTCACCCGAAGTCGGAGATATTGCGGAGAAAATAAGAAAAGAAATAAAGACTGGATACGAACAATTTATCAAAGGGAGGGAGCAATAAAACGCGCTCTTGTAGATGCAATAATTAAAAACAATTTGATTCTGGTTATTGCAATAGGTCTTTGTCCTACACTTGCCGTATCCACCTCGGTATACAACGGCCTTGGAATGGGACTTGCGGCAACTTTCGTATTTGTTTTTTCCAACATGCTCATATCCTCTCTGCGAAAAATTATCCCTGACAATTTAAGAATTCCCATTTTCATTATTATAATCGCGTCACTTGTAACCATAATAGATTACACTTTAAAAGCTTACCTGCCTCCGCTTTCCGCACGACTTGGTGTTTTTGTTCCTTTAATCGTGGTAAACTGCGGTATACTCGGAAGAGCGGAAGCCTTCGCATATAAAAATCCCGTAAATCTCTCGCTTATGGACGGAATCGGAACCGGGCTCGGTTTCACTCTTATACTTGTCATAATGGGAACCATCAGAGAAATTCTCGGGCAGGGCGTCTGGATGAACATTCCCGGGGTGTTCGACGGTTTCAAGGTTTTCGGTTCGGCTTTCACCGAATCGTCGGTAATATTATTCATTTTGCCGCCCGGAGGTTTTTTGACTATTGCCTTACTTATGGGACTATTTAATTACCGGAGGAAAAAGAATGGATAATTTATTTCTTATATTTCTGTCCTCTTTTCTGGTGAATAATGTAATCCTGATGAGATTCCTGGGACTCTGTCCTTTTTTCGGTGTCTCAAGAAGGATGGAAACCGCCGCTTCCATGGGTATAAGCGTAATATTCGTGATGACACTTTCTACGGTTGTAACATGGTTTCTTTATAATTATGTTCTTGTTCCGCTTGAACTCGTTTATCTTCGTACGGTTGTTTTTATTCTTGTAATTGCCTCTCTCGTACAGTTTCTTGAGCTTTTCTTCAAGAAACAGCTGCCCGCGCTGTACTCAGCCCTCGGGATATTTTTGCCTCTTATAACGACCAACTGCGTCATACTCGGAGTCGCCTTTTTGAATATCGACAACAAGTTCAATCTGATTTCGGGAATCGTTTTTGCAGTTAGCGCCGGTTTGGGTTTCCTCCTTGCGATAGTTCTTATCGGTTCGATTCGCGAGCGATTGGAAAATGCTCCTATCCCGGAATCTCTTAAAGGGCTGCCGATCGCCTTTGTAATCGCCGCGCTTATGGGACTTGCATTCTTCGGCTTCGCGGGCTTTTTAGGCCTCTCTCTGTGAAGTTCAAAAAAGAATTATATGATTTCCTCAGAAAAGCGATAAAAGAAGAGAGGGTTCTCAATCCTCCTCCGTATCCCGGAGAACTTCTTTTAGCTTACGGTTTTAAAGATAAAGCTCCGATTGTTCTTCTAACCGGGGAAGACCCGTTAAAAGTTGCTCAAGATGCCGAGTTTTTTTTCGATAAAATTTTTCTCCTCTCGGAAGATAATTTAAACCATATAAGTGCGGTCATTGCCACGAAAGATTTCGATATTTTAGTACTCGATAAAAAAATTCTTGAACTTGAAATACCCCAGCAGCGTTCCATTAACCTTGCCGTAGGGGATAAAATTTCTCTGGAAGAATTTCTTGTTTCTCTCGATAGCGGCGGACTCGTCCGCAGGAGTCGTGTTTACGGAGAAGGGGAGTATGTTAGTAGGGGTGGGATAATCGATTGGTGGAGCTCGAATAACGAAAATCCCGTCAGAATGGAACTTGAAGATGAAAAAATAGCTTCGATGAGATTTTTCAATCCCTCCAGTCAATTGTCCAGGGAAAGAATCGAAAATGCGACACTCCTGCTCATGAAAGAAAAAACCAAACCTGTAAGAGAAGCACTTGAAGAATTTTTTAAAATAGGAGAGGAGACTCCGGAATTTAAAGCGGACGTAAAATTCGATTCCACCGGTAAATCTATATCATGCACTCCCGCAATCTCTTTTCATAGGAATCTTGAGTACTTCAAAAAAGAATTGAAATCTCTGAAAAGTTATAATGTTTTTATTGCTGCAGGGACTCCTGGTGAAATATATCGTCTTCGCGACCTATTTGATAGTGAATTTCCCCAAATAGAGTATCTGGACGTTTTTCTGTCGAAGGGTTTCCTTATAGATAAAATGAAGCTCGCTGTATTCACGGAATCGGACATTTTCGGAGCTCTGCGGGCTAAGCACAAAACAAGAAAAGAAGAAATTCCCGCGGAAGCGGGGAAAGGATTCGTTTTTGGGGAATATGTCGTGCATGAAGATTTCGGGATAGGTCGGTTCGAAGGTCTTGAAATAATCGATATAGATAACAGGAAAAGAGAGTGTCTTGTGGTGGAATATAAAAACAATAGCAGGGTACTTATCCCGATGGAAAAATCCAGGTTACTGACGAAATATATATCCGGTGGGGACAGGGAACCCGAACTTTCCGAACTCTCGAAAAGCAAGTGGGAGACAAAAAAGAAGAAAGTCGAAAAGGAACTGGAAAAATATGCGGAAGCTCTTCTCGAACTTTACGCGAAGAGAACTCTTGCTAAAGGGTATTCTTATTCCGGGGACGAATCTTTGTTAAGAGAACTTGAAATGTCTTTTCCCTTTCAGGAGACGACAGACCAGGAAGAGGCGATACAAAAAGTCTATCAGGATATGAAAAAAGAAAAACCGATGGACCGTCTCCTTTGCGGGGAAGTCGGGTTCGGCAAAACAGAGGTTGCTCTTCGCACTGCATTCAGAGCTTCTATCGAATCGAAACAATCGGTAGTTTTAGCTCCGACGACCCTGCTTGCAGAGCAGCACTACCGGACATTCAAGGAAAGACTGAAAAAATTTCCCGTAAATGTCGAACTGCTTTCGAGATTCACGAAGAAAAAAGAGAAAAAAATCCTGAAAAACATCAAATCCGGGGAGTGTGATATAGTAATCGGAACCCATATGCTGCTCGGTAAAAATATCGATTTTAAAGATCTGGGCGTTCTTATAATCGACGAGGAGCAGCGTTTCGGAGTCAAACAGAAAGAAAAAATAAAAGAGTTAAGAACGAATGTAGACATTCTCTCGATGAGCGCGACTCCCATACCCCGAACTCTGCAGTTCTCTCTTCTCGGAATAAGGGACCTCTCGATTATACAGACTCCGCCAGAGGGCAGAAGAGGAGTCGTTACGACCGTAATACGATGGGACGAGGAAAAAATACGGGATGTCATATTAAGGGAAACGGAAAGGGGCGGTCAGGTTTTCTTTGTGCACAACAGGGTGGAGAGTATCGAATCTGTCGGGAAGAAATTAGAAAAAATCGTTCCTGAAATCCGAATCGTTATCGGGCACGGGCAGCTGTCTTCGGATATTCTTGAAGAAAGAATGACCGACTTTCTCGAGCATAAATACGACTTTCTGCTTTCCACAGCCATAATAGAGTCGGGACTCGATTTACCAAACGTAAATACCATAATAATCGATAAGGCAGAAAATTTCGGACTCGCGGATTTACATCAACTAAGAGGAAGGGTAGGGCGTTCTACGAGACAGGGGTTCTGTTATCTGATTGTTTCCGGGCACTTGAAAGGAAAAGCAAAAGATAGAATCTCAGCCATCAAGATATACTCGGAATTAGGTTCAGGATTCAAGATTTCCTTAAAGGACCTGGAAATAAGGGGAGCAGGTGAAATTCTCGGGAAAGAACAGCACGGTCATATTGCAACCATAGGATATGAATTATATTTAAAAATCCTGCAGGAGGCTGTGAGGAAAGCGCGAGGAGAAAAAATCGAGAAAAAACCGGAAGCGGAGGTTTCCCTGCTGGGCTCTTTCTATATTCCGGAAAGCTACATTTCGGAGGAGGACGAAAGAATCGAGTTGTACAGGCAAATTTCATCCGCTCCTAAGTTGGAAGAAGTCGATAAAATAGAAAACGAAATAAAAGACAGATTCGGAAAATTGCCGTTCAATGTCGAGCGAATACTGAAATGGGCGAGAATCAAAATCCTCGCCGAAGAGTCCGGAATAACGAAAGTAGAAGAGGGAATCAAATATTTTAAATGTGAAATGGGAAAAGCCATAAGCAGGGAACAAATACAAAAAATTGTTTCAACCATCGAAGGAATCAAATTTTCTTATAGAGAGAAAACCATTGCTGTTTCCGTACCTCGTGATGCTATTTTTGAATTTCTGGAAAGTTGTAAAAGTTAACCACGAAGACACGAAGAAAAAAATTACCACAGAGGACACAGAGAAAAGAAGAAAACACCGAGAGCACAGAGATTTCTTTTGTTGTTTAAGACACCACTCACAACACCATTTTTCACATGTAGAGAATGTAGATATTGTAGTTTTTTTGCTTTTGCTTTGACTGAAAACTAATGACTGGGGACTTGAGACTCGATTATCCAAATCTTCTGTTATCAATCAAAACCTGACCTTTATTTTTATAAAAATATATTATTCTATTTCCAATAAATCTTTAACATACTTATTGATTTTGTCTAAGTTTTCGTTGTTAAAATAATGTTGATAGCTACCCGAAATGTGGGTATAATCTTTTTTTCCTAATGTCGTTTTAATATCTTTTTCACTTATCGATTTTTCTTTTAACAATTTTTTTATTGCATCTTTGATTTTGTCTCGAATATGTGATGTTCCGTACGATTGTACTCTATTATTTGATTGTATATATGTTATACCTAATATTCTTATAAAAACTTTAATATAAAAGTCTTTAAGGAATATAAGGCAATCTTTAGTCCATTTGTAATCAGTCAATATTCGCAAAATTTCCTCAGTTAGCCAGTTCCAGAAGTCTCGTACACCTCGGTAGGTATTTTCTATATGTTTTTGTATCAAAACTCCTATTTTTTCGTGGATGGTTTTGAAGATATTGTTTTTGCAATCTTGTTGCCCACAAATTTCAGAAATTGAAATAATTAATTTTATAGATTTTTCTGAAGCAATAATATTGACTTCGTTCGAACTTAAGTTATTATTAAGAACAACGAATAATTCTTTTATCAATGTTTCTACTATTATATCAGAGCAGAGGGAACAGATATCTTGTGGTCCAATTTTATACAGTTCATCTATCGCCTCACCATACTTAAAATTTTGCTCCGGAAAATTTAGTATTGCCAAATCTGCAATAATATCATGGATACCCAATTCTTTTATCTTTTTATTTATAAATTCAACAAAAGGGAACAAAGCCAAAAGACAAAAACCACTTAGGAATATGATACTTGCAATTTTTAATTCAAGTAGGTTTTTCGGGCTGGTTTGGAGTAATAAAAGAGAAATCATAATACTTAAAACATAAATCCCTAGGAGAAAAAAACCATCCGGTTTTAAAATTTTAGATAGTATAGAAGCTCTTCTAGTAGATTGACAAAGAAAAAAGATAATTACAAACAAGAGAGCCATAAGGGAGGCAAGCCCCTGAGCTATTGAGCTTAGTATATACGGCGTATATGCGTGATAAATGTTATAGTGGCTTAGAGCCCAACTAACTAACCATAAAGCGAGGGCTATTACAAACGACCAGCAATATTTGATTAAATCTTTTCGATAACTTAGTATTTTTTTAATGATATACATAGTATAAATTTAGAAAAGCTTCTTGATAAGTCAAGAGCGCAGTGTGGAACACTGCGAGTCATGACTCGCGACTCGGTTTGCTAAATCCCGATTAATGACTCGAAACACGCAACACGTAACACTAAAGTTCTGTTTCCTCTGCGGTTATCCAGCCTTGACTTTTATTTCTTGTTAAATATCTTAAATGAATGGAGAAAACTTTATTAATAATAAAACCCGACGCAATAGATAGAAACCTTGTTGGTAAAGTAATCAGTCGTATCGAAGAAGCAGAACTTAAGATATTGGATATCAAAATGGTTTTATTTTCGAGAAAAACGACGGAAGATTTTTATGCCGAACATAGGGGAGAAGAATTTTTTGACAGACTTATCAATTATATGGCAGACAATAGAATAGTTGTATTAAAGCTGGAAGGAAAAAACGCAGTAAATCGGCTCAGAGAATTGGTCGGAGCAACTGATCCCAAAAAGGCAGCAAAGAACACAATCCGCGCAGATTACGGTGTCGGAACGCCTCAAAATTCCGTCCACGCTTCCGATTCGGCTAATTCTGCTGCGAGAGAAATCAGATTTTTCTTTGGAGACACAAAAGAATGAAAAATCTTATGAATAACAATAAACTTAAGAATATTCACCGCAGAGTACACGGCAAAGCCGACGAAATACAAAAATCAAATATCAAAATGAAAAATGACAGATTAAAATTCAAAAATGTAGAAAAAAAAGAAGAAACTAGTGCTACTAATGACGCAAATCCTTTTCCGTTTTTTGCTATGTGGGTGATGGGATGATTTTGCATTTCTATTTGTCATTTTGCTTTTTAAATTTTGATATTTAATTTACCAGGAAGAGACGGTGAATTTAAATGAGATATGT
>CAZGBM010000026.1:9482-24596 GCA_964523975.1 uncultured bacterium | reverse complement strand
TAATTTTTGATATTTAATTTTAGGGAAAACAAAATGAAATGAGATATTTTATGAAAAAAAAGTTGACTGATAGTACTACAAATTTACTAAACGGGTGGTTCTTTGATTATTCCTTCTCTCATGAGTATTTTAGTTTGTTTTCTCGAATTGTTGATTAACTCTGTTGCTTTTTTTCTTAGTTCGTTTTCCGTAAGACTAATTCTTGCAATACCCTGTTCTATTGCCTTTAATCCGACTGCAACTGCCTCATTGATGAAAACTTCTACTTCGTCCATTCTGGGAACGATATAATCTTCCT
This sequence comes from uncultured bacterium, assembly GCA_964523975.1. Taxonomy (GTDB): domain Bacteria; phylum Hydrothermota; class UBA3072; order UBA3072; family UBA3072; genus JAFGHJ01. Next base: position 24,298 of record CAZGBM010000026.1, on the reverse strand, counting down.
TAAGTCCTTTTGCTTCGGCGGTTTTAGCAACAGAATGAGCTGCGGCTATTATCATCTCGTCCGTTATAGTCTTTGCATTTACGTCGAGTGTCCCCCTGAATATGCCGGGAAAACCAAGGGAATTATTTATTTGATTTTTGAAGTCCGAGCGTCCGGTTCCCACTATTTTTGCTCCGGCTTCTTTTGCCTCCCATGGCCAGATTTCCGGGATAGGATTTGCGACTGCGAAAACGATCGCGTTTTTATTCATTCCGGCAACCCATTCTTTTTTTATCGTTCCCGGACCAGGCGTAGATGCCGAGACCATAACATCCGTCCCTTTGATTGCTTCTTCGGTTCCCCCTTTTCTTTCTTCTCCGTTTGTTTTGCATGCGAGTTCCCATTTGTAAGGATTTTGTTTTTTGCCTTTCTCCAGATCTTCCCGACTTTTATGGAGTATCCCTTTACTGTCAGTTACTATAACGTTTTCCGGTTTTACACCCGTTTTAAATAGTATTCTACATAGTGCAACATTTGCCGCACCTGCTCCAATTATTGAGAATTTTGCTTCCTTTACGTCCTTACCAACCAGTTTTAATGCATTAATTATACCGGCAAGTTCTATAGAAGCGGTTCCCTGCTGATCATCGTGCCATACGGGAATGTCCAGCTCTTTACTCAGTCGTTCCAGAATATAGAAGCACTTGGGATTTGCTATATCTTCGAGATTAATTCCCCCGAAGGCAGGCGAAATTATTTTTACCGTTTCTATTAGTTTTTCCGTATCGTTTGTGTCGAGAACGATTGGGTAAGCGCTTACTCCGCCAAGGTATTTGAATATAAGGCTTTTCCCTTCCATAACCGGCAGGCTTGCAAGCGCTCCGATATTACCGAGACCAAGAACGCGTGAACCGTCGGATATGATCGCAACGTTATTCCATTTGTTGGTGAATTTATAAGCGAGTGAGGGATCTTTATTTATCATCTTGCAGGGTTCTGCCACACCTGGAGTATACCATATGCTGAAATCTTCCAGACTTTCCACGCAGCATTTTACGGAGCTTTCAATTTTACCCCTGTAAAATTCATGCCATTTTGGAGCCAATTTTTGAGGAATTTCAGCCTTTTTTTTCAGTTCTTCTATATTTTGTCTGTTTTGGTCGGACATTGATTACTCCTTATCTTTTTATGCCACAGAGACCCGGAAACCCACCCAACCCAATAATTGGACGCAGATTAACGCAGATTTTCCGGATTGTTTAACTACCCAACCACCCAACAATCTAACAAACCAACAAGTATAGAAACAACAAAATATTTTTTTTAATCCGTTTTTATCTTTGTTCATCCGTGGCTATTTACTTTTTTTGTTTTTCTCTGCGTTCTCAGTGTTTTTTTCTTTTTCAATACAATCATTTCTCTGTGTTCTCTGTGGTTCATGTTTTTTTGTTTTGTGTCTTCGTGTCTTTGTGGCTAATTTCTTCATTTATTCTTTTAATTTTTTTCGATAATTTTTTTTCGAAATCGGCATAAAGACTGTTTCCATTCGCGTCCATCGTTACAATAAGAGGTCCAAAATTCACTACGTCAAGTATCCATGCGGCTTCCGGTATTCCAAGTTCTTTAAGAAAATATACATTATCTACTTTTTTTATTGCTTTTGCTGCCAGCGCACCTGCACCGCCTGTGAAATGGGTGTATGCCGCTCCTGTTTTTTTCAGGGCTTTCAGAGTTTTTTCTCCCATTCCGCCTTTACCTATTATCATTTTTACTTTTAATTTTGACAAAAACTCACTTTCAAGATCTTCCATTCTTATCGAAGTTGTAGGTCCTGCGGATACTATAATCCATTTATTTTTTTCTCTTTTGACAACAGGACCCGAGTGATAGAGAACCATTTCTCCGGGATTGAAAGGCATTTTTTTACCTTTCTTTTTTAGCTCAAGCATTTTTTTGTGTGCCTGGTCTCTTGCGGTAAAGAGTTTTCCGCTCAAAAATACAATATCTCCGACAGATAAATTTTTTATATCTTTTATTGAGAGCGGTGTATTCAATTGTATTTTTTTCATTATATAATTTTTATGGAACCGTTTTTCGTGAATTTGATTGTTTTTCTTCTATTAGCCCAGCATTGTAAAACCAAGCCTACCGGGAACGATGCGGGATGACGATGTGCGTATTCTATATGTACATCGAGAGCAGTGGTTTTTCCTCCTATTCCCATTGGTCCCACACCTGTTTTGTTTATAAGTGCCAGCAATTCTTCTTCCATTTTTGCTACTTTTTTTTCGGTGTGACGCTCGCCGATTTTACGTAAAAGTGCTTTTTTTGCGAGTTGCATACATATATCGGAACCTCCTCCGATACCGATTCCAACGATTGTTGGAGGACAGGGTTTACCTCCGGCTTTTACTATATGCTCTACAATAAGTTTTTTAAACTCAGTTAGTCCTTTGCCCGGATTTAGCATCCATAGCTTACTCATGTTTTCCGAGCCTCCTCCCTTAGGTATTATATGTATAGTACATTCTTTTCCTGATGTGATTTCCCATGTTATATAGGGGATATTTATCCCCGTATTATCTCCTGGATTTTTTCCTGTAAAGGGATTAACAGTATTTGGCCTGAGAGGTATCTCTTTTGTTGCTCTTTTTACCGCACTTTCTATTATTTCCTTTAAATCGGCAAGATATTTGAATTCAGCGCCTGTCTCTATATAAAATGTCATCATCCCTGTATCCTGACACATCGGAATTCCGTATTTGGAAGCAATTTTAATGTTTTCCAGGATTGCTTCCAGCTGTATCTTAGCAAGACCTTTTTCTTTGGTTGCCGCTTTTTTCGAAGCTTGTATAACATCCTTCGGCAATTCTGTCTCAGCTTGCTCGATTGCTTCCATCAGTATTTCTTCGATATTTTTTTTACTTATCTTTGCCATCTTGATTTCAATATACAGAGTAACGAATTTGTCGGGAATGTCAATAAGTTTTTTGAGGAAGATATTTTTATTTTACAATGAAATTGATGCTACTTGATAAATTTTTATCTTTACCTGATTTAGCTTGAAGGCAGTATTGCCCTGGTTTTATCTGCCACAGGAAGTTATGTTCCTTACAGGTTTCTTTTAATTTTTTACCGTTTAAAAACCAGTTTACCTTTTCTTCTTTTTCGGTAGTTGTAAGTTCTATTTTTATGGACTGGTATTCCGGCTTAACATTCGATAATCTGTAGAAAATTGCTCCTTCCTGCGGCCGGATTATTTTGAACCGTTCATCTTTTCTTATTTTGTTGGAGGGATTTTTCGCTTCAAATCCTTGTGCCCACTGTTTATATTTGCCCGGTAAAACCGTATAAACTTTTCCTTTATCGAGAGTATGCATGTCGCAGCTGTCTTTATAATATGAAGCAAGGCTCTTTTTGGGTATTATTTCTTCTATCGAAGAAGGACAATTACTGTTTGGTTTTTTACCCGAGAGAGGGCAGACAGGAACTCTGATGAGTTCTTCCGGTAATGGCTTCTTCTCCGGCCAGTCTTTTTTGCCGTAAAGCTGGTACATAATATTTGCAAAAAGAGGTCCGGCTCCGGATACGCCTGAGACTTTCTGCATAGGTGTATGGTCAAAGTTACCCACCCAGACAGCCAGGGTGTAATCCTCGGTGAATCCCACAGTCCAGTTATCGCAGAAGCGGAATGAAGTACCTGTTTTGACCGCGCATGGGAATGGAAAATTCAGGACGCAACTGAATCCGAATTCAGGAGTACGGGCGAATTTGTCGCTTAAGATATCGGTTATCAGATAATTGAACTCGGGCGTAGATATGTTTTCTTTTGGTTCCGGGTTTTTCTTTTCTTCTCCGTCGATTTCAAGGATTTCTTTGATGGGAATGAAACTCCCTTCGCGTGCCAGACACATATATGCTCTTGCCAGTTCAAACAGTGATACTTCTCCTCCTCCGAGTACAAGTCCGACGCCGTAATAATCCGCATTTCTGTCCAGGGAATTGAATCCATATTCTTTGAGGCGATTCAGGAATCTATCTATACCTGTTTTGGTGAGAACTCTGATAGCTGGTACATTGAGAGAATTCGCCAGAGCTTCTCTTACTCTTACCGGACCGTAGAAATCTTCGGAGTAATTCTTCGGACAGTATATCCCAGTAGGCATCTTATAGTAAGTCGGTATGTCCGGAACCACGGTTCGGGGTGTAAACCCGTCTTCGAAAGCCAGTATATAAAGAAAAGGTTTTAAGGTCGAACCTGGCTGACGCAAAGCTCTCACCGCGTCAAATTCTCCTTCGTGTTCGGTGTCGAAAAAATCTGCCGAACCTGCATATGCAAGGACTTCGCCTGTGAAATTATCGAGCAATATGGCAGCTGCGTTGGTAACGTTAAAGAATTCGAGAGCCTTTACCACCCTGTTTGTCTGTTCCTGAACCATTTTCTGTAATTCGAGGTCGACGGTTACCTTGACGTTTTGCGCGTTTTCGGGCAATTCTTCGAGGAGAGTAAAAACGAAATGCGGCGCAAGAAAAGATGCCGTTTGCGGCCGCAGGGAAATGTCTTCTTTGAGTATTCTATCGATTCTTTCTTCGTCTATAAGATTTTGTTTAACCATTTCTTGTAGAACGTATTTCTGGCGTTTCCTGATGTCTTCTAAATTTTTATACGGGTTCAGGCGGGTAGGAGAATTGGGAATGGAAGCCAGAAAAGAAGCCTGTGCCAGAGTTAAATCCGAAGATGATATACCGAAGTAAGCTTTTGAACCTGCTTCTATGCCGTATAAGTTTCCTCCCATCGGTATCCTGTTGATGTAAGCTTCAAGGATTTTCTCTTTACCGAGTCCCGCTTCCAGACGATACGCAAAGTACGCTTCTTTTGTTTTTTTAAACAACGTTCTTTTTCCGGGTCGCATCATTCTTGCAAGCTGCAGGGTTATTGTCGATGCACCGGATACGACTTTTTTATGTTTGATATTCTGCCATGCTGCTCTACATATCGCTTTATAATCGATGCCGTTATGAGAGTAGAAGTTTTTGTCTTCTGAAGCTATAATCGCTTGGATGGAATACGGAGAGACTTTATCGAAGTCCGTGTGTATCGAGCGGCTCGAATTCTCGGATAGAACTTCTTGTAGGAGGATTCCATTTCTATCATAGAATTTTATAGAATGGAAACTCTCTTTCTCGAGGTCCTTCTCTCTGATTGGAACAAGATAAGGTGTAAGACGAAAGCCGAGAATGAATATAATCAAACATCCGAAGAGAACCAGATTATTGAAGCCATTAGCTATTAGCTTTTTGGGGTTAGCTTTCATAAGGTTTTATTAAAGAGCTAAAAGCCAACAGCCAAAAGCGAAGAGCTTATTTATCATTTTTCACTCATTCGATATTTCTATATATCCCTCGCTACATGTACCAAACTGTTCCGGTTCGTACATCAGACTTACTTTTGCAAAAGGCCAGAGGAAATACCCGGATGTAGTGGCTCGGAGCAGATATTTATACTTATATATTCCGGGATTTACCATATCTGCGAAGAGAGCAACTCTATCGTCTCGTAGTTCGGTGTGGTTTATCGGGTTCCATGAACTTCTTCTGGTAACGCTTTCCTGTGATTTGATATCATATCGTATCGAGGTTGTTTTCAGAGAAGCATCTATAGCTTCGAGTCCGGAAGGAATGGGGTCATCGATTACGAGATGGTAAGAAGTCTGATTGACTTTGAACTCGAGCTCGACTTCGAGAATATCTCCTGCTTTAACCCGCACGGGTTCGAGCGGCTGGGTCGCATATTCCCCAATGAGCTTACCTGTATTCGAATTTTTAATCGTTCTTTTTATCGTAAGACCCTCGTTTCGTGAACCCGCGGCTCCCTTCAGTCTGTATGAGTAGGATAAAACATAGTAAAGGTAACCCTGACCTTTTTTGGAAATATCGATTTTACTCGTTCCGTCCGGTAATTTCGTTATGGGTAAGAATTCCTCGAAAGGTTTATATTCGTAGCCTTTGAACATATGTGTCAGAACCTTTTCTCCTGCAATTAAAATATCTGCCGAGTATTTCGGAGGTTCTGCTTCTCTTGTAAGAGAAATTTCCACGAGAGCGTCTATGGCTTTGGCGTTTTCGTACGTGTAACGCCATCTTCCGTTTTTCCTTGCGTTGAGTATATAACGTGCGAATTTCGATATATATTCACTTTCAGGTTCCATGGCAAGGAAGAGCTTGATTGCTTCTGACGTTGTAATTATCGGTGAGTACATAAATAGCCATGATGGAGGCAGGTCTTTAGGGCTTTCGAAATGTGCCGTTTGTGCTGTAACGAACATTCCGTTTTTGATTTCTTTTAATAGAGTACGCGCTTCTTTTTCCCATTTTGGCGATTGGTAAAGCAGGTATGCGAGGCTGATTTGCGCTCCAAAACTCAATTCTTTTCTGCGGTTGAAGTATTCTTCGAAGTAAGTTTCGTCGGTTTTACCAAGGTAATGCATACCAAGCAGAATGTTTATTCTATATTCCGCTAAAGATTTCCAGGTGAAAAATGGATGACATGGATTTCTCAACGTGTTTTCCAGGAATACCAGCAAATTGTTCATTGCTTCTTCGGGAATTTTATATCCCAATTCTTTGCATCTTTTGAAGAGGTAGGCTACATCCGGTGACAAGAAACAGTCCGACGTGGAACTCGTAGGCCAAAATTTGAATCCGCCGTCGTAATTCTGCATCAAAAGGATTTTCTTGATATTTGCTTCTATCACTTTGTCTACGGGTTTTACAGCTTCAAGTTCGAATCCGTATTTATCGGAAAGATATTTGAGTTGAACGAGAGCAAGGAGTTTACTCGAAGTCTGTTCCAGGCATCCGTACGGGTATTCTACGAGGTATTTTGCTCCTTCTCCGATGTTGGTTAAAGCTGTACTGGAAAGAGTGAGTGAGAGTCCTCCCATATCTTTCCTTACGCTTTTATCGACCTTTATAGCCTGACTGGCTTTTTCTTTCGTTTCTCCCACCGCTACCACTGTCTCCGTTGCAAGCAGTTCTTGAATGTTGAGTGAAATCTCTACTGCATCGGATTCTTTTATTTCTTTGCCTCCGAATGTGCCGGTAAAATAGGAGATAAATTTCAATTTCGATTCTCCTTTTTTGACTGCTTCGAACGGGAAGAGAATCGTTTTTGACTGTCCTTTTTTTAAGGCAGTTTCGTTTGTCTGCGAGTCAGTTTGTTTGAGTATTATCGATTTTCCGGAAAGTTCAGCCGATACTTTAACCGTACCTTCTCCTTCCGTTGAATTTGTAATTGCGACTCCCGCGTTGAATTTGTCCCCGATTCTTGCAAATCTCGGTAAAACTGGACGCAGTACGAAAGGCTGAGTTGCGACAACTTTTTCGTCTTCGTATCCGAAGAGATTATCTTTGCCTACAGCAACGACCATTATTCTCCATGTCGTTAGATTATCGGGAAGTTTAAAGCGGAAGTGAGCATGCCCGTCTTTATCCGTTACGAGGTTCGGGTCGTAATAGGCTAATTTCAAGAACTTTTTCCGTACGACCGGTCCCGCAATTCTCATTGCTTCGGCTCCTCCTCCGTAACCGAAACCCTTTTGCATCAATTCTTCTTTCGTTATTATGAACGGACGGTTGTCGGTAATTCTTGCGGATAGTCCTCTATAGCTGTAAACGATATTGACAAGGTCCGGTGGCGTATATCCCGTTAAGGAGAGAACAGCCTCATCCACAACCATAACTGTCAATTCACTCCGGTGTCCTTTTTTGTCCGTTCGTGTAACTTTAATGTCGACGTCTAATTCTTCTGCCGGTCGGAGTTTCTTGCTCGATGGAGTAATTTTTACGTTTAGATATTTATCGGACACCGAAACTTTGAAGCCCGTAAAGCCTATTTTTTCCATATGTTTTCCGGTTTCTTCTTCCACGGGAACGATAGGTTCTCCGAGGCGGTAAAGTACTGCTCCCACATAAGCATTCGGAAGCATATCTTCGGTTACTTTGAAACTATAAGTGAATCCGCCTCCTTTGATTTCCTTTGAGTCTTTGATGAATATCTTTTCTCGGCAGACCGTTATGAATAGTTCTGAATTAGGGAAGGGGGACTTGATAAAAGCCTGTGCGGTATCTCCGACTTTGTATTCTTCTTTATCCATTATTATTTCCAGTTTATCTTCGCCCGTTTCTTCCCAGGGAACGTAGCTTTCTCCGGCTACCCATATCGAGGCTGCGGCAGATGTCCCGCTGTTTGGTTTGTCTTTGAGTTCCGCAAATACAAAATATGAACCCGCTTCTTCGGGTGAAAAAGTCAATTCTTTAGGTGTGTTGGCACTTATTGTTTCTCTGGAACTTACCACTTTTTTTACCATTGTATTTTCTACTCTGAATTTACCTTCCGGGGTTTTTGTTTTTACGGAATGATATTCTCTTTTTATCAGTTTAGCTGTAATGGGTATTCCTGCTAAAGCTTCCCCTTCGGGTGACGATACTATAATATTTGCCTTCAAGGTATCTTTTGCTGCGATTATCCAGTCGTCGAGTTTTATGCCGATAAGTCGTTTATCGGTTAAGACCGTGATGCTTTTATTCGCGGAAGAAGTTTGGTTCGAAACGTCCGTAACCTCTACATCACAAAGATAAGTCATGTGGTACGGAACGTCATCGCGCCCTAGAGTTATAGTTTTGGACGCCTTGCCTTCTTCATTCAGTTTAATCGTTTCACGCAGATAAGTTCCGCTAATGGAAGATTGTTGTTCAAGCAGATAACCGGGAATCCCAAAGTAAAAATCTTCCCACCCTTTTGGTGTGAAGTACGTTTTTCTGCGGGTTATATTGAGGGAAGCAGTTGCTTCTGCCATAGGTGCTCCGAAATAGTATTTTCCTTCCCATGAAATCTTAAATGGTTCTTCGGCAGTGATTATTTTCTTGTTGATATCAAGGTTAACTTCGAATTCCGGAACTCTGAATTCAGCCAGTCTGAAATTACCATGGAATCTTAAATTATGTTTTGTGTTTTCAGCAGTTATATAATAAGACCCGAGCGGCTGTTCTTCTTTCGTTGATATTTCGAAATCGAAAGTACCGAATTCGTTGACTTTAACATTTTCAATTTCTTTTTCTCCTCCATGAGGGTCCCTGAGTTTTATTTTGAAAGTTAATCCTTTACCTGTTTGTAGTTTTCCGTAAAGCAGGTATCTTGAGACGCCTTTTAATCTGACTGTGTCTCCCGGACGGTATAATTGCTGATCCGAGAATATAGTTCCCAGGCTTATAGGCCGTTCGGCTTCCCAATCGGGATTTATGCCGAAATCCCAGATAGAGGGATTTCCTCCCTCTTCAGTATGGATAAAAGTCCAGTCATCGTCTTTTTCTGCTATTATCAGTAGGCGCGGTGGTTCCGCGAAGCCAAAACGCTCGCTGTCGTATAGAATATCATCAGGGTCAGCCTCCGGCGGGTAAAGTTCGTTCAATACTTTATTGCTTGTTCTTCTTTTCGTGCATTTCTGCATCTCGGAGGCTGAAAGGATTAACATTCCTTTTTCGTCTGTTGTACCTTCGTAGCAGGGGGATATCCTGTTTATATTTTTATCGGTTATGAGGTCCCATATTTTTTCCAGCCTCGGCAGGTCGTCTTCTCTGTATAATTTGATTCTTGCATTAGCAACGGGTTTACCGTCGGTGAGCTGATTTAATTTGACTATACCGCCTGTAGGATGGAACTGGGTGTATATCCCTATATTTGTTCGCAGTATTAAACCGTTGAAACTTATTGGTTCGGAGTAACATTCTACATGTGGAGAGGTAAATCTGTAGGCGACCGCGCCGAATTTTCCGCCTCGCAGATGCGGGCTGAGGTCGAAATACGCTTTGCCAACACTTTCCTCGTTTAATTTTATATCCTGACGGGATTCATCTACTTTCAGATTGTTTATAAGTTTGTCTGTTATGTAGTAAGAAGCCAGTTGTTCTCTTACCAGAATATCTTTAGGGTCGAGCTTCTGAATGATGTAAAAGGCTTTATTTATATTGACAGTCTTTATTCCGAGTTTTGGCTCTATATTGGGTGTTATAAGCTGGTAACCGCTTGGTCCCCACATCTTCGGGGTTAATTCTCCCGTTGTAAAAGAAGTGCCCTGCGGATTTTCCAGCGTTTGACCATAAATGTCTATCAATCCGGAACCTAAATTTACTTTATATCGGGTGTTTGGTTCTAAATCTTCTTCATTAAAACCAAGTGAATAATCTATATAGCACCAGGAGTATTCGTTCAATGGACTTTTCTCCCCACCAGGAGAAACAGAAATATTTGCCCCGGCGCTTTTCCAATCGGGGTCATTTGTGAAAGAGATATAGGGAACCGTTGTAAGTTTATATCCGCATTCACCACAGAAGCCGGTTTTGATGAAACTAAAGGGAGGATAAGTCCTGAAAGTCGAAGAATATTCTTGCTCTGTTGGTTTATTACCTCTTGTGGTATTTATACCGGAATGGAGTATAACTGTATATTCGGTATCTTTTTTAAGCCCTTTTACGGGCTTCAGCATATAAACATACCTCAGGTGATATATTCCGATATCTTCTTTATCTTTCGGATTTTTCTCATGTTCAAGGAATTCGTACGCAACTTTTTTTTCTGTTTGGGTTTCGAAGAATTCTATTTTACTTTTTAAGGATTTTAAATCCAAAGAAGTATTGCTTGTAATAAATACTTCCTGGTCAAGTTTTACGTGGTGAGAGTTGTTATAAGGGCTAATGCTTATTTGGGGTAGGGGAGTATTGAATTCCCAGCTAAAATCTTCTGCAAGTGTGTTACCGAAGATATCTTTTATTCCCTTTTGTATTTTTACTATGTAGTGGGTTGACATCGGCAGACTGTGCTCGGGTTCAAATACCACACCTGTGGTTCCGAGAATCCTGAATTTACCTTCGATTTTAGGCTCTAGACTGAAGTGACTTAAAATGGCGTCTCTTGTTTCATCGCTCAATGTCGTTAGCGGTATTATAGGATTATTGAAATTTATGTTTATTTGAACCTGTCCGTAAGTTTCGCCCTGCGGGGCGTATGATGTTATTTCAAGTACTCCAGATATCGCCCCTGTTCCGGTTTCGGGTTGTTTAGTTCTCATTCTTATCTCGTTTATTTTCGGGTAGAGCAAAAGGGCAATTAAAATAACCCCTGCGGTAACTGCTGCCGGAATCCATATTTTCTTTTGTTTAACTTTCTCAATAATTTTTTTCCTGTCTATCTTTATCTTGGGTAATTTTTTAGATTTCTTAGTCGTTTTTTTTGAAATTTTTTTCTTATCTTTTTTCATTAACAACCTCCTCAAAATTTATAAAAAAGTTAATGTTAATATTACTTAAAATTTTTTCCAGAAGCCCGTTCTTTTTGAATTTGCATTATTTTGTTACGATATTCAGTATAATGAAAACAGTCAGTCAAGTCAAGGTGATTTTTGCACCAACTACCCCCTTTTGTAATATTAGCCACGAAGACACTAAGGCACAAAGCCCCTCCGCACAACCCCAAATATATTAGACAGGATTAACAAGATTTACAGGATTTTATTTTTGTTGTTTAAAACACCACTCACATCCCCAAATTTTTCCAACATGTAGGACATGTAGATAATATAGTTTTTTGTTACTAATTTGCTAATTCACTGATTTATTAATATACTAATCTCTAGATTCGAGACACGAAACTCTAATTAACAAAGAGCACAGAGATTTTATTTTTATTCCCTAACATTGAATCTCGAGGGAAGGATTGACAGATGGAGAGTATTCATTATAATTGAATTATAAGAATTGAGGGAAGGAAAATCGCCTATAGTTATGTATATATGTAATACTTCATATATACTTCTAAATTGTAAGCTTATGCGCAATAATGCATATATAGACAAGTTGTCAGAATTTTTTTAAGGATATAAATGATTTTGTAATGAAAATACTATTAATATAATCTGTTATTTATATGGATGTTAGAAAATGAAAGAGAATAATTATAACATTGAAGAATATCGTGCGAAAAAAGCTAATTATATAACTTGGGTTGGTTTTTTTACTAATTTAATTTTGACTTCATTAAAATTATTTGCAGGTATCTTTGGGAAAAGTAGCGCTATGGTAGCCGATGCCTTCCATTCTTTATCGGATTTTGTTACTGATATAGTTGTATTAATTAATTTTATGATAGTAAGGAAACCTGTTGATGAAAATCATGATTATGGACATGGCAAATTTGAGACATTAGCAGCCGTAATAATTGGGGTTGCATTATTGTTTGTAGGTATTGGTATTTTTTATTCAGGTGCCCAAAAAATTTATTCGGTTTTGTTTTTAAAAAAGAACATTGGTTCCCCCGGAATTATTGCATTATTTGCTGCTTTATTATCAATAATAACTAAAGAATGGTTATATAGATATACAATCGTAGTTGGAAAGCAAATACAAAGCAAAGCAGTGATTGCTAATGCGTGGCACCATCGTTCTGATGCGTTTTCTTCGACAGGAACATTATTGGGTATTGGTGGAGCAATTTTACTTGGCAATGTTTGGAGAATATTAGATCCAATAGCAGCAGTTGTTGTGAGTCTTTTTATATTGAAAGTAGCTTATGACATTTCTATAGGCAGCATTAAAGAATTATTGGAAGAGTCTCTTGATGAAAATACCGAAAATTATATTTTGAAAATAGTCGGAAACATAGAGGATGTAATAGAGCCTCATGATTTAAAAACAAGACGAATAGGCAACAATATCGTAATAGATATTCATATAAGAGTAGCAAATAGTTTTTCAATTGTTGAAGCTCATAAAATTAATAATAAAATTGAAGAAAAATTAAAAGAAACGTACGGTGAAAATACTTTAATATCTATTCATACAGAACCAGAAAATGAATAGAGATGTATGAGGGTATGCTTAACAACTTCCGACAATACGGTATATGTGCTTAGTCGTTTTTTTCGAAATTTTTTTCTTATCTTTTTTCATTGACAACCTCCTCAAAATTTATAAAAAAGTTAATGTTAATAATACTTAAATTTTTTTACTTAGAACCTGGTCTTTTTGAATTTGCATTATTTCGCTACGATATTCAGTATAATGAAAACAGTCAGTCAAGTCAAGGTAATTTTTGCACCAACTACCCCCTTTTGTAATATTAGCCACGAAGACACTAAGGCACAAAGCCACCCCTACCCAATAATTGGACGCAGATAAACGCAGATCAAAAAGGATTTTTTATTTTTTTTAAACTCGAAACCCGAAACTCAAAACACGAAACTTAAATTAACCACAGAGAACACAGAGGGGAAAAACAAACAGAGAGCACAGAGCCCCATCACACCCCTTTTAATGTGTTTGGTCTAACCACAAAGAGCACAAAGCCCACCCCACCCATTTTAACTTATTTTTTTAACAACAAATTGCACAAATTTTTTTCGGTTTTTTAACACGAAACACGAAACTCGTAACCCGAAACTTTAATTACCACACCCCTTTTTATTGTATTTTTTTACCTAACCCAACAAACCCAATGAACTCTACGAACTCTACAAACTCAATTACCTTATAAACGTAAGTTTTAAGGAAGCTTCTTGATTTCCTGCTTTAATCTTGAGTAGATAAATTCCGGTAGGTAGTTTTCCAGAGGTCCCACTACCATCCCAGGTAACGGAATGAATACCGGAAGATTGATTTCTCGAATAAAGTTTTTTCACTTCTTGCCCGAGTAGGTTATAGATTGAGACATTCACATTAGTCGCATTTGTCAGCTCATAACTAACGGTTGTTTTGGTAGTAAAAGGATTCGGATCAGCTGGAGATAATGACAATAAATTAGGAATTATCTCTTCCTCGATTCCTCCGCTGCCGTCGAAGTTGACCTTTATCAGACAAACAAGAGAATTGTCTATCCCGTTACCTTTAGTCCACCCAGCAACAATATATCCCCCGTCAGTAGTCTGCTGGACTGAGTAGCCATAATCTTCCCTCCCCAAAGTCCCGTAAGTCCTTGTCCAGAGCGTATCCCCCAAACTATTTGTCTTTATTAAATAAACTTTACGGTTCCACCCGCCGATAGCCGTATATCCGGTAACAATATATCCTCCGTCAGTGGTCTGCCGGACCGAGTAACCCAAATCGACGTAAGTCCCACCATAAGTCCTAGTCCAGAGCGTATCTCCCAGAGAATCCGTTTTTATAAGATAGAAATCAAGACTTCCCGCACCGCGAGAATCGGTAAACCCGGCAACAATATATCCACCATCGGATGTCTGCTGAACTGAGTTAGCTCCATTGGAGCTGGTGTCCCCATAAGTCCTAGTCCAGAGCGTATCTCCCAGGGAATCCGTCTTTATAAGGTAAACATAGGCGTATCCCGCATTGAGAGAAATAATACACCCAGCAACAATATATCCCCCGTCAGTTGTCTGCTGAACTGAGTAGCCCCAATCGTCGGTACTATCGCCGTAAGTCCTAGTCCAGAGCGTATCTCCCAGAGAATCCGTTTTTATCAGGTAAACATCTTCTCCCGTACTGTCAGACCAAGCAAGCCCGGCAACAATATATCCCCCGTCAGTAGTCTGCTGGACTGACCTGCCTTCACTACCGCCGTAAGTTCCCGTCCAGAGCGTATCTCCCAGAGAATCCGTCTTTATCAGGTAAACGCCATTCATCCCCGTACCGTAAGACCAAGTCTCCCCGGCAACAATATATCCGCCATCAGTCGTCTGCTGGACTGAGTACCCCATATCGTAGGTACTATCCCTGTCGTAAGTTCCCGTCCAGAGCGTATCTCCCAGAGAATCCGTCTTTATCAGGTAAAC
>CAZGBM010000026.1:0-9382 GCA_964523975.1 uncultured bacterium | reverse complement strand
CTCCTTGACTTTCGCTTCCAATTAATTTATACTCGAATAATTTAAAAAAGGAGTGTGAATTTTGCACGAATGGGCGTTAGCTGAATCGGTTGCGAATACCGTTTTGAAATATAAAAAAGAGAAGAATCTTTTAAAAGTAGATAAAGTTCTTGTCAAGATTGGCAAGTTGCAGCAGCTGGAAAAAGATATTTTTAATTCTGCTCTGGATGAGATCTCAAAGTTGAAAGACATAAAGTGCGAATTTATAGTAGAAGAAGAAAAGGCTTCTTTTCTGTGCAGAGTTTGCGGATTCGAGTGGGATTTCGAGCGCAGCAGCAAAGATTTAGATAAAGATGAATCCGAATATGTACACTTTGTCCCCGATGTAATTCGGGTTTATTCGAAATGTCCCCAGTGCAAAAGCCCGGATTTTGAAGTGAAAAAAGGCAGGGGAGTATGGATTGAATATATAGAAGGGCAAAGCCGCTAAAATGCGGAAATAATAAAAGAGGAAATAGCCACGGATGAACACGGAAATACACGGATTAAAAAAATATTTTGTTGTTTTAATAAAAACAGAATATGGGGCGGGAAGGGTATCAGTGTTTATCAGTGAAAATCAGTGGCTAATTAAAAAGTTATTTGTGCAATTTGTTGTTAAAAAAGAGGTAATTTGATTTTTATGGATCCGAGATTTAATGTGATTGATGAGAGATTATCCGATATCAAGAAGATAATCGCGGTTTCCGGTGGGAAAGGAGGTGTGGGGAAGAGTTCTGTAGCTTCTATGCTTGCTTTAGTACTTAAAGAGACGGGTAAGAAAGTAGGACTTTTAGACCTCGATTTAAGCGGACCTTCCGACCATTTGATTCTTGGTCTGGAGGATGTTTTTCCGGAAGAGGAAAAGGGTATTATTCCACCTTTAGTAAATGGAATTAAATTTATGTCTATTGTTTATTTCGCTGGAGAAAATCCGTTACCTTTTAGGGGAGAAGACTTTTCGAATGCGATTATCGAACTACTGGCTATAACAAGATGGGGTTCTCTGGATTATCTGATTGTCGATATGCCTCCGGGTATCGGAGATGTGACTTTAGATGTTATAAGAGTAATGAAGAACATAGAATTTATTATGGTAGGGAATCAATCGAAGTTAACCCTGGAAACCCTTAAAAAGGTCATAAGGATGAGTAAAGAATCGGTGAAGAAGGTAATTGGAGTTATTGAGAATATTGTATTTTCCGAAAGAGATGAAAAAGTTAATAAATTGGTATCCCTTGGTGTTCCTTTTTTAGGTAAAATAGATTTTGACAATGAGTATGAGTCTTTTTTAGGAAACATTGACAAGCTCTTAAAAACACAATTTGCAAGAGATTTAAAGAACATAATTTCCGATAACCCGGATATTTTTTAATTTAATAGGACGCAGATGAACGCAGATTGGAAGGGATTTTTTTTAGCTAAATTCATCCCCCCAAAGCCCAGATATTTGGACAGGATTTACTGGATTTACAGGATTTTTATTTTTGTTGTTTAAAAAACCACCTACATCCCCAAATTTTTCTAACATGTAGGGCATGTAGTTAATATAGAAATAAAAACAAATAAAAAACTACAGGTTCTACATTATCTACATGTGAAAAAATAAATTATGGGTTGTAGGGTGGGGTTTTGTGCCTTAGTGTCTTTGTGGCAGTCTGCACTTGACTTATCGTGTAACAAAGGTACTTTTTTATAAATGCTTTTTATAATTATTGCAAGTTTATTAATTCCAATGGACAACGAGCAGACAGACCACTTGAAAGCATATGGTCTTACTTACTGGGTTTTAAAGGAAGGGCTTAATGCCGAATGGCTTCTTAATTACAGAGGAGGAAGTTTTCTCCTTCCCGGACTTGAAGGTATAAAAAAAGAAGCGGACCGAAGGGGAGTGACTTCTTTTTGGATAAGTGACGATGAACTAAACGAAATCTACGCGACAATCGAGAGAGAAAATATGGAGAGAGTTAAATTGGAAAAAGCGCCCAGAGTCGCCGTATATATACCCGAAACGGAAGGGCCCTGGGATGATGCAGTTGTGCTTGCCCTTGAGTATGCCGGAGTTCCTTATGAGAGGGTCTGGGATGATGATATTCTCCAGGGTGCGCTTGCGGGTTATGACTGGTTGCACCTTCATCACGAGGATTTCACCGGACAATATGGTAAATTCTATCGAAATTACGCAGCTTCTTCCTGGTATAGGGAAGCGGTCAAGATTAACGAGAGAAAAGCACGTAGTTTAAATTACCACAAGGTATGGCAAATGAAACACGATGTTGCCGAGAGGATAAAGAAATACGTTTCCGAAGGGGGATTTTTGTTTGCCATGTGTTCCGCTCCGATTACTCTTGATATTGCTCTTACATTTTATGGCGTGGATATAGTTCCGCCCCAGATCGATGGAGATGGGATAGACCCGAACTTTAGAAAGAAAGCGAATTATAACAATACTCTTTTTCTTAAAGATATAAATCTTATAACATCCATCAATATTTATGAGCATTCGGACGTAGACATTACTCAACTTACGCTCCAGAGAGGTAAAAACAGTTATTTTTTCCTCCGGACTTTTATGGCAAAAAGAGATATAATTCCAGCAATCCTAACCCAGAATCACACCGACAGAATAAAAGAGTTTCTTGGTCAGGATACAGGTTTTAACCGGGAAAAGTTAAAGGTTGATGTTATTGTTTTGGCTGATCATCCAAATACTAATGAAGTTAAGTATATATACGGAGATTGCGGTAAAGGCAGCTTTTCCTTCCTTGGAGGTCATGACCCTGAAGATTATACTCACCTTGTAGGTGACCCACCCACTTATCTGGAATTTCATAAAAATTCACCCGGTTATAGGTTGATATTGAATAATTTGCTTTTTCCCGCAGTTAAGAAGAAAAAACTTAAAACATAACATAAATAATGCAAAAATTAAATATAAAAATGGAAAATGACAAATCAAAATTTAAAAATAATTTAAAGAAAGAAATAACTAATCACACCCCGATACAGTCATTCTTCCTTACGGGGCAGGCGAATAATACGAATATTAACAAGAAGACTTTATTTCTTAAGTATTAATAAAAAAGATTATTCTTAAATTTATTTGTGTAATTTGTGATATTTGTTGTTAAAAAAAGGTTATTGTTTGTGATAAATGGATAAATTGATAGATAGTTATATTGAAGAATTGATACGGAGGAAGTTTTCGGATTGTACCGTAAAAAGTTACAAGACGGATCTTGAAGAGTTTAGCTCTTTTTTACGGAAAAATGGTAAAAACGATTTTTCTGGAATAGACAGGAAAGATATTAGAGGATTTATGGGGGAGCTTCTTTCTTATGGGTATAAAAAAACATCGGTTTCAAGAAAACTTTCGGCAGTAAAATCTTTTTGCAAGTTTCTTGTAAGAAATAAAGTTATAAAAAGCAATCCTTCTCTTTCGGTAAAGACTCCCAGAACCGATAAGCCCATCCCTTCGTTTCTTTCCGAGGAAGAAGTCGGGGAAATGCTCGATTTTTCTCCTCTTGATAAAGAACTTGATATTCGCAATAGAGCCATTCTTGAACTGCTTTACGCTACCGGTATTCGTGCTTCAGAGCTGGTCAATCTCGATATTTCTATGTTTGATACCAATAGTAGATTGCTCCGGGTTTACGGCAAAGGTAAAAAGGAAAGAATACTTCCTGTAGCCAGAACCGCTTTTGAAACTTTGAATAAATACATATCAGAGGTAAGGGGTTACAGGGAAGGACCTCTTTTCTTTAGTAAATCCCGGAGAAGATTGACTCAGCGCGACCTTCAACGTATAGTAAAAAAGGCAATAGTCAAGGTTGCCACGTTACATCAGATGAGTCCTCACACGATGCGCCATACTTTTGCAACTCATCTTTTGAACCGCGGAGCGAACCTGCGGGCAGTTCAGGAGCTTCTGGGTCACGAATCATTGTCCACCACGCAGATCTATACTCATATGAGTATAGAGAAATTAAAAGAAGAATATAAGAAAGCTCATCCGAGGGCATAATAAATGTAAAAATCAAAAATTAAAATGGAAAACGAATCAAAATTAAAAAATAAGGAGAAACAACGAATCCCACAAATAACACGAATATTAAAAAAGGGAAATAGCCACGGATAAACACGGAAACACACGGATTAAAAGAAAGTTTTGTTGTTTTAATAAAATAGAATATGGAGTGGGAAGGGTATCCGTGCCTATCAGTGTAAATCAGTGGCTAATTAAAAAGTTATTTGTGTAATTTGTGCTATTTGTTGTTAAAAAAATGGTTGTGCGTGGGGGATAAAAGAAAACATCTGTGTAATCTGTGGTTAATTTAAGGAGGTTGGTATTTTAGATAAAGTAATCGAAATAGCAAAGGGTGCCGGAAATTTAATACGTAATTATTACGGTTCGCTTAAAAAAGGCGATATTAAAAGAAAAGGGTTCAATCAATTCGTTACTAAAGCGGACAAAAAATCGGAGGAATTTATAATGAAAAATTTGCAGAAAAGCTTTCCCGGAGTTGGTATCTGTGCAGAAGAAAGCGGACTCTTTTCGGGGAAGGGAAGGTTTATTATAGACCCTCTGGACGGAACTAATAATTTTATGCATGGCATAGCGCGTTTTTGCGTTTCTATTGCTTATGAAGAAAATTCCAAAATTAAAGTTGCCGTAGTTTATGAGCCGGTTAGAGATGAGCTTTTTTCCGCTGAAAAAGGTAAAGGTGCTTTTCTTAACGGAAAAAGAATAAAGCACTCGGGAGAAAAAGATCCGGCAAGGGCGTTGGTTTCCCTTAGCATTCCTCCTTCGGCTTACCAGAAAAAAGAGAAGATTATGGATGCTTTAAAAAAATTGATAGTGCAGGTTCATTGCATAAGGTTTTTTGGATCTGCCGTTTTACAGCAGGCGGAAATCGCGGCTGGTAGAATCGACGGCGACATAGAATTTGCGCTGTCTCCCTGGGATGTGGCTGCAGGATGGTTGCTGATTGAGGAAGCAGGCGGATTGATAACGGACCAGGAAGGGGGAGATGATATTTTAAAAGGTACTATCGTTGCCGGAACTCCATATATTCATAAATTTTTGCTTGACTTTGTCCGAAATAATATTATATAAATAAATTATGGTATTTATAAAAGATAGTATAATCTCGAGTATGGAATACATAGGAGGAATTTTTATTCTTCTTGCACGCACTTTTATGAAGGCCAAAGGATTATACAGAAAATTCGACCTTTTTGTGGAGCAAATATTCTTTCAGGGCGTTAAATCGATTTCTATTGTGGTATTTACGTCTCTTTTTATGGGTATGGTTACCGCTTATCAGGCTTATTACCAGGCAAGACAATACATGCCCGATGTATATATAGGAATGTCGGTTTGTAAGGCGCTGTTTATCGAACTCGGACCGCTTATTGTTGGTCTTGTGGTTGCCGGAAGGGTTTCTTCTTCGATTGCGGCGGAACTCGGTTCGATGAAAGTAACCGAACAGATAGATGCCCTCGAAGCTTTCGCAATAGACCCTATCGAGCATCTCGTCGTACCGAGAGTTTTTACGGGAATTATTATTTTACCGATTCTAACGGTTATAGCAGAACTTACAGGCGTAGTCGGAGGCTGGATGCTTTCAACGATGACCTTGAATATTTCATCTGCTGTTTACTGGAGAGGAGTACGCTTAAATTATTATCCTATAACTCTTTACGGTGGTTTAATTAAAGCCGTAACTTTTGGATTGACGCTGACTATCATGGGCTGTTATTATGGTCTTAAGACAGAAGGTGGTGCCGAAGGAGTGGGAGAGTCAACTACGAAAGCGGTTATATCTTCGACCATAATGATTCTTTTTCTCGATTATGTTGTTTCAAGACTGGTCTTTACCTAACGCGGCGAAACCGCTTAAATGTAAAAATTAAATATGAAAATGGAAAATGACAAATCAAAGTTCAAAAATAAGAAAACAGAGAAACAACGAATTACACAAATCACACGAATATTAAAAGAACAGTCTTTATTTTTTTATGTTGATAAAAATGATTAATCTAAATTTATTTGTGAAATTTGTGCAATTTGTTGTTAAAAAATGGGTTGTTGGGGGTATAGATATGATTTTGCATTTTTATTTGCCGGAAAAAATGGTACAATTAAATTAAGGTGTTTTTTTAAAGAAGCAAATGTTTATTATTAATTTATATAACAGGGGGTTTTATGATTAAAAAAGAAAAGGCTGTAAAGGTAGGAATTTTTTTGACGATTGTCTTTTTGGTTTTTGTAATAGGTCAACTCTGGCTTTTGAGATTTAATGTTGGCAGAGAAGGCTTTTATTTGGATATTTTTTATGATGATGTTGCAGGGTTAACTAAGGGAGATCCGGTAAGAGTATATGGTATAGATAAGGGTAAGGTAATGAGTATCTATATGGAAGGCAATGGGGTTCTGGTTCGGGTCTGGATAGAAAAGGACGTTGTATTAAAAGAGGACGCGAGAGCATTGATTCAGGATGTGGCGATGATTAGCGGTACGAAAACTATTGTAATCAATCCCGGGGTTTCCGATAAACGTTTTGACATTTCCGAGACCTTACGGGGAGCTCCGAACCGTGGACTTTCGACCGTAGAGATTGGAGGAATTACCGAGCAGATTGAAGATTTGTTAAAAGCCATTAAAGGCGGTGCAGAAGGTGGCGAAGGACCTTTCGATAGATTGAGTTCTACGCTCAAAGAGCTGGAGCTTTTTTTGAAAGAAAATAGAAAAGAGTTGAAGAAAACCATCGAAAGCGGAGGAAAAAATTTGAAAAAGACCGAAGCTCTTATCGATAATATGGATTCTTCTATCAAGGAGTTGGATTTGACTTTAAAACAAATAAATAGCCGAAAAGGTACGATGGGTAAACTTGTTTATGATGAAAAACTTTATGATAATCTAACCAGGGCGGCAGCAAGTCTTGATACTTTGCTTGTGGACTTCAGGAAAAACCCGGGTAAATATGTAAAAGTAAGTATTTTCTGATTTTTATTGCCACGAAGACACCAAGGCACAAAGCCTCGACCCACAACACCAAATATTCGCTACGGATGAATACAGATAAACATTGATTAAAAGAATCTATTTTGTTATTTAAAACTCAATACTTTACAAAAAAATATGAGCAACAACGAATCACACAAATAACACGAAATAAAAAAAACTATTATTCTTAATTTATTTGTGCAATTTGTGCTATTTGTTGTTAAAAAAAGGGTTGGGATGGGGAAAACAATAACTTAATTTTTTTTGCTTAGTGTCTTTGTGTCTTAGTGGCTATGCTTCTATTCGATTTCCTTTATCTTCTTTTTTGCCAATTTAAGAGGTATAAATACTATTAATACTGTAATAATCAAGAATAGAGAAGTTGATATGATAAGGGGAGTAGTGATTGAAATCAGATTTCCCTCAAGGCGATTTTTTATATAAAAGGATATCGGTGTGGCGAAAAGAACCATCGATATGGCTATATAGAATAGATTGATTGCTGCGGTTAAAAGTCCTCCGGCTCCTGAGGCGATTTTAGCCGGGTTTGTTTCTCTGAAATCGGCAAACAAAGTTCCCAAAGAAACACTTAAATAGACGGAAACAAAAGCGAAAATTGCCGATAGGACTGCGGATAACAGTACTATTATACCGTATTGAACAAGAATAATATTCGAGAATATTATCACCGATTCCGCAATAAATAGATTTATTATGAAAAAAAATATGCTTTTTGATTGCAGTAAGAGTTCTATAGATAAAGGAGAACTCCTTAGATTCCACCACGTTCTTCCTTCAAGGCTTATTCCGGGATATACAAAACGCAGAGAAAGAGTAGCGGTTATGTAACCAATAAAACCGGTATTTATCAGGGCGAGTACGGATAGCCAGAAAGGGTCCCTGACGTATAAGGGTGTTCTTCTTAAGGAAAATATGTAGATTACAAGAAGCACTCCTATTATCATCAGTTGAGACCACTGAAGAGGAGAGCGAAGGAATATTTTTATGTCTTTCTGCAGCATATTGAATATTCCGGGTAATTTATTCAGTAAAAGTTTCTTGTGTATCGGGAATGTTCCGGAATTGCTTTCAGCCGACATCCAGCTTATCCTGTAAAATAAATTCGAAAATACAAAGGCAAAAGATATCGAAATTAAGCTTCCCGATAGGAGCAGGGTGATGTTTTTCATGAACATTCTGGTATTATTATTTGCAAGTGCGGAAATACATTTGTAAAACCATTCATTCGGGAAATAAGGATTTGAAACTTGCAAGCTCTGAACAAACTGGTTTACGGCTTCAAGATTCAAGGTTTCAGGTACGTTGAAATTGTAAGGCGTACTTTGTATGTAAACGAAAATGAAAAAAGCAGAGAGTGCTCCCAGTACGGCAGCCAGCTGTTTTACCGTCCAGCGGGGGTTTATTTTTTTCAGGATGATTATTATAGAAACGCCGAATCCTGAAGGGATAAGGATAAAAGCGAATAACGGCAATATAAACAATATTGTTTTTGTTTGAAACGAGGAAAAGGCAATTAAATAAGAGAGGATAATGGGTATCCCTCCGATCAGTGTTGCCCAGGAGGAATAAAAAATGGTTTCGATTAGCTTGAGCGAGAATATATGAAAGGGCTGTAATGGAGTCGAATAAAGATAATCGAGCTCCCGGCAGTGGTATAAAGTAGAAAGAGCTGTAATACCGTTACTCATAAATAGAAGTAAAGTAAAAACAAAGAAAGAGTAAGAAATGAGTTTATCGGCTATTATGGCTCCTATGATTTCTATTGGTTCTAAGAACAGGAATATTCTCAAAAAGAAAACGAAAGTCCCCGTTAAAAAGATAGAAATAACTAGGGAGTAAACAAAAAGATTGGATTTTTTTGTTGATATTATGGATTTGAAAGCCCTTATCAATCTTGTTTTTATGAGGAATAAAGTCATAATAATATCATAGAATTTAGTCCGGGTTTGTCAATACCATTCCCGCATCACCCATCAAATTATTACGCCCCCGAAAATTAAATATCAAAAATTAAAAAGCAAAATGACAAATAAAAATGTAAAATTAATTCTTTTTTACAACAAAATATTTAAATCGAAAAAACGGGTTTTCTATTACCCCCAACACCCCATTTTTTCAACAACAAATAGCACAAATTGCACAAATAAATTAAGAATAATATTTTTCATTGTCTTTTTTTAATATTCGTGTTATTTGTGTGATTCGTTGTTTCTCTTTTTCTATTTTTGAAATTTGATTTGTAATTTTGATATTTAATATTTAATTTTTACATTTTTGAAGCTCTGCTTCGTTTTGCACTTGACATATTGTTATCGAAACGGTATACTTTGACAA
>CAZGBM010000025.1:0-24796 GCA_964523975.1 uncultured bacterium | reverse complement strand
GGTGAGTGGATTTGAACCACCGACCCCCTGCTCCCAAAGCAGGTGCGCTAAACCAAGCTGCGCTACACCCCGCTGTTATTTACAAAAAATTTCGATTTTTTTTTGTTCAGCTTCGATAAAATCTAAAACTTTCTCCAGAGCTATCCTTCTATGGCTGATATTGTTTTTTTCTGCATCGCTCATCTCGGCGAAGGTTCTCTTATGACCAAGAGGTAAAAAAACCGGGTCATATCCAAAACCCTTATCACCAATCTCTTCTTCGGTAATTTTCCCGTTTATTTTTCCTTCGAAAAACTCGACCCACCGTTCGTTTATCACTAATGCGAATATCGTCTCGAAATACGCTTCTCTATTTTTTTTCCCTTTTAATTCCGCAAGTAACTTATACCTGTTACTCTGGTCCCCGCCTCCACCGTATCTTGCCGAAAATACTCCTGGTTTGCCTCCCAGAGCTTTCACGAACAACCCTGTATCCTCTCCTATAGTACAAATATTGGCCTTACGGAAATACGTAAGAGCTTTTTTCAAACTGTTATCACGCAGGGTTTTTCCGTCTTCCAATATATCGACATCAAGTGTTATGTCAATAGGGCTTAATATCTCTATTCTATCTTTAGAGATTCTTTTTATTTCCCTAATCTTGCCCTGGTTCTTCGAAGCAACCAGCAACCTCATTAAGGGATTATTTCCGATTCCACCACCCAGGCATCTCTGTATGAGGTGTTTCTAAGTTGATTTTTGTACTGGGTTGCTTCATATTTGTTGATAAAGTCCCCTACGCGAACTTTGTAATACGGAGCCACATACTGAACATATACACCTCTGGTCAGTATGCCACGAGCCCTGTTTGCCATAGCATTCGCCTCCGCCTGGTTATCGTAAGCTCCGATTTGAACCCTGTAACCCCGTCTTGTTGCCGACGGCGTAGCACTGACAACAACGGGCTTTTCCTCTTCCAGTTCTTCGATAAATGATCCGGAAGGGGGAGTAATCGGGATTTCTTCGAAGAGGATTGAAGATGTATCGACTTCTTCCGGCGAGACTTCTGCAAACATCGTTTCGCCTACGGGGCCTTCTCCTTGCACTGTTTCTTTCTTTGCACAAGCAACTGATAGTAAGATAACGATTAGAGCCACAAAGAAATATTTCATACTCACCTCCATTTATTTGTATTTTTTTGGAAGTTGTTCAACAATTTCTTTTAATTCCTGCGTATCTGCTTTGGGTATAATTAATGTTGCATTACTTGTCCGCACTACCACCATTTTGGACAGATCTTTCGCTACAATTATACCATCATCTGAATAAAATATATTATTATTGCAGTTTATCGCAATGACTTTCCCTTTTTCGACATTTCCTTTATCATTGGGACTCTCTATCCTCTCGAGAGATGTCCACGCCCCTACGTCATCCCATTTGAATTCAGACTCTATCAGTACTACCTTCTCGCTCCTTTCCAGCACTCCGTAGTCGATAGAAATGGGTACGCCTATTTTATAAAGAAGCTTTACGTTTTCTTCTGTCGGATTCTCGGTAATTTTATCTAAATATTCCGAAATTTCCGGTCGGTATTTTTTTATTTCGTCTAGTATTATCGTTGCTTTCCATAGGAAGATACCGCTGTTCCAAAGAAAATTTTTGCTTTTCAGATAATCGTTAGCCGTTTTAATTTTAGGCTTTTCAGTAAATCTTTTTGCTTTCATCACCGAGTCTTCCAGTTTCTGTCCTTTCTCTATATATCCGTACCCGGTTTCCGGTCTTACAGGCACTATTCCGTAAGTTACAAGATATTCTTTTTCCGCCCATTTTATTCCCTTTTTAATGGTGTTTATGAATTCGTTGTCGTCGGATATCCAGTGGTCGGAAGGTAAAGTAAGCATCAGGGCCTCTTTATCTTCTTTTATGAGTTTCGCCGCAGAAAAAGCGATGGCATAAAGAGTATTCATACCTTTCGGTTCAACAAAAATATTCTCTTTTGGAAAGCCGAATTTTTCTATTTCCTTTTTTAATTCCGGAGTGGTAATCACTTTGATTTTTTCCAGAGGTGTAAGAGCTTTTATCCTTTCCCTTGTCTGGACTATAAGAGATTTATCTCCGACTATAGGAAGGAATTGTTTTGGTTTTTTCTCGGTGGAAGCCGGCCAGAACCTCCTTCCTCTGCCTCCCGCCATTATTACCGTGTAAATCATTTATTACCTTCTTCTATAATGCTTATCTCTTCCAGCTGAAAACTTATTTTACCGACTTTAAGCTTGCTCTCTATCTTTACGGGTATATGCTGGGGGTCCACGGAAACCCAGATTTTTATAGGTTCTTCAGAACCGAAAATTTTATCTTCTTTTACCTGAGGACTGAGCAGAAGGGTTCTGAATTTCCCCATAGGAACCGTAACCCACTCCAATCCCGAAACCGGAACTATCATTTCTTGATTCTTGCCCGAAGAATGAAAGGGCACTTTCAGTGTGTCTCCCGGAGAGAAGTTTAAATTCCGTATCCAGTAGAGAGCTGCGAAGATATCTCTTGCTTCCGGTATTTTTTCGACTCTTTTGCCATCGGTATAAAAAACCGAGTCTTCGGTAAATCTGAGAGCGACATTTTTTGTGTATTTACCCTCGGCAATATTTTTGGTGAAAGAGAGCGTGGCAAATTTGGTTGTATCTACCACGGACTTGTAATAATCGTCTATTCGGTAGATTACGGAAAACG
This sequence comes from uncultured bacterium, assembly GCA_964523975.1. Taxonomy (GTDB): domain Bacteria; phylum Hydrothermota; class UBA3072; order UBA3072; family UBA3072; genus JAFGHJ01. Next base: position 22,087 of record CAZGBM010000025.1, on the reverse strand, counting down.
CTTTTTCGGTTTTCTGGACACATTCGACTACGTAAGCAGGTTTACCTTCGAAATCAGCTTCTCTTACTTCCATAAAAGAATGCCCTGCTCTTAAAGGACCAAAATACGCTCCGTAACTAAGATGTTCGCCCGGGGGATAAGAAAGATATATAGCAAGTATGGAATATAAAAGCATCATTTTTAAAAATTACCTTTCGGCAGGTTTGTAACCTAAACAATAAAAAGGATTGACTACGCCGGAGCAGACATTCCTGACATGGGCGGATACTCTTTTAAGATGTCTCGCCAGGAGCGAGTATATGATGCCTTCTTTACTTGTTAAACTTGCATCTTCTATTAAGGTTTCCAAAAGTTTCTGTGATTCCGTAACGAGCTCGGAAAGTTTTTTCGTTATCTCTTTGCCTTCTTTCTCGTCCTGTTCCTTGTAAGCCTTTATGGTTTTTTCGAAGTAAATTTGGACTTTCCCTTCAAGTTCTTTTATTTTTTCTATGTATTTGCCCTTCAGAGGTTTTGGATACTTATGCGAAACTTCGATTAGATTTTTAGAATAATCTCCTATTCTTTCTATATCAACAACCAATGTTACAAGAACCAGGGAAGGAGTGATGTCCTGACTTGGGTTGATTGAAAGATGTTCCAGTATTTTTTTTCTGACGCTTATCTCCAGTTCGTTTAATTTTTTATCGATCGCATATATATCTTCTTTTTCCCTTGCCTTTTCGATGACGATTTTCATCGAATACCGGAACATATTGTAAGCGATCCCCAGCATATCCTCTACCATTCTTTCCGCTTCTTCAATCAAAGACGGCCCTTTCAAAACCTGCGAAAGCCATTTAAACATTTTACCTCCCGGCGAATATAACGATTATGGGTATAACAATAAATATAGCTATTATGTAAATAAATGCAAGTAATCTTTTCTTCCCTGATAACTCTCCCGTCTTCTTGGCGAGGGTAATGGGAACTTTTCTTAAAGGATACCAGACAGCCATGCCGAATGTGTTAAAAATAGAATGGCAAAGAGCTATTGTTATTGCATTTACGTTTCCGGTAACTAGAGCCGCTAACATTGCCGTTACTGTTGTTCCGAGGTTTGCGCCGAGAATATAGGGGAATACCTTTTCGATGGTTGTAAGCTGGGTGCCGACAAGAGAAACAACTAATGAGGTCGTTACCGAACTGGACTGAACAAAAGCGGTTAAAGCCAGACCAAGAAGACCCGCAGTTATGGCATTCTTGAAGAGATAATGATCTATAAGAGTTTCAAACCCCCTTGATGAAACTTTTCTAAGGACTTTTACAAGAAAAACCAACGCAAAAATAATAATGATTAATGCCGTAATGGCTGAAAAAACGTAATGTCCGTAAAACAAACCCAGTATTTTTCCCGAAACAGGTCTGATTATCAAATTTAAGGGGGATTTGAAAGTCAAACCTCCTTTACCCAGCAAAAAATCAGTGAGAAATAAAGATATGCGTTCGATAGGATGAAACAATATTTCAAGAGGAAAAAAAACCGCGACCGATAAAATATTAAAAAAGTCATGGACGACTGCCGCAGGAAAAGCTTTCGAGAACTCTTTATCCACAGAGAAATGCCCGAAAGAAGCTATCACGCAGGTAATCGTTGTACCTATATTTGCTCCCATCACGATAGGAACGGCATTACGTACAGTCAACGTGCCTGCTGCGACAAATCCCACCGTGATTGAAGTCGTAACTGAGCTGGATTGAATTATCGCAGTTGAAAGCAATCCTATGAATAATCCCGTCAGGGGACTTCCCGTAGTGTTTATTAACGCTTTTGCAAAGCCGGTACCGAGACCCTTGAGAGAGGAACTCAAGAGTTCTATTCCTAACAAAAATAAATATAGAAAAAACAGAGCAAGAAAAGCGTTAGATAGAGTATCGGCTATTGACTTGCGTTTATGATACCGCACCTCTTTTAACCCTCAGAATACATTAAACTCCTCGGGCAGGACTCGAACCTGCAACTTCCTGATTAACAGTCAGGCGCTCTTCCTTTGAGCTACCGAGGATTGATGATAACATAATAAGAAGAATTCTTTTGTCAACCTGTAAGGACGACAGCTTCTATCTCATCCAGGTTTTCGAATTCATCCGCCGCTCTTATTATTTCTATTGCGGTTGGCCCTCTTCCCGGGCCGATAATAAGGATTTTCTTGCCTTTTCTGCTGAGGAAATGGATTAAAGGCTCGAAGTCACTGTCTCCCGTTATAATAACGAGTTCGTCAACGTAGTCCGCCATCGAAACGATTTCGAGAGCCATTTCGACATCCATATTTGCTTTTATTGTTCCGTCGGGACGGTCTTTGGCCATCTTGCTTATGACTCTATAACCGGAGAGAGAGATGGCATCGACCAATTTCAATCTATTCTCGTCCATGTCTCTTATGGGAATAAGAGCGGTCAATTTAATCACTTCCGCATTCACTTCTTTGTACTTTCTTGTGAGATATTCCTTCAATTTGTCGTATCTTATTTCCGCTCCCTGCTTTTCGAACACCTGCTGTATGTTCTGTACATCGATAAATACTGCAACTTTTTTCATAATTCCTCCTTTGTTGCATGATAATGTTTAGTGGGTTTTTGTTAATAATTTATCTCTAAATCTTTACTTCTTCACCCGTATATTTCGAACCTTTTTCGCAGACCGCATCTATCTTTCTTTAAATAAACAGCTGGTCGCGGATTTGTACAATATTTGACTGCGATAAAAGTTCTTAAATTTACAATGATATAAGCAATTCGGATTTGTCAAGGTGGGGATTTAATATAAAAAATTATATACTTGTTTTTCAAAGTCTTATATAAAAAATCATATTCTATTTGTAATGCCATCGTAAACGGCGTAAATATCAAATATCAAAAATTAAAAAGCAAAATGACAAATAAAAATGCAAAATTCTAAAGGAATAGCACGCAGATAAACGCAGATTTTTTTTCTTTGAATTACCCAACCCCACCCCAAATTAATTGGCCGCAGATGTACACGGATTACCCAGCCACCCATCCCGAATCTTATTTTGTTTAAAATTAATAAAATACTTTTTTATATCTGTGTTCATCCGTGTTAATCCGTGGCTAAATTTTTTTGGATTTTGATTTGTAATTTTCCATTTTAATATTTAATTTTTAAATTTTTTTAAAGCTTCCCCGACAAGGTAAAAAGAACCGGTAACTATTATTATATCCGAACTTGAAGCGTCTTTTTCGGCCATATTCAGGTCTTCTGCCGGCGAACCATTCGTTTGGGCCATTTCTATCCCTGTTTCCCGGATAGATGCTCTTATTTCGTTTAAGTGCATTTTTCTTGGGTGTGTTATGGAAGTAGGATAAATTTTTTTTACGATGGGTTTCATTTCACGGAGCATTCCTTTTATATCTTTGTCGGAAAGACATGAAAAAACCAGCAGCACTTTCTTTTTGAAAACTGCCTGTATAGTCTCTTTCAAAGCTCTTACGGAAGCAACATTATGCGCCCCGTCGATAATCACATAAGGATTCTTTTTTACGATCTGAAAACGCCCGGGTATTTTTAGCGACAGTAGAGTTCTGTTCAGTTTTTCCGTAGTCGGGTTTATTCCCAATTTTCTGCAGGCGTTAATCGCCAGAGACGAATTCAACGCCTGAACTTCGCCTATAAGCCCTGTACGAAACTCTTCTTCACCCAGTTTGAAAACGGTCTGGTATTCGTCTATAGAGCTTACTTTGTAATTTTTCACGAATTCTATATTTCCATCGACTTCGTTTTTTAAAATTTCTTCGACTTCTTTTTCTTGGGGAGCCGAGATATTGATTTTATTCTTTCTCAAAATTTTCGCTTTTTCCCTTGCGATTTCCCCTAGAGTCGTCCCGAGTATTTCTGTATGGTCGTAACTTATGGACGTTATTATCGATACGTCCGGGTCAAACACGTTCGTCGAATCCAATTTTCCTCCAAGTCCCACTTCGAAGATGGAATAGTCTACTTTTTCTCTTTCGAAAAGCAGAAAAGCCATAGTCGTTAAAGTTTCGAACACGGATATTCCGGTTTTTCCTTTTGAGACTTCTTCCGTAAGGGAAGCAAATCTATCCGAGGAGATCGGTTCGCCGTTTATTTTTATTCTTTCAAGGTAAGAAATTAAATGCGGAGAAGTAAAAAGACCGGTTTTGTAGCCCGAGGCTCTGCAAATCGATTCTATTATATGAGCCGTAGACCCCTTGCCTTTCGTACCTCCTATCAAGAAGCCTTTTAGTTTTTTATGGGGATTACCAAAAATCTTTAAATGTTCTTTGAAAGATTTTAAGGATTTTCTGTATTTTATGCCGTTTTTTTTCTCGCGGTCAATTAAAGAAGATAGATAACTTAGGGACTGGGAATAGTTCAACTTTTTTTAAAAAAATCCTGTAAATCTTGTCAATTCTGTCAAAATATTTGAGGTTGTGGATGGGGTTTTGTTTCTCTGTGTTGAAATTTATTTTTGAACTTTAATTTGTCATTTTTCATTTTGATATTTAATTTTTGAATTTTAGCGGCTTTGCCGCTTTATACTCCGAGTAAAATCCTTTCTTTCATTTCGGATACGGCGTTCTCGATTCCGACGATAAGAGCCCGGGCAATTATCGAATGACCGATATTTAACTCGCTGATTTCTTCTATTTCGGATATATGGCCAACGTTTTGTAAATTAAGGCCATGCCCCGCATGAACTTCAAGACCTCTTATTATGCCTACCTGTGCAGCTTCTTCGATTTTCTTTAATTTTTTTTCTGTAGGGTCATCGCACCAGCTTCCGGTATTAAGTTCAACGGCGTCGGCTCCGAGTCGAGAGGAAAGTTCCACTGTTTCGTTATCCGGCTCTATAAAGAAAGTGACTTTAATTCCGGATTTTTTGAACTCTTCGGTTGCCTTTTCTACTTCTTTTGAAAACTTTTCAAGGTCGAGCCCCCCTTCGGTGGTTATTTCTTCTCTTCGTTCGGGAACAAGGCACACCCAATCGGGCTTGATTGTTTTAAGAAAAGACTGGATTTCCTTATCAAGAGAACACTCAACGTTGAGATGAGTTTTGACAACCTCTCTCAATATTCTAATATCTCTTTCTTTAATGTGTCTTCTGTCCGCTCTTATATGGCAGGTTATACCGTCTGCTCCGGATGATTCTGCCAGTATCGCAGCTTCTACCGGGTCCGGAAATTTCGTTCCCCGGGCTTCTCTTATGGTTGCTATATGGTCGATATTAACTCCCAGTTTCATCTTCCGAATAAAGTTTCCTGTTTGTTTCACGCAATCTTTTTATCAAGGATTTGACCAGATGGTAAATCATAGGATTTTCCTGCAATTTTTTCTCAAGCTCATCGACTTCCAGAGCGGAAACCGTTGTGTCTTCTATAGCTACGGCTGTTGCGCTTCTCGGGTGACGGTCCAGTGCTCCCATTTCACCCAGGAAATCCCCCGTTTTTAAGTCGGCTACCCACTTCCCTTTCTTTTTTATTCTGACTCTCCCTTTTCTTATCAGGAACATTTCCTTCGGTATGTCGCCTTCCGAAATTAAAACTTCTCCCGTCTTGAAATGTTTAGTTTTATTCATTATCTTTTCTTCGAAGGAGATTTCTTCTGCCATTCGACTACTATTGGCGCGACTATAAAAACCGAGGAATAGGTACCGATTACAAATCCAACGAGAAGAGTCAGGGAGAAGCCATGGAGTATTCTTCCGCCGAGGAAATAAAGCGAGGTGACGACGAATAGAGTGGTAAGAGCTGTTATTATTGTCCTCGATAGAGTCTGGTTTATCGACGAATTTACAATCTCCGCGAAAGGTTTTCCTCTCATCAGCTTTGTATTCTCCCTTATTCTGTCCGAAACGATAATAGAGTCGTTTATCGAATAACCGAGGATTGTAAGAAGACCCGCAATTATCGGTATATTGAATTCGGTATTGGTTATAGAAAGGATTCCCACTGTTATCAATATGTCATGGAACAGAGCAATCACGGAAGCGGCACCAAAGTGAAAACTAAAGCGTATTGCAACGTAAATAAGAATTCCAATCATACCCAGTAGTACCACCCAAACAGCTCTTGTTTGAAGACCTCTCGAAACCGAAGGCCCGACAAGTTCCTGTCTCTGATAGGCGATTTTTCTGTCGGAGAAATTTTCCGTTAAGGCGCCCTTAAGTTCCTCGATTGATTTTTCTTCACTCTCTTTTATTTTTATCAGGAAGAGATTCTTTTCTCCGTACTTCTGTATCGTTGCACCCTCGAAGCCAGCCTTGGAGAGAGTGGTTCTTATTCCTTCCGAGAAAACCGGCTCTCCTTCGAATTGGACTTCGATAACGCTACCTCCTGTAAAATCGACGCCATATCTGGGACCGCGGTGTACGGCAAGTGAGATTATACCGCTAAGGATTAGAACTCCGGATAAAATGAAAGCAAATTTTCTCATACCTAAGAAATCATAATTGGGATTTTTGAAGACATTCAACATGGGTAAATTCTTTAACCCTCTTGCGATCCAGAATTCGAAGAGATTTCTCGTGATAAAAATAGCTGTAAAGAAACTTGCGGCGAGACCAATGGAGAGCGTTACCGCAAATCCTTTTACCGGACCGGTCCCGAAATAGAATAATATGATGGCAGCAATAAATGTTGTCAAATTGGCATCAAAGATTGTTGAAAAGGCTTTTTGATACCCCCCTACTATTGCCGTTCTTATTGTCTTACCCGACCTTAGTTCTTCCCGTATTCTCTCGAAAATCAAGACGTTTGCATCTACTGCCATACCGATTGTCAAAACAATACCGGCAAGACCGGGTAAAGTTAAAGTGGCTCGCAGCCCTGACAGAACCGCCAGCAGGAATATCAGATTCAGAATCAAAGCGAATATTGCAACAAATCCGCCTTTAAAGTAATAGATTATCACGAAAAGAAAAACGAGGATCGTTCCAACGATAAGAGACCGCGTTCCTTCTCTGATTGAGTCATTGCCGAGAGAAGGACCAATAGAGCGTTCCTCTATGACTTTAAGAGGAGCGGGAAGAGCACCGGCTTTCAGAATAATCGCGAGCGTCTTGGCTTCTTCCTGTGTGGCATTGCCCATAGTTATTACCGATCGGCCGTTTGGAATTCTTTCGCGGACTACCGGTGCAGACTGAACTATGCCGTCCAGAATTATAGCTATCTGTCTACCTACATTTGCTCCGGTAATTTGAGCCCATTTTCTCCATGTTTCCTTTGTCATGGAAAGGTCCACTCTATAGCCCATGGGGTCGTGCTCGGTTCCGACTCCAAGAGACGCGTTAAGTATGGAGCTTCCGGTTAAAAGAGGGGTTTTCTTTAAAACGTACAGAGGATAATATTTGTATCCTTCCAGAATCACTTCTTTACCCCATTGTATTGTGTCGCCAAAAGGTACCTGGTCTTTAAGCTGGGGAAGTTGCAGCAGAGAATCTATATGGTCTTTGTATGGAGAAAGAATACCGTAAGCTCTGGCTGTAGGAGGGAAATAACCGAAAATATCAAAAGTATCTCCTTTTACAATCTTAAGAGATTCGTTTATTCTGGTAAATATTTCCCGCATCTCGTCTGGCTCTCTGACCAATTTAAATTCAAGTAAGGCTGTTTTTCCTATGATTTCTCTTGCCCTTTCTGGGTCTACTACTCCCGGGAGTTGAATCATTATTCGCTCGTTGCCCTGTTTTACTATTTGGGGTTCCGATACACCCAATTCGTCGATTCTGTTCCGCAGTATTTCAAGAGCTCTGTTGATTGCTCCCTCAAGTTCTTCTTCTTTGAGCTTGGATTTGTCGACCTCCATAACAAGACTCATTCCTCCTTGAAGATCTAAACCCAGGTGTAGAGCCCGAGCCTTGATGGTTTTTTGTTCGGTTGGGGGAAGGCTACCGAACTTTTCCTTACTTTGCGAAAAGAATAAATAAGAATAATGTAATTGCCATATGGCAAGCGCCAAAACTACAAAAATAAAAAACCATTTCCATTTAAGATTTCTCATCAAAAACCTCCTCATTAACGATGGATTGATTGCAATATTTCAGGATTACTTAAATACCTCTTTCCCACCCGCTATAATTTCATTCAAAGCATCTTTAAAGTAATTTCTTTCTTTAAGAACTTCCGCATCCACCTGTTTCTTATAAAATCTCCAGGATTTTTTTATTTCTTCCCCGAGAAGCTGCACAAGAGTTCCTTCTTTTCTTCCCTGTTCGACTTTATCTTTATGATAAAGATAAATATCTTTTACCAGAGATTTTCCGAGTCTCTCCGCCTTCCTGTGGTTATTACTTTTTTCCGTGTCGTCCAAAAATGAAGGCTTTTCTGCGACAGGTGCTTTTTTTTCAGGCTCAATATTTTTTCTTAAAATCTCTTTAACTTCGCTTACGCTTGGTTCGAATTCGTTTTCTTTGAGAGGAGTAAGTTTTATATCGAGAAGGTTTTTATAAATAGTGAAAATGTTGGAGCATTCAAGACACCTGACTGCTGCTCCTCCGGTAGGTATAGCCAGGTCTTCCACCCGATATTTGCTCTTACATTTAGGACACTCTATAACCATTTAAATCCTCCAGTATTTTAATTTATTTCAATTAAATTAATATCGAAAAATAACAAAAAAAAACAAAAGGTCAAGGGTATATTTTTTTATTTCCCCACTCATTCTTAATTTTCTCCAATTTTTCTATTATATGAGGACCTTCTTCCGGGGGTATTTCGAATACAGCAAAGCCGTCATAAGTGTGCAGAATTCTCAAAACGGGCTCCCAGTTGATTTTTCCTTCGTAGGGAATAAGATGGTCGTCGCCGTTTTTCATCCTGGAGTCGGATAAATGGAAGTGTTTTATTTTCCCCTCAAAAATCTCGAAAAACTTATCCAATTTATTTCCCTTTGTGCTTGCATGGGAAGTATCGATGCATACAGGTATATCGAATTTATCGGTGATGATCTGCAAATCTTTGGGCCGGGAACCGAAGTCATCGGGAAAAGTGTTTTCCAGAATTATTTGAACATTCCACTCATCTGCAAAATCAAGTATTTCTTTGATACTCAGGGATGCTTTTTTCATATTGCCGGCGCTTTTACCGGGATGAAGGATTACTCTTGGGATATTTAACCTTTTCGCGATAAGAATAACTTTTTCTACTTCTCTCGTAGATTTCATTCTTGTCCACTCATCTTCAATTGCGATGTCGACCCAGACAGGAGGATGCAGGGAAACGCCATATATATTATTTTTCTTTAGTATATTTTTTAGTTTTTTGATTTCTCCGTTGTCCTCATAGTCAAAATGTTCTTTCTCGCAACGAATTTCCACGAATTTAAAAGAACTTGTTTTTATTAATTCAACACACGAGAAGACATCCGTGTCATTTGTTATAATGGTAGATATTCCAAAAGTAAACATGTGAAAGATAATATAATTATTGTCTTTATCTGCAAGGGGTGCCGAAGGAATATCCTGCCCCAAGGAACAGAAGTCTCTCGGGAGACCGCAAGGGACCTTTGGCTTTAAGGTAGTATTTGATAAAAGCGTAAAAAGTTCCGTTTTGTTTCTGTTTGAAAAAGTTGATTTCTGGACATATCTGGTAATAAACTTTTTGGGGATCGTCGTTTGAAACGGTATACTCCAGCCCTAAAGAGAGTTGACTGAACGACCAGATTTTTTTACCCCCCTCAATTATGAAACGGTATCTATAATAAGGTTTCGAGTTAAGCCAATCAACGAAGATACCCTGAGGATAAAATATGTAGCTGCCGCTATAGTAGAAATCTTGCGAGAAACGATATGTCGGGTCTTTTATATTGGAGAATACGAAATTCAAGGCATTAAAAACGACTTTACCTTCCTCAAGTTTTTTATCTATTAAGTGCCGGCACGAGTGATCTACATAAAGGGAAAAAAAGTACGTGCTGGTGTATTGCAAACCGAAGACAAAAGAATAAGAAGAAAAAGCAGGGTCGAAAACGACTTTTCCCTCCTGTGAAGCCATTTCAAGGTAAGAGGAATACTGTCCAAAGAAATCGATTTTCTCTTTGATTCTGACAAGGGAAGCTCGCATCCACATCGAAACATCCGTGTTATACAATGTATCCGGAGTCGGGTAGTATCCGATAAACGCTTCTCCGCTCCCTTCAAGCGGAACAGACAAAAAAGATAAAAGAATAAAAATCATTTGCCGTTGTTTTTTTTGAATGAATCATTCGCCAATTTATCTGCAATAATATTTTTTTCTCTCGGAATGTGGGTAAGGTTCCAATTTTTGAAACCCAACAGTTTACCCTTAATTCTGACATATAATGGTTTAAGCTTCTCATCTTTTATTTTATACATCCCGTTAATCTGCCGCGCCAGCAACTCGCTGTCGGTGAAGAAATGCACTGATGAGAGGCCTAATTTTTGACATTCGATTATTGCTTTAAGCAAAGCCTGGTATTCTGCCACGTTGTTGGTAGTATCGTTAATCTTTTCGGATATTCTCGAGATTTCATTGTCCTTACTATCTAAAATCAGAATACCTATTCCGGAGGGTCCGGGGTTGCCCCTTGATGCCCCGTCGATGAAAACCTTGGCTAATCCATCCATTTATAAATCAAAATCCTTCCACAGGATTGACAGGCTATTATTCTGTCACCTTTCCTGACTTCGGCGAATAGTTGAGGAGGTATGGTAGAATGACATTCCGTACACTCCGGGATTTCTATTATTGATGCTCCCGTACCTCTGGAACTTTTTATTCTGCTGTATTTGCGAAGTAAGTTTTCGTCTTTAAGTCTGGCTGCTATTCTTTCTCTTTCATCCTCTTTTATAATCAGTTCCTCTTTTGAACCGGTAAGTTGTTGTTCGAGAATTTCCTTCTCTTTCGCAAATTCTTTTTCTCTTTCTTCGAGGGCAGCGCTTGCTTCATCGACTTTCTTTTTCTGTTCGTCTTTTTCGAAATAAACTTCCAGTAACTCGTCTTCTTTTTTTGAAATAGCTTCTTCGGTTTTCTCTATTTCTTTTTTCAAAATAATGAACTCTTCGTTGGTATGGCTCTCTTTTTGTCTCTTGTTGAAGTTGCCAATATTCAATTTTTGCTCTTCTATGATTTTTTCCAGCTCTCTTCTTTTGTTATCGATATTGTCGAATTTTCCCTTTTCTTTATCGAATATGTCTCTATAATCTTTGAGCTTTTTATCCAGCTCTTTTATGGTTTCGGGGACTTTATTCTCTAAATTCTTTATCTTATCGACTTCTTTGTCTTTCTCGACAATTTCCATAAAGATTTTCATTTTCTCAGTGGGTTCCATAAGCCTCCCCGTAGGCAAAAAAAAGTGCACTTTCGTGCACGTTATGGGCGAAGGAGGACTTGAACCTCTGACCTCCGGTATGTGAGACCGGCGCTCTAACCAACTGAGCTATTCGCCCTTTCTTATTCAAATTTAATCCTTTCATTTTTTTATTTTCTGGGCCCGGTAGGGCTTGAACCCACGACCTATTGATTATGAGTCAACCGCTCTGACCAGCTGAGCTACGGGCCCAATGCTTTATTTTAAGATTATAACAATCAGATTTGTTTTGTCAAGTCTCGTGCCCTTTTCCGTATGCCCTCGATTTTTGCCACAAAGAGACACAAAGAAATTGAAAATTGTTAAAACTTGTTGTTTTTCTTTGTGCCTTGGTGGCTAAAAATTTTCAATTTTTCTGCAAAAAATCCCAAAAGCTGACTGGGGGTATCATAAAGCCGCACTTATTAACAACTTTTGAAGAAAAACAGCCTTGACTTTAAAGGAAATGTCTCTATAATTATTATAGAAATTCTATATATAATTATAAAGGGGGTTTTTAATGAATGAGGGTAAGGAAAGAGAACGCCTTATTCGAGAAATAAAGTTTTTACGCGAGAAGCTCTCTCAATGTAATTCCCAAGATAAAATAGATGCGGATAGATGTAAAATAATGGCGGATAATGCCCCGCTCATAATTTTTACCTACAGGGAAAAATTTATTTACGCTAATAAAACAGCCGAGCTTTTCTCCGGCTATACCTGCCGGGAACTGTATGAGATGAACTTCTGGGAATTCGTTCATCCCGAGTTCCAGGATCTTGTTAAAGCCAGGGGGATGAAACACTTAAAAGGAGAAAAAGTTCCATCTTATTATGAAATTAAAGTCATAAAAAAAGACGGGGAGGAGCGTTGGCTTGCTTGTGGAAGTAAACACGTAGATGATTTTAAGGGAGCTCCGGCGGTTATCGCTTCAGCGATTGATGTAACGGACAAAAAGAAAGCGGAGGATGAACTAAAAATTCAGAAGAACTATTTCAAATCTCTGTTCGATAATTCTCCGGCTGCAATAGCTTTGCTTGATGGGGAGGATAGAGTTATTCAAATCAATAAAAGTTTCCATGAATTATTTAAATTTTCTTTTGAAGAAGTAAAGGGAAAATACATAAAAGATTTAATAGTCCCCGATAACCTCAAGGAAGAAGAGGATTCTTTGTCTCAAAAAATATTAAGAGGCGAGATAACAAAACCCGACACCATAATGCAGAGTAAGGACGGGACTTTGATAGACGTTCATATCAGCGGAGGGCCAATTAGCGAAAACGGCAAGATTATCGGAGTATTTGCCTTATATAATGATATAAGAGAAAGAAAAAAAGTTGAAATTGAGCTTAAAAACAGCTTTTGCAAATTAACGGAGATTTTAGCCGGTACAGTATCCGCTCTTTCGGAAACCGTCGAGAAAAGAGACCATTTTACGGCCGGGCACCAGCGGAGAGTATCTCAGCTTGCAATTGCCATAGGAAAAGAGAAATCTTTTTCTTATGACCGGTTGAAAATACTCAAGATTGCCAGTGCTCTTCATGACATAGGAAAAATTCATGTGCCCGCCGAGATTTTAAATAAGCCCGTAGGATTAAGCGAATACGAAATGGCTTTAGTCAAAAACCATCCTCAGGTAGGTTTTGAAATATTGAAGTCGGTGTCTTTTCCCGGACCGGTAGCAAAGATTGTTTCCCAACATCATGAGAGAATAAACGGGTCCGGTTATCCATACGGTATTAAAGGGAAAGATATTATTATGGAATCAAGAATTCTGGGAGTCGCGGATGTGGTAGAGGCGATGAGTTCAAGGAGGCCTTACAGAGAAGCTTACAGCATAGGGGTTACACTGGATGAAATCGTAAAATATAAAGGAATCCTTTACGACCCTGAAGTAGTAGTAATTTGCGTTAAACTCTTTGAAAGCGGTTTCGAATTCAAGGAAATGGGTCTGTTTGAAGAGGATTTCTTAGCAGAATGCAGCCGGTAAGAGGAACCCGCAAGAAACAAAACAAATAAATTCACCGCAGAGGCAGGGGGGTGCAAAGAAAATTATTAAACCACGAAATACACTAAATTTTTATTGTGTTTTTTAAAACACACTAACTCACCCACCAACCAACCCACTAACAAAATTTGTAACAACAAATCACACAAATGTTTTTTATAACAGCAGCCGTAGGTTATCAGCCTTTATAGTTTTGCTTTTTAATTTATTTGTGAGATTCGTACGATTTGTTCTTGAAAAATTGGGCAGTGTGGAATATCTAATGGTTGACATAAAGGCTGTTTTTCCTATCATATTATTATTATGAAGGTGCCGAAATGCGCACAAAAAATATAGTCCGATTCGGTTCCTGGGTTTCGCCAATCAAAGCAGATTTTATCGCATCCGGACAAATAAACATCGGTCAAATCGAAATCGATGGCAAACAGATATACTGGAACGAAAGTCGTCCATATGAAGAAGGCCGCAACGTCATAGCAACCAGAGACTCCGGAGGAAACATTGTTGATATAATCCCTCCGCCTTATAACGCTCGAAGTAGAGTACACGAATACGGAGGAGGCAGTTTTACCGTAAAAGACGGATTTGTTTATTTCTCGAACTTTGAGGACCAGCGACTATACTTCAGGTCAAAGGAAGGAAAAATAAAACCTTTGACCGCAAATTGTAGCAGCCATTATGCGGATTTAATCGTCGACACCAATCATAGAAGAATCATATGCATAAGAGAAGAACATCGATCTTCGGAAGCCGAACCGGTGAATTCAATTGTAAGTATTTCTCTTGAGAACTCAAATGATGTCCGCACTTTAATTGGGGGCAATGATTTTTACTCATCTCCCAGATTAAGCCCGGATGGCGAAAAACTTGCTTATTTGACCTGGAATCATCCCCAGATGCCGTGGGATGGAACCGAGTTGTGGATAGCAGCAGTAAAACCCGATGGAACTCTCGGAAGAAAAGAAAAAGTCGCCGGGGGTATAGAAGAATCCATTTTTCAACCGGAGTGGTCTCCTGATAATTTTCTTTATTTTATTTCCGATAGAAACAACTGGTGGAATCTTTATAGATTTAAAAACGGAAAAATCGAGCCTACTTTTCTTTTGGAAGCAGATTTTGGGGTGCCGGCATGGATTTTCAGACTTTCAACTTATGATTTCTATTCAAAGGACAAAATAGTTTGCTCTTACACCCGGAATGGAGAGTGGTATCTGGCTATTCTAAATCCTGAGACAAAAGACCTGCATCCAATAGAAACTAAGTTTACCGACATTTCTTTTCTAAAAACGACGGATGAGAATTTGATAATGAATGCCGCTTCTCCCCTTGAGCCTGTTTCGCTTTTGAGTCTGAATCTTGACACGAAAAAGATAGGAATTCTAAGGAGTTCCTTCGATGTTCCAATACATTCCGATTACATTTCGATTCCGGAACCGCTGTCTTTTCCATCAGAAAAAGAAGAAGCTTATGGCTTTTATTATCCTCCAAAGAATAAAGACTTCGAAAGCTACGAAGGAGAGTTACCACCACTAATAGTCATGGTTCACGGAGGTCCTACATCTTCTGCTTCAACGGCTCTGGATTTAAAAAAACAGTTCTGGACAAGCAGAGGATTCGCCGTTTTCGACGTCAACTATGGCGGAAGTTCGGGGTATGGAAGAAAATATCGCGATAGATTGAAAGGTATGTGGGGCGTTAAAGACGTTAACGATTGTATAAACGGAGTGAATTATCTTGTAGAAGAAGGCAAAGCAGATAGAAAATGTCTGATAATAAGAGGAGGAAGCGCAGGCGGTTATATGGTTTTATGCGCTCTGACTTTCAAAAATCTTTTTCAGGCTGGCGCTTCCTACTACGGAGTAAGCGACCTCGTAAAATTAACTGAGAAAACACATAAATTCGAAGCCCATTACCTCGACTCGCTTATAGGAAAATACCCGGAGGAGATAGAACTTTACAAGAAACGCTCTCCCATAAATTCCGCAGATAAGATTTGTACCCCGATAATATTCTTTCAGGGGCTCGAAGACAAGGTTGTACCTCCGGAACAATCGGAATCTTTTGTTTCTGTTCTGGAAAAAAAGGGTATTCCCGTTGCCTATATTGCTTTCGAAAATGAACAGCACGGCTTCAGAAGAGCCGAAAGCATAAAATATTCTTTAGAGGCTGAACTTTACTTCTATTCCCGTATCTTCGGCTTCCGGATAAGAGAAAAAATTAAGCCTGTAATAATTAAAAATTTAGATGGCTATAAGTCGCCCAAATAGAAGAAAAGAAATTAAAACTTATGAAAAACAAAATAAATCTTATGATTCTGGCTGTACTTTTGTTTTTCTTTCCATTGTCTGCAGAGGAAGGTTCCGCAGAAAAAGAGAGCCGTATTCAAGAAATTAAAGAGAAAATTGCGGAAGAGAAGGAAACCCAAGAAGAGAAAAGCGAAGAAAAGGAAGAAGAAAAGGAAAAAGAGAAAGAAAAAGATAAGCATAAGAAAAAGTCTAAAGATAGAGACGATTCCGATAGTGATTTCTTTTACTGGATGTTCAGAAGTCTTTATGATGGTTTTTTCGATTTTTTGACCAATGTAAGGTATACCGATTATCCTTATGCAAGGGGCTCGGATTTTAAGTTTTGCGCATCAATAAACAGGGATCCTTCATTAACAAAAATAGCATTCCTGCATTCTTCGGTTGAGGCTTCTTACCTGGGTAAAGATATCGGGGATAATTATGGAGTTACGGCAAAAGTTTACGGGAATTTCTTTTCTTTACATCTAAATTATTTCTATCAGAGAATTTTTTCAAGCGAAGAATCCTTGACTCTTCATTCTATAAATGGGGGCATCTCGTTTGCATTGCATAGTTTTATGTTGACACCTTTTTTAGGAGCTTTTTATATCGAAACCCTGGAGGGAGCACAATTTTCTTTAGGGGCTAATTTGCAGATTTTTCTACCGGCTAATTTCATTATGGATTTATACACCTTAAATTCATCTTATGGTTCGCTAAACTTTAACAACTTTTCTGCTTCTTTAAATTACGCGTTCAGCAGAATTAATATCGGCTTCGGGTACAATTACAATCATTATGGGAAACCCGTCTTTTCGGGGCCGCTTGTCAAGATTTCTTTCTGGTTGTAGATTAATTGAAGCTTTAATAACAAACTTCAAAATTTCAAAAAGGAGGGCATTATGCCTAATATAAAAACAGTAATGCAGTACGCCTTTATAATCCTTTTCTTTGTTTCGTTAGTTATGCCATTTGTGATTTATGCCGAAGATGTAAAGGTAACAAAGCTTCCCGAACCCAAAACCAAAGGCGGAAGACCGCTGATGGAGGTATTGAAAGACAGGAAAACAATACGTTCCTTCAGCAGCAAGGAACTACCTCTTCAGGAACTGTCCAATCTTCTGTGGGCCGCTTTTGGGGTAAACCGTCCCGAAGAGGGCAAAAGAACCGCTCCTTCCGCAATGAATAAGCAGGAAATCGATATATATGTAGCAAAAAAGGATGGACTATATCTGTACGAGGCAAACAAAAATGTTTTGCTTAAGATACTTGATGAGGACATCCGCGCAGCGACCGGAGGACAGGATTTCGTAAGTATTGCACCCGTAAATTTAGTTTTCGTAGCCGATTACTCTAAGATGGGTGATATTCCACAGGAAAGCAAAGATTTCTATTCGGCGACGAATACAGGTTTTATCTCCGAGAACGTCTATCTTTACTGTACCTCGGAAGGTCTGGGAACTGTGGTCAGGGGCTGGATGGAGAAGGAAAAACTCCATAAGAAGATGCGGCTTAGAGAAGATCAAAAGATAATTCTCGCGCAAACGGTAGGTTATCCAGGGAAGTAATAAGGTATAGGTCTTAGGTCTAAGACCGACCGAAGACCGCGGACGGACAACCGAAAAAACAAAAAAGATATTCGTGTTATTTGTTGTCCCTCTTATTGGGGTGGAGATAGGTTTTTGGGTTCTGGCTTCTGACTTGTTTTGTTGAGATTTTTCTTGACAAGTAGTTTTTATTTCGTATTTTATATAAAGAACTATGTATAAGATAATTCTTCTCATATTTTCATTGACAGCCGATGAGCTGCTCGAAAAGGTCGATACCGTCAGGGCTCCGAAGAGGTCTGAATCTCTTATTCAAATGCGTAACTATCTCTCGGAAGACAGAGAAATAACCTATAAATTACGAGTTGTTACTGAAAGAAAGAAAGCGACTTATCTGGAAATTCTAGAACCGGCGCGTGAGGCGGGACGGAAATTTCTTTTAATCGAAAATGATATCTGGATGTATACTCCTGAAGTCGGAAAATCAATAAGGCTCTCCGCAAGAGACAAATTTCTGGGCAGTGAGTTCTCGAATAGTGATTTGATGGAAAGCAGCTATGAAAAAAATTTCAAAGCCTCTTTTATAGATTCTGTCCGCAATTATTATCTTCTTGAGATTGAAGGGAAAAGCAGGGAAGCTCCTTATAAAAGAATTACGATGAAAGTGCGTAAATCCAATTTTATTCCATCCGAACTGCAATATTATACTATGTCGGGTAGATTGTTCAGGGAAATGAGTATGGATAGTATTAAAATTTTTGAAGGGCAACCCTACGCGACTTATTTAAAGATGTCTAATGTCTTAAGTGCTAAAAGTTATACTGAAGTAAAGATTCTTTCTTTCAAAAGCCTTTCGAAGATTCCCCCATCACTTTTCAAACCGGAAAATTTAAGCAGATGATTTTTATTTTATTTTGTTTTTTCAAACCTTCCTTCGGAAGTGAATTGATTCTTACAGAGGAGAATATATTTTATCATTTTGAAAATAGGATCCTTATGGAAGAAAGGAATGATAACTCATCGTTTACTTTTTCTATAAGGGCTGGTTTCCTTTCTCCTGTTGACACCATATATTTTTCTTTAGACAGGGCAGTTGTAAATTTATACCACAAAGGTCTCGAGTTTTCTCTTGGCAGAGAAAGTTTATTCTGGGGATACGGCATGTTTTATTCTCCTTTTTTCTATGCACGCTCCTCTATGTCACCTTTTGACGAAGAACTTCTGAAATCGGGGAAAAACATCTTAAGTGTTAGATACAACAATATCTTATATATGACTCCGGAGTTTATTATCTTTTTGCCGGACAATCTCCCGGATATCGACAGTATCAAAGCTGGTTTCAGGTTTACTTTTTTCACGTCCGGGATCGAATCTCATTTCCCGCTTATTTTTAGCAGGGATGCTGTCTTTACGGGACTGGGGGTCCGTTTTTCTCTTTCCGGTTTTACTATATTTTCGGACCATTCTTTGGAGTATTCTGACGGAGATTTCTCGTTAGGTTCTACCGTAGGATTCAATAAAACTATTGGCAGTAATTTTTATATACAAAGCGAGTACTTTTATAATCCGCCGGGCCTTACAACGGACGAGTATGACGCACTGGATGATGCGGCTTTAATCGAATTTTTGAACTGGGGATATACCGGAAGACATTATATATACTCGATGCTTCAATGGACAAAGGATAAGACAAGCGGAATTGGTTTGTTTTCTTTGATTCACCCCCAGTGGAAGAGCGGGCTCGTAGGGATTTCTTTGAGTTCCACTCATTTTGATAACGCTCTTATTTCTTTGAATTATATAAGAATTTTAAAAGGAAGAGAATTTGACTTTATCACATATAAAAATAGTCTTTTTCTTGAATTCAGGTATTTTCTCTAAGGAGGATACATGCTTTTAAATTTGGAAAAAGTGAAAAAAGATTATGCTTTAGGAAAAACTACAGTCCATGCCATCAGGGAGGTCTCATTTTCCATAAAGGAAGGCGAGTTCGCGGTTATTGCCGGACCTTCCGGCAGCGGTAAAACGACATTGTTGAATCTTATGGGTCTTCTCGATTTGCCTACTTCCGGAAAAGTTTATTTTGAGGGCAACGATGTAAGCAGTATTTCGGAAAGTGAAGCTACAAATATAAGAAAAACGCGTGTCGGTTTCATATTCCAGACTTTTAACCTGATACCCGTTCTCACGGCATTCGAAAATATAGAACTTCCTCTTATATTGAAAGGCAAAAAAGAGGCGGACAGGGAGAAACGGACTAAAAGAATATTGAAAGAAACAGGCATCAGCGATATAGCTTCTCATAAACCGGATGAACTTTCGGGAGGACAGCGCCAGAGGGTTGCCATAGCTCGTGCACTTGTAAGCGGACCGGACATCGTTTTTGCGGATGAACCGACCGCAAATCTCGACTCAGAAACAGGAATGCAAATTATCAAAATAATGGAAAAACTGAATAAAACCGAAGGTGTAACGTTCGTCTTCTCAACTCACGATCCGAGGCTTTTTAAAATAGCCGGCAGAAAATTGGAACTTCGTGACGGAAGGATTGTAAAAGATGTTGTTCAAAACCGCAATAAGAAATAGTATAAAATACTTCAGAAGAAGTCTGGTTATTGCCGTTTGTATTGCAATTTCTACGATCGCGATGCAAACAATGGATGGTATCGGAGAGGGGTTTAAAATTTCCGCTTTGAGGTTTATGTTGAACCAGCAAGGGATGATTGTCTTCGAACCGGCACAAGCCGAACCTCTCGAGTTTGCCGTTCACTCGATAGAAGAATATGAAAGCATCAAAGAAAAAATCTCACAAATAATACCTGATGCAACAATATCTGGCAAAATATTCAGTCCGGCTATGGTTGTTAAAGACAGCTTTTCAATAGAAACTGCGGTGGGTTCGGAAGATGATATTTCCGGTACGATCATTGGAGAGAAAACGGCAAAAATGCTCGATACCGAAGTCGGCGACACCGTTATTCTTTTCGGGAGCGACCGTTACGGTGGCCTTAGCGTGGTTCCAGCAAAAGTAGACAGTACAGCTGAAAATTACCGCAGTATTAGAAACGGCAAGGGTCTTTTACTTCCTATATACCTCGCTAGAATGCTGCTGCGTTGGGATAAGGGAGAAGTAAGACTTGTTCAGATAAACTTCGAGGATTTCTGGAAAGCTGATGATTACGCGGCAGAATTACGAAAAGTCTTTCCTGATTTTAAAATAACTTCGTGGAAAGAGAGGCTGACGAATATCGAAGATCTTTTCAAAGTTACCGATTTTAAAATGAATATTTTCGCGGCAATAATCTTGATACTCGTCGCGGGTATTATCATGAATACGGTTCTTACGAGCGTTCTTGAAAGAAAGAATGACATAGGAACACTCCGTTCAATAGGTGCTTCACGTATTTTTGTTACAAAGATGATACTTATTGAAATAATTTTTGTTTCTTTGATTGGTACTTTGATTGGTACAGGTTGTTCTTATATTATTATCAGGTTTTTGCTGAAAGGAGGAATTACTCTAGGAGAGGTGGGGGGAGTGATGGATTATATGTCAGGGAATCTCTATCCCAAGATTGTACCGCTAAAATGGCTTGGTCATATTGTTTTTGCCGTTATCTGGGCTGTTCTATGGTCATTTTATCCCGTTTTATACATTGTGAGAATGAAGCCTGTTGATGCTTTGAGGAAGACGCTATGAACATATTCAAGTTGGGTTTTAGAAATATAGGAAGAAACAGAAAACGGACTTTGATAAATTCGTTTACCGTTGCTGTTGCAGTCATGGTTATTATTCTATTCGATGTTCTTAGAGAAGGGCAGTGGAGCGATGTGATAGAAAATTACATTAAGATGGGTGTAGGACATATAAAGATTCACAAGACGGGTTACGACAGAGAATCCGACCGTCTACCTATTAATAATTTGCTGCTTCGCGATTTTACTGCAATAGAAGACAGTATAAAAAAAATAAATGGAATCGAAGCCATTTATCCCAGACTAAAAGCCGGAGGATTGATTTCTTACGCGGGGAAACAGTCTCCGGTTTTAATAAATGGTCTGGATCTTATAAAGGAGACAAAATTCGGACTGTTAACGAAAAAAAACGTGAAAGGTAATATTCCCGGGGAAGGAGAGTATAAAGTGTTGTTGGGCAAAGAGCTTTCTTCTCTTCTAAAGACGGGGATTGACGGCATTGTTTTTCTATACAGCAGAACTACTTATGAAACTCATAATGTTATAGACCTCGAAATATCAGGAATATATTCAATTGGTTTCTCGGATTTCGAAAAAATCAATATCTTTGTACCTCTTGATATATTGCAAGATTTAATAGGCACAGATGCCGTATCCGAGTTTACGATAATTCTAAAAGACCCCGAAAAGACCGAAACTATTGTGGATTCACTAGTAAATAAGCTCTCTGAGTTCGATGTGGAAGTTTTCCCATATTCTCATTATATGGAAGATATACTCGGCATCCGAGGGATGCAGGAAAGCGCGACCGGCTTTATAAGAGGAATACTTCTGATACTTGCTCTTTTCGGTATTCTGAACATGATGATGGTTTCTACCTGGGAAAGAAAAAAGGAAATTGGTACGATGAGAGCAATAGGATACGGTAAATTGCAAATTGTAGGAATCTTTCTTAGTGAAGGCATCTGGATTGGACTACTTGGTGGAATCTTAGGATGTTTTATAGGCCTTATAGGCGCTCTGTTACTTCAAAATGTCGGTATCCCTATACCGACAGGAGCCCTGGAAGGATTTAATATTCCTATGAGTTCCCATATTTATGGCAGGATTATGCCCGTATTCTTTATCCGTGCCTTCTTTCTGGGAGTTATTACAACTGTTATTGCTTCTTTCCCTTCCGCACTAAGAGCCGCCGCCTTGCCTATAATACAGGCATTAAGGGAATATT
>CAZGBM010000024.1:0-25493 GCA_964523975.1 uncultured bacterium | reverse complement strand
TCTTCCCAACTTATTCCAATTAACCCGTTTGTCAATTTCCAACTGAAGCAGGACACACCCACCCACTAACACACTAACTATAAAAATAGCCACGGATTAACACGGATAGACACGGATTTTTTATTTTTTTTAAGCCAACAGCGAAAGGCTAAAAGCAAAGAGCTGTTTTGAACACATGTAGGATATGTAGGAATTTTAGTTTTTTGTTTTTACTATTTAACAATTTTCCGATTTGACAATTTAACTTAGATTCGAAAAATCTAAAATTTCAGGCAGGATTGACAGGATTTTTTTTGTTTTAACTAACTACTAATTGCCAACTGCTAACTTCTATCTACTCTCTACTCACTATGAACGAGGAACGACGAACTAAAATATAGTTATTTGTTCTCGTATACTATCCTTCTATGTTCTACCCGAAGAATTATTATGGTCTCCTGCGCGAAGGCAATCGAGTAGATTACCCTCCAATCTCCTACTCTATATCTGTACAAACCGGCAAACTCACCCCGCAAAGGGATTCCAAGGTCTGCAGGAGCTTTTATAAGATGCTGCCTTATCTTCTTTGTAATCCTTTTTGCAACCCCGGGATCCAGCTCTTGCAATTCCTTCTTTGCGGCTTCATGAACAACAACCTTATACGCCAAGGTCTTTTTCTACTTCCTCTAAAGTATAATATTTTGCCTTTTTATCATGCAGTCTCTCCAATGCTATATAGCATCCTCTCACCTCCGCCAGATACAAGCTGATAGCTTCTTTGAAAATTTGAGTCTTGGTTACCCCGGTTTTTCGGGCAATTTTCTCTATTTCCGACTCTAATTTTTTTGGCAACCTTACACTGGCCATCCATTTCCCCCTTTTTCTCTTTTTGATTGTAATTCAATGTAATATATTGTATTACATCATAATTATAATTATAATATTATTTCTATTTCTGTCAAGGGGGTCGGGGTGGAGATTTGCAATCAACAAGGTCACCTTTGAAAATGTTTTTCTCACCAAACATTCTTTTAAATAACTTTCTTTAAAATAAGAATTAAAAATACCAGTCCAATCAATATTCTATACCAGCCGAAATAGGCGAATCCGTATTTCTTTACTATAACGAGAAAAACCTTTACCGCTATCCACGCGAAAACAAATGCCGTAATAAGACCTACTGCCAGCAAAAATATTTCATGACTGTTGAATTCCAGAGGCGTTCTAATAAGGTCGTAACCTGCCGCGGCAAACATAGTCGGAACGGCAAGTAAAAACGAAAACTCTGTCGCCTGTTTTTTATCCAATCCGTTAAACACGCCCCCCACAATCGTAGCTCCCGCCCTCGATACACCGGGAATCATCGAAACACATTGAGCTAATCCTATAAAAAAAGCTCTCTTGACGGAAACATCTTCGGCTTTTTCGTATTCGGAAACTTTGCTTACCATCTTTTTGTCTATTAAAATCAAAACGATTCCTCCTAAAATCAACGAAATAGATACAACAACAGGACTGAAGAGGTATTCCTTTATAAAATTATAAGCTAAAAATCCGACGAGAGCCGTAGGCAAAAACGCGACGAAAAGTTTTTTATATATCTCAAAACTTTTCAAAAAACGTTTTGTATATATCAACACGATAGCCATTATGGCTCCTATTTGAATGAATATCTCAAATGTTTTTAAGAAATAACTGTTTTCGATTCCCAGAGCCGATGACGTCAATATCATGTGTCCAGTAGACGAAACAGGCAGAAATTCCGTAAGCCCTTCCACTATTGCGACTATAATGGTTTCGAATATTGTCATATAAATATTCTCCTTCGTAAATATTAATATTTTTTATTTTTCATCACGCAAGTAGTAAATCTTCAGTGAGCTTAAAAACCGATAAACAGTTTCGGGAAGTACGTGCCGATTTCATCCGCGCCTAAAGACAAAAGTTCGTTTCCGGCATTTTTATCGTTGACATTGTAAGCATATACGGTCTTACCCATTTTATGAGCTCTGTCGATAATCCCTTTAGTAACGATGTCTCCCCGCGGACCGATAAAATCGACCGGAATCTCTTCTGTTAATTTCCATATTTCTTCGGAACACTCTTCGAACAATAGACCCGCCTTTAATTTCGGATTTAGTTTTTTAATCTCCCGGAGCAAATCGAAATTAAAGGAAATCACGGCGACATCTTTCACGATTTTATTCTTTACGATTATGCGATTGACCTTCTCCGGAGTCCCTGGTGCTTTCAACTCTATCAGGAGACCAATCTTCCCCTTACACAAATCAACGACCTCCTGCAAAGTCGGTATTTTCTGCTTTTCAGGGCAATTTAGTTTTTTCAATTTCGCCAGAGTCATCTCATTAACGAACCCCTCACAACCGGTAACCCGGGATACTTCCTCATCATGAATCACAACGACCTTATTATCTTTTGACAATCTCACATCCAATTCCGCTGCATCACATCCGATATCGATAGCAGTTTGAAAAGAGAGGAGAGTATTTTCAGGCGCGTATCCTGCCGCACCTCTTTGTCCGACTATTTTCGCCATATTTTCTCACATAATTAATACCTATTCACCAATAACGATTCTGGCAGCCCAGTCTGCGGTTGAGGGATTTTTTCCATCGGGAAATGACGGTAACGTCAACACTCCTTCTTTATCAGTCTTGATGGCAACTCTTTCTTCCCATTTCCCATTACGGGGGTCAAACCACTGAAAGCTATATGATTTATCCGCTTTAAACCCGCTTAACGTTGGCAGCACCGCCTGGTTCTCAAAATAAAGAAGTGCAAAATCTTTTGCCGGAGTACACATCATATACGACCAGCCGTCCAGACCTTTTTCCGGGCTGTCCGGCGCTTTCTGCGGATGTATATTTTTTAAACATGGCTCCAGTTGCTGGTATTTCTTGCCCTCAGATAAAACAAATGCGCGTAGATGCTGCATATAACTGCCCGATTCGAACTTTAGCGCGTCCCAGAAATGATGTCTCATCCCGTCAGGTTCTCCGGTCGTCGTAATATCATACGCGGACGTGCCGTGAACGTGTCCGGAAAGTCCTCCGGAAAGAACGGAACCGTACATCTGTGCGCGTGAGAAGTAGTTGTCACGGGCGGAATTGGCAGGGGGATGTTCGCCGTTCGGCATGTTTATTTCATGGTCCCATCCCGTATAATACGGTTCGAAATTAATGGCGGGATAAGGTGGTCTTAGATTAAAAAGTATCTGCAAGGAATCGGAAACGCGGTGGTCACGAGGCTTGTTTCCCACGCTGTGCATGGTTAGCCAGGGACAATCTTTACCATGACCGAACTGAGAATATGTGGAATTGTTGATTAATGTCGTGTGAGGCTGACCGAACGGCAAGGGACCATATTTCTTTAAATGATAAGTCAATGCTTCGTTAAACTCATCCGCAGTAAGGCTGTACTCTTTCGGAATCCAGTCGAGATGAATCCCGCTGAATATTATATTGTAGGCACCGTATCTTGAGATTAAATACTGAACGTACCGCGCATACGATTCGTCAAAATCAAAATAAGCCTTCCAGGAAGGACAGACATCTCTTCTTACGGTCTCAAGCAAAGGTACGAAGCCTTCGTCGGATAGATGCTGCATTTTTTTATCCAGGCTTTTAAAATATTCGGGGTTGATACGGTCAAAATCGGCAACGCCCTTATGTTCGGTTAACATCTGAAAAGGCCTGTTACCATATTCATCCCTCATATTTTTCGCGGTCAATTTTCCTTCTTCGGTGTAATAGTCGAATTTCTCCCACGCATTCCTCGGATATATGCCATTTGAATCCGCATAAGTGCTGGGATTGCAATCCGACTCCCAGTTCGGAAAACAGGCAATCATACTTACGGAATTGTAACCTTGTGTCTTACGGTAGGCTACAGCATCTTCGAAACCTATACCGGGTCCGGGCACATAATTCTCCGGTGCAGCAACACCTCTATAAGGCAGCCGCCAGGTAGTTCCCGCAAGCCAGGTATCGCCAACGAGAAAGAATGGAGTACCATCTGCGTATTGCAATGCATGTCCGTTAGCCGATGAACGAATGAACCCTCGCCTATCAGGGTTTTGCGATTTTTCTTCTTCAGTCCAGGCAATTGCCTGAAACTCACCGGTTTGGTTATTAAGTCCTTTATCATTCCTCTGATTCGAGCCGCTCTTCCATTTCCATTTACCCGGTCCTGTCGCTACAATACGTACAACGAAAACATCATCTCCATCCCAGAAACCGTAAACTCGTTTGGAAAAGTGAGGCCCTTTAAGCTCTACCCAGCATTGCACATCCTTATAATAATTATCATAATGCTTTTCCGCTTTGAGGATAATTTCCTTGGTCTCCCAGATATGAGTATTCGAAGTTTCCGCTGCGTATATCGGCTCAAGTGAACTGCATACAAAAAGTAACAAATAAACACAAAAAGACTGTATCTTTATGTGTTTAATCTTCATAAAAAAAATCATACTCATTTATTTAAAAAAATCAAAATTTAAACTCGAAGATTTTCGAAATTCATCGTGATTTAACCGGATGAATTTCACCATTATCCGTAATAACAGGTGCCGATCGCGGAAAATCTTCCTCGGACAGCTTTTTCATCAATTTAGCCGCATGGCTCTCCGAATCGAGTTCAAGAGATTTATATGTTCCCTGAATCGCCGAAAAAATATTGCCTTTTACAAAAACACCGGATGAATCCATTTCCACTTTCAGTATCGGAGCATAACCGAGTTCCCCTATAAGATTAAATCCCCATGTGCAGAAATTCCCGAGACTGTACGCAATTAGCCGGTCTTTGTATATTTCCATCGCCCGGGGTACATGAGGACCTTGACCCCAGACAAAATCTGCTCCGCTGTCAACAACTGCTCGTGCAAATTTAACTACATTGCCTCGAGGTGCGCCATTAAAGTACTCAGGGTTATTGTAGGTATGCAAAGCTTTCAATCCTTCGCTACCGGCATGAAACGATACTATAACAATATCACTAAGCTTAGCCTGTTCTGATACTATTTGCTGAGCTTTCTCGATTTCCAGAACGGAATTTGCGTTAGGAGACGTCGAGAAAGAAACTATTGCAATCTTTTTACCTCTGACATTAAATTGCCCCACCTTTTTGTAAGCCCCACCGTGCTGCAGACCGGCATCAGCCAGAGCTTTGATAGTTCCATTAATACCACCTGCGCCAAAATCATTCATGTGGTTATTTGCGAGATTCAAAAAATCAAAACCGGCATCTGCCAGGTTGGAAGCCCACCCGGGCGGAGTTCTGAATGCATAGCACCGCCCTTTCTCAACCTTTTTCGTACAAACACCGCCTTCAAGCAACGTGCCCTCAAGATTGCCGAACGTCAAATCGGCATCCATCAAAGTCGAACTAACGTTATTGAACAGCTTCTTTCCATTATCCGGCGGGAGATTTTTGACCGGGTAATCGGAGCCCATCATTATGTCGCCAACGACCACAACCGAAACCGAATCGGCATACAAACAAACAGAAAATGCCAATAATAAAAGGATTTTGAACCTTGAGATTATTCTATTCGATAAACCCAATCTGGAATTCAGCAAGTATCGATTATTAATATAAACCTCCATATTCTTAAAGAAAATCTTGAATAAATCAAGAGTTTATTTCACTTATCATTCATCGGAAATCATGCGAATTGCAGTAATCGGCAACTTATAAAATTTCCGTTATTTAAAACTAACTTCTATCGATTTATCCTTCTTACTAAGAGTCACTTTTTTTGTCTCTCCGCCCGAGGTAATCGAATATTCGCCGTAAAACGCACGAGTTTTGTAGATACCTTTATTATCGGCTTTTCCGGACACTTCAGTCCACCACTTGTTGAAAACAAGGTCGCGGTAAGCGAGAGCCTGCTTCGTGGGAGTCCAGTCTTTTTTCCACATAGCCGACTCCGGCACCCAGTGTCCTACCTCCCAGAAACCCCACATAACAATGGCTTCGACACTCGGATGCGCAAAACAAATCCGGAAAAATCTTTGCAGTTCCTCTGCCTTGCCTTCTTCCGTATCTGCAGAAACAAGACATTCGGTAATCTTGATAGGCAGATTGAATTTGGCGAGCTTATCGAGAGTTTTCTGAACCCTTCCCGAAGTAGTAACAGCCATGCCGGTAGAATCGTTTTTATCGGAAGTAACGAAATGCGCCTGGCATCCGATACCATCGATTGGAACACCATTCGCCAGAAGATTCTCTATTTGCATTATGTACGAATCTGCGTTAAAACCTCTTTCGACAAGGACACCATAATCGTTTACATATAATTTTACATCAGGATTTCCTGTCTTGGCGGCATAAGCCATTTCGTTAATGATACCGTACCCGAGTCGCCGGCGGAAAAAGTCGCCATTTATCATTTCATTGTTCAGGTCAAATTCTTCGATTCTGCCTTTAAAATGTTTTGTTACATCGGTTGCACGACGGATGACTGCCGCACGAAGCTCGTCAGTATCCAGTTCTTTTAACCAGGGCATAATGTACTTATCCTTTGCCCAGAACAGGCAGTGACCACGCATGGGTATGTTGCGTTCCTTACATAGTTCATATATTCTATCCGCCAGATAATAGTCGACTTTCTTATATTCTACTTCGGTATCATACCATTTTAAGGCATTTTCATGTACCGCGTAGTTAAAATTTTCTTCGAGGATTTTAAGAAACATCTTTCTGTCTTTATCCGACATTGCGTTTCCGGATTTTTCCGCAAGATTATCCGTAATCGCTGTACCGAATAAAAATTCATGACGTACCTGTTCGACCTTAACGTCTGCGCCCGGCGTAGTCTTTACGATGATGTCACCCATCCTGATTTCTGCTATTCGTTCATCTATGGCAGCAGGAGTAATCTTCGCCGCAACATCATCCTCGGCAAAACAAACATTTGCCGTAAGTATACAAACTACCATAATTAAAAAAATTAACTTTATCCTCATAATCCATTCTCCTTTTTTATTAAAAACAAACTAAATCTCTATGTCCTCGGTGAGCACTCTTTTCTCTGCCTGCCCTATGGAATAGGAGCTCATCATGCCAGAACTTCTATTCCACTGGGCCTGCCCTGTATGGAGGAACGACCGTATCGGGGTGTTCTCTGTGGTATTTTTTTTATTCAAAATCTCAATGTCTGAAGTGTCTTTTACCGGTAAACAAAAGTGCTATATTGTGCTCGTTCGCCGCATCGATAACTTCTTTGTCCCTGACAGACCCGCCCGGCTCGACAATGGCAGTTACACCTGCCTCTTTCGCTTTATCTATGGAGTCCCTGAACGGGAAAAAAGCGTCCGAAGCCATAACCGAACCTTCCGGATTATGCCCGTGCTTTTTTGCTTTACTGGCAGCAATTTCCACGGAATCGACCCTGGAAGGCTGCCCCGTTCCGATACCGATTGTTTTCAAATCTTTAGCAAGCACAATGGCATTTGATTTGACCCATTTTACCACTTTCCATGCGAAATCGAGCTCCCTCAACTCTTCTTTTGCAGGTTTTCTTTTACTGGCAACCACCCATTTTGAATACGGTTCGATAGACGAATCACTCTCCTGAATCAGAATCCCTCCGATTACAGGATAACATTTCTTATAATCCAGAGGAGAAAACAGCCCGGCATTAGCTTCCAACACGCGTAAATTCTTTTTTTCTTTAAGCTTGCCGAGAGCGTCTTTCGTATAACCGGGAGCTATTATAACCTCAAAGAATGACTCCGATATAGCACTGGCAGTATCCATATCAATCTCCCTGTTCGAAGCGATAATCCCTCCGAATGCGGAAAGCGGGTCGCAACTTTGAGCCTTTCTAAATGCTTCCGGCACATTATCCGCTATACCTACACCACAGGGTGACGCATGTTTTATTATAGCAATACAGGGTTCGCCGAATTCGGATACGAGTCCAAGTGCACCGTCGGTGTCCATCCAGTTGTTGTAGGACATGGGTTTACCCCACAGCTGTTTTGCATCCACCAGACTTATTTTCTCGTCAGTCAAGCGATAAACTGAACTCTTCTGATGAGGATTTTCTCCGTAGCGGAGATCCATCACTTTCTTACAATCAAGAGATAAGAAATCAGGAAATTCTTCTTTTTCTTCTTCAAATGATTTTATATAATAGTCCGCTATCATTTTATTATAAAAAGAAAGAAGCCTGAATGCTTTCTCTGCCTGTTTTTTTCTGTATTCCAGAGAAATACTACCTTTACCTTTCTTGAATTCCTGAAGGAAAATACCGTAATCTTCGGGAGAGGTGAGAACAAGACAAAATTTATAATTTTTAGCACCCGCCCTGAGCAAAGAAGCACCTCCGATATCTATCAACTCTATCATTTCATCATCAGAGAGATTTTTGTCTATCCCCGATTTAAAAGGATAAAGATTTACAACAACAAGATCTATAGGTTCAAGATTCAGGTCCTTCAACTGGGCAAGATGCTCTTTTTTTTCTCTATTCACGAGAATCGATGCGAAAATTTCTGGCTGCAAGGTCTTCACCCTGCCGTCGAGCAGTTCCGGGCTGGAGGCTATATCTTCAACTTTCTTTGCTTTTATTCCTTCCTCCGTGAGCTTTTTATATGTTCCGGAAGTTGAAATAATATTAACACCCGCCTTATCCAATTCACGGGCAAGACTGGTTATCCCTTCCTTGTTATAAACGGATACGAGGGCGTTTTTTATTTCCAATTTCCTCATTCAAGCACTCTCTTCACTTCTTCCAATCTTTCGATTATATCGAGCTCTTCCGTCTTACCTGCGAGATGTTCCTTTGCTCCTTCTATGGAAAGCTTTCTTTTCCGTAACAGATATTTGATTTTTCTCAACAATTCGATATCGGAATCAGCATAAAGTCTTTTGCCTCCGGTACTCCTTCTTGGCCTGATATCCTTAAACTCTCCCTCCCAGAATCTCAAAGTTGATTCGTTCTCACCAATTAAATCGGAAACTTCTCTAATTGTATAAAACATTTTTTTCATTTTTTCCTCTCCCTTTTTAATTCTCTTCTCATTAAATCTTTCATGGAATCGAAAGGACTTTTCCCCTCATACAACACAGAATGGACTTCCCACGCCACGGGCATATTAACTCCGTACTCATTGGAAAGCTTGCAAATAGATTCGGTCGTTCTTATACCCTCCACAACTTCCGCCATCTCCCCGAGAATTTTATCCAACTTCTCGCCTCTACCCAAACGTTCACCAACGGTTCTGTTCCTCGAATAAGGAGAAAACGAAGTAACGATAAGGTCACCGAAACCTGAAAGCCCGGCAAACGTTTCGCTCTTGCCGCCCATTTCTTCTCCAAGCAAAGAAAGTTCAGCCATAGACCTTGTCATAAGAGCGGCTTTAGCGTTCATACCGAGCCCCATCCCATCACATATACCCGAAGCTATAGCGTAAACGTTCTTAAAAGCTCCGCCAAGCTCGACTCCCACTATATCCGAAGAGGTATAAACTCTCATCCTGTCGCCCGAAAGTCTCTCCTGGACAATTTCCGCTTTCCTCAAATCAGGCGAAGCCGCCACAAGAGAAGTCGGAACTCCTTTGATAATTTCTCTTGCGATCGAAGGACCGGAAACAGCCGTAATTTCTCCTTTCTGAGAAGGAATTGCTTCCTCTATTATCTCGGACATTCTCCGGAGAGTATCGGGGTCTACGCCTTTGCTAAAACTCGCAACGATTTTATCGCTGTCTATATATTTTACGAACAAGGAGGCAACCTCCTTCAAAGCATTGCTGGGAAGAACGAAAAAGACAAAGTCCGATTTCTCGGAAAGCTCCAGAGGGTCTTTCGTTATCGATATATCTCCAGGAATCTTATATCCCGGCAGGAATTCTTTATTTTCTCTGTGATCTTTCAGACTTTTGGCTCTCTCTTCGACGGGTTCAAAAAGCGTGACTTTTGCGCCCTCGGCATTAAGATATAAGGCAAGCGTCGTACCCCAATTTCCTGCGCCTACAATCCCGACATTCGAATATTCCATAAATCTTCCAGAAATTAATAATTATACAACAGAAGTCAAGGGAAAAGGTGGCGAGTATAAAGATACACATTTGTTCTGTTTTCCCCCAGCTTGTGTACCAGATACATCATCTCTTCTTGACTATCAATAAAATTTACTTATAATAAAGTCCAAATACAATAAGAAATTTAATGTATTTATTGAGAGGATAATATTGAAGTTAACAGTTATAATACCGGTTTATAACGAAAAAAATACAATCCGAAAGGTAATCAAAAAAGTAAAGCAGGCTCCTGTCGACAAGGAAATAATTATAGTAGACGACGGGTCAAACGACGGGACGAAAGATTTGCTGCGCGATATAGTCAAAGAAGAGAGAGGTAACATCGATATAAAAGTTCTGCATCATGATAAAAATATGGGGAAAGGACAGGCAATCAAAAAAGGGTTTTCGGTAGCAAAAGGCGATTATGTAATAATTCAGGATGCCGACCTTGAATACGACCCGGATGAGTATCCCAAATTACTGGAACCTCTGTTAAACAGGGAAGCAGACGTCGTCTTCGGTTCGAGACTTCTTAGAAAAGCCAATAAAGACAACTGGCTATTCTATATAGGGAGAGTTTCTATCACCTGGGTAGCCAATATTATATTTAAAAGTAATTTAACGGATGCTTACACCTGCTATAAATTACTACCTTCCGATTTCATCAAAAATATCGACATAATTGCTAATGGTTTCGAACTGGAAGCCGAGCTTACCGCTAAAACGCTCCTTTCCGGGAGAAAGATAAAAGAAGTTCCCATCAGTTACCATCCCCGTTCCCAGATAGACGGAAAGAAGATTTCATGGAAAGACTGGCTCCGAGGCGTAAAAATGTTCTTCGTTTTAAAGTTTAAAAATAAAAGTTAACTACATTACGATTTCGAATCTTTTAAGTATATTTGTAAAGGAGATAGATTGTCCAAAAGTTACATAAAAGAGAAATCCAATACAAACTTAATATCAATAATTCTTTCTTCAAAAGCAAAATGTTGAACGCGGCTCAAAAGCAGCAGTATTTCGGAAAAGATTTAGAAGACCTGACCGTTGCCAGGAACTACTACAAATGGATTATAGAAATATTCAAACCATATCTCGGAAACATTGTTGCGGAAATTAGCGCAGGAAACGGCAACTTCACTTATTTCCTTGCCAAAGAAAGCATAAAACGCATATTTGCTTTCGAACCTTCCGGTAACATGTATCCATTGCTTTCGGATAAATTTAAAAAAAACGAGAGCGTTACAACCATGAATACCTATCTCGGGGAAAAACACCAAGAATTCTTAAATGTCTTTGATTCCGTTCTTTATGTAAACGTTTTAGAACACATAGAAGATGATAAGAAAGAATTAACTTACGCTTACAAAACCATTAAAAAAAACTGACACATCCTGATTCTCGCACCTGCATTATCATGTTTATATAGCGAATTCGATAAAAAAATAGGTCATTTCCGCAGGTATTGTAAAAAAGGACTTAAAAATATTGTTAGAGACAGTGGCTTTTCAATCGAAAAAATTAGATATTTTGATTTTGCCGGAACGATATCCTGGTATATTGTCTTTATTCTTCTAAAAAAAACAACAACTAATAAAACGAATATTCTTCTCTACGATAAATTAGTTGTACCGCCAATGCGTTTTTTTGAAACACTTATCCCACCGCCGACCGGAAAGAATTTGCTTGTGGTAGGAAAAAAACTTAAATAAAAACTCACGGAGGAGATACAATGTTTAAAATTGATATAAATTTAGGGGTGGATTTAGTTAAAAACAACAGTGCTTTTTTTGTGGTCTCTGCGACTCTGTGTAAGACAAATTTAGTGCTGTGTGTTAGGTTTTTAAACAAAAAATTTTTTACTTTTTTATCAGTGTCTACCCGTGTTAATCCATGGCTAATTATTTTTTGGTGTTGAGGGGTGAGTTTTTAATGCTAAAAGCAAAAGGCTAATAGCACGGTGGTGATGAGTTGTAAGTTAATAAATCAAATTCAATATCCATCCAACGAAAAAAGCTGCAACGACCATTATTATCGAAGCTTTAAGCGTATCCCGGAAACCCAATTCTTTAAACAGTACGACGAAAGTAGCAGCACAGGGAAAATACATCGAAAGAACGACAGAAGCTGTCACGAGTTGCCCCATAGATAAACCCAGCGGTGCGAGCATACCGATTGCCACATCCTTACGTAAAAACCCGACAATTAAAGCGGCTACAGCTTCCGCAGGAAGACCCAGAATTTTCGTGAGCACAGGTCCAAAAAACTCCGATAAGAAACCTACAACTCCGAAGATATAAAATAAATCAATAATCAAGACACCAATCAAGACAAACGGTAGAGCTTCTTTAAGGAACCAGCCGACCCGGAGCCAGACTTTTTTAAACAGTCCCCTGAAATAAGGAACTCTGTACGGCGGTATTTCAGTAAATATCTCAGGACTCTCGCCCGAAACAAACCTGGACATTATCTTGCCGACAACAACCAATACCAAAAACAACGTTACGAAGACAGGAGCAATTCCCCTGATCCCGTATTTGCCGAGCAGTCCAAATACCATAGCAATTTTAGCCATACAGGGAATCGAAATCGACATAAGGGTTGCAACGATAAACCTTTCCCTTCTCGTTTCCATAATCCTTGTTGCCAGAACACCCGGCACATTGCAGCCAAAGGCGAGAAACATCGGCACAATACCCATTCCGTGAATACCTATCTGGTGCATAAGACGGTCTAAGACTACTGCAAGGCGGGGCAGATATCCCGTATCTTCAAGAATAGAAAGAACCAGATAGAAACTGATAATATAGGGTAAAACCGCAACTATCGGAATAAACAAACCCGTGCTTAAGACACCAAAAGACTGATAAAAATCGATTTTGCCGTTAATCAATTCTCCTATAAGAATTTTGTGCAAAAATTTATAATTATTTAAAACACCGGAAAATTTTAATAAAACGGGAGACCATAGATTTTCAAAGGCAGGCTCAAAAACAAAACCTATTAAACCCTCCCCTATCAAACGTATAACTGCGAAAGATAGAAATAAAACAATAACCGCGAAAACCATCCCCATCACGGGATGCGTGGAAATTTCCTCCAGTACTTGCAAAAAAGTGTGATGGTGATGCTTAATACTCTGGGTCTCCTTGATGATTTTACCGACTGCATTCCACGTATCCTTCCCCTTTGCATCAAAATCTGAAGGTACCGCATTGGCGAACTCCTCTCTTAATTCTTGAATACCATAACCGGTAATTGCTACGGTAGGTATCACTCTAACTTTCAGTATCTCGCTCAGCTTTTCAACATCAATAGTTATACCTTTATGTTTTGTTTCGTCCCAGAAATTGAGGAGAATCATAACCGGAAACCTGGTAGACAACAATTGAAGAGTTAAATTGAGATTTCTCTCAAGATTCGTAGAATCAATAACGTTAAAAATTACAGTATCTTTCGGATTACTCTTATCGAGAAATTTTTTAGCTACTTTTTCCGCAGGTGAGTCCGGATCAAGAGAATAAGTTCCGGGAACATCAATAACTTTTATATCCTCACCGCCAATCCGGGTTTTGCCGGATAGATACTCAACCGTGGTCCCGGGATAATTCGAAACAATAACCCGTACTCCGGTAAGTCGGGCAAATATCGCACTCTTACCGACATTAGGGTTTCCGAACAACAGAATCTTCTTCAATCTTTTACCTCTTCGACAAGTATAGAGCTCGCCATTCCTCTACCTATAGCAATTTCGCAATTTCCGATTCTGATTATAACGGGTCCGGAAAAAGGCTGAACAGATACCTTTCTTATAACGGCCCCCTCCCTTATACCCATATTGGAAAATCTTCTGCACCAGTTTAAACCCACCATTCTACTTTCACTCCTTCTGCCTCCCCTTCTCCTACCTCTACCTCTACCGCCACCGCCACCTGCTATAACCGCTTTGACAACAAGAGGCACATCTTTCTTAGCTTCAAGAAGAGATACCATAATTTTCTAACCTTCTTTAGACTGCAGAAAATTTTTCATTTTATCAAATGTTTCTTCCGAAATCACATGCTCGATGCCACACGCATCCTCATCCGCAACTTTCTCATCGACATTCAAAACATTCATCAAAAAACTCCTGATTAATTTATGCTTTTTATAAATAGCTTTACCCACTTTGTCTCCTACCGCGGTTAATTCTATATATCCATATTTTTTATGTTTTATCAAACCCTCACCCTTCAAAGCTTTCAATGCATAATTGACACTGGCAAGAGAAACATCCATGCGCGAAGCAATGTCCTTGACCCTTGCCACCTTCTCATCTTCACAGATTTCGCATATAGCCTCCAGATAATCTTCCCTGCTCTTTGTCAAATCCATTTTAACCTCCATTGTTAGATACATCTAACAATATAAGACATATATATCTTTCGTCAAGACCCATTAGTTAGGTTTATTTAAAACAAAAACCCACACCACCCATTTTTTAACAACAAATAGCACAAATTACACAAATAAATTTTTATTTTTTTAGTAATGTATGAAATTAGATCTATTTTTTAAATATTCGTGCTATTTGTGTAATTCGTTGTTTCTCTTTTTTTTGTTTATTTTTGAACTTTGATTTGTAATTTTGCATTTTCATATTTGATTTTTGAATTTAGCGGCTTTGCCGCGCTGGGGTTTGACTATTTAAAAAAAATCATTATATTGAACATATCAAAACCGGCATTAATTATATGAAAAGAACTTTATTTATAAGGAACCATAATTCAAACATAAGGGTCATATTAAACAAAAGGAGGCTTTCTTTGAAAAAAATCGTATCGATAGTGATTATTCTTTTTTTAATCCTCGGTTGCGGAGAAGACAAGGGCAAAATCAGAATATGGCTAATAGATGCACCACCCCCGCAAGATATACAACACATATATTTAACAATAATGGGAGTAGCAATAAGGCATGCAGAAGGTAGAACTACAACTCTTGTGGATTATCCTTTTTCGTATGATATTGCAAGGCTTATCGGCGGGAAGTATACACCTCTTACGTATAGTCCAAGGTATGGAGAGTATGTCGAAATCGAACCAGGAGATTATACCAGCGTATTGCTTGCGCTTGCCCAGATAAATTCAGTAGTGAGAGACAGCGTACAAGATTCGCTCTTTATTCCCGAAGGAACACCTATATCATATGAACTCGAGGAAGACTTCACTGTTCTTCCCGGTCAAGACATTACGCTTGTCATTGACTTTGACGCCTCAAAATCAATAAACTGGGAATCATCGCCGTATGAACTTACTCCCAGGTTTAAAATATTCGAAAGGTCCATTGCAGGATTTCTTCGGGGAATCGTAAAAGATACTTCAGGAGACACCGTAAAATATGCCATCTGTACGGCTGCAAATGCTCTGGATACTTTCACAACATTAACGGACTCTACATCTCAGGATACTACAAATCCATACACATACCAACTTATGATTCCCAAGGGCACATATAATATTAGCGTTTCAGCAGAGGGCTATACTACAGCCGATACCACATATACAGGCGTCAATGTTATTAGAGGTTCTCTTTTGACCGGGTACAATTTTACACTTGAATAATCACGCAATATAACAAGACCTTAAAAAAATAAAAGCCGGGGTGGGCATATGTTATATTACGTTTTAACGTAAACAAGGAGGTATATCACGAAATATGTAGTGATATATTCGCCGGCACCCCGGAGTAAGATAATTTATATAAAGAACATAAAAAAGCGCAAGGGGGTATTTTAAAAAAAATAAAAAAACATTTACCACAGAGCACACAGAGAAGGAAAAACACACAGAGACCACAAAGATTTTTATTTTGTTGTTTTAAAAACACCCAACTCCACAACTTAAATTTTTCTCGCACAGAGACACAAAGATATTGGGACGCAGATAAACGCAGATTTTTTGGATTTTTGTTTTTTTATCCCGAAACACGAAACCCGTAACCCGAAACTTAAATTAACCACAAAGATCACAGATTTTTTTGTTTTTAAGCTAACAGCCAAAGGCAAAAAGCTTATTTTAACAACAAATAGCACGAATATTTTTTACTGATTTACCGATTCACCAATTTACTATTTCCTAACCCGAAGGAATTACCAATAATTTATTTCCTTCATCTATTACCCACAGCTTCCCATCCCCTCGTTTCGCTCTTTCGGCAATCCACTTGTCTGGGTTGTCAACAGAAATAAAACCGCCCGGTTCGATTTTTTCTGCCGGGAGTTCCGAATATAGATAAAGTTTGACTTTTTGCTGCAACATCAACTTCAACACCCTATCCGTCTTCCAGAGATACAATTCGAAATTCTTATCGATCCAATCCGTAGCCTCGGCAAGAGGTTTTTTACGTAACCTGACAAGATTATCCCAGAACAAAGCTTTCGACTTCGCGCTTGTTGCAAGACCCCTCACCTCTTCGGGAAGTTCAAGGCTTCCTGTACAGGGCGCCAAAATCAGAGCTTCTCCTCCTTCTTCTATTGCATATTTCAATGCCATATCAAAACAGTTCTGAACACTGTAGATCGCATTACAGGCAGGGGGACCTCCGGGTGAAATAACTACATATTTAGTACGAGGTAAGTTAAAAGAAGCTAAACAATCAACTGCTTTTGTCATCTGCTTTGAGACCTCATCCGGATTCCCCGAGGCTATCCATTCGATTGTTGATTTAGTAGAAAACATATCTAAAAGGAACGCAGGGACATTATTTACTTCCTTCAGTTTACCATCTTTTACGATATATCGCTCAGATAACAATCTGACATCTCTATTATCCTCAGCAAAAGGGTTTTCTCTCCTTCTCTGGTCTTCATGGTAAATAATCCGACCTGCCGCACTAAGATTATCTTTGAGTGCATGCTTATGTGTCGACTCAATCGTCCTGCGGGAAGAGAGCCCCGGACAGACCTGCTTATCAACAACGCTGTAGCCATTCATGTAATGGTACTTTGATTCATGCCCGTAAATCCTTGCTTCTGTTTCAAGCCACTCTTTCAGGACTTCAGCATCAGTACCCAACGGAGTTTTACCTAAATTTACATACTCACCTCCATCACTTTCGTTCATCAGTATACGAACCTTTCTATTCAATCCTTTTATTATTTTTTTAACAGAGGGAAGAAGATTTTTGCAATATATCCTGGGGTCATGAGTACCATTGGCAATAAAAACATTTAAACTCTCCGGACTGCCTTTGAATATTTCATTCATCATTACCGAAACGATTAACTCCTGAAGTCCTGCTCGAAATTCATCGTTTATAACCAAACCGACTTTTTTGCCATTTACTATTTCTTTTATACCCGGGGAATCGAGCGGAGTTCTAATTGCCTCTTCCATTTTATCTTCCATTTCGGCTTCAGTCATCGTACCGGAAGATTTCCTGGTTTCGATTATTTCTCCCGCAAGAAAATTTTCAGGAATCGACATATTTATTTTTTCTCTACCGTAAGTCAGACTTAAATTTTTGTTCATAAAAAATATTAACCCATTAAAATCTTTTTGTCAAGTGAGGTTGACTTTTTTGAAAATCCCAATAAACTAATCTTTAAGTTTAACCATAAAGTATACAAAAAGGAGGTAATAATGGAATTAAACTTATGTAAGAAACTAATACCGTTTACGTCACTCATCTTTTGCTTAAGCTGCGCTGAAGGAACATCATCTTCGGGAGTCAAAAAAGAAGAATTCGGAAAAACACCGGATGGGGAACCAGTCAATTTATATACAATAAAGAACTCCAATGGAATCGAGCTGAAAGTTAGCGAATTCGGAGCCACTCTGGTTTCTCTTAAAGTCCCGGACAAAGCCGGAA
The DNA here is from genome assembly GCA_964523975.1 of uncultured bacterium. Taxonomy (GTDB): domain Bacteria; phylum Hydrothermota; class UBA3072; order UBA3072; family UBA3072; genus JAFGHJ01. The sequence continues at coordinate 7,617 of CAZGBM010000024.1, read as the reverse complement.
ATTTTGCTGATATTATTTTAGGATTTGACAACCTCGAGGGATATATCAATGACGCCGCATATCTGGGAGTAACGGCGGGAAGATATGCAAACCGTATTGCAAAAGGCAAGTTCACTCTTGACGGAAAAGAATATACGCTGGCAACAAACGACGGCGAAAACCATCTCCACGGAGGCATCAAAGGATTCGGAAAACAAGTATGGAAAGGGGAAGAACTGAAATCAAATGAAGGAACAGGTGTAGAATTTACATACCTCAGCAAAGACGGAGAAGAAGGGTATCCGGGAAATCTCGAAAACACTGTAAAATATATTCTTAACGACAACAATGAACTAAAAATAGTATTAAAATCTAAAACAGATAAAGCAACACCCGTCAATCTCACGAATCATGCCTACTTCAATCTAAAAGGAGAAGGCAACGGTACCATACTGGGGCACAAGTTAGAATTAAACGCAAAGGAATATACTCCCGTAGACAATGGACTGATCCCTACAGGAGAAATCAAAAGTACAGAAGGTACTCCTTTGGACTTTCCAGAACTTGAAGCAATCGGCTCACGTATAGATAAAGTCGATAAAAAATTCAGCGGCGGCTACGACCACAATTTCATTATAACGAAGTCAGATGAACCACTTTCTATTGTTTGCAAAGTTGTTGAACCTGAAAGCGGCAGAGCTATGGAAATATACGCCACCATGCCCGGAGCTCAATTCTATTCCGGAAATTTTCTTGATGGATTTAAAGGTAAAGGCGGTAAAGCATACAATCAGCATTACGGATTCTGCATAGAACCGCAATACTATCCTGATTCACCGAATAAACCCAACTTCCCGTCTTGTATCCTGAACCCAGGCGAGGAAAGAACGGAAACCATCCTTTATAAATTCTATACGGAATAAAAAGCAATATTCAAAAATAAAAAAGGGGAGAGAAATCTCCCCTTTTTTATTTGTAGTTGCGTGTTTCAAGTTAAAAAAACAAAAACATAGTTACACATGTAGAACATGTAGTTCATATAGAGTTAATAACAAAAAAACTACAGGTTCTACATGTTCTACATGTGAAAAATCTGGTGAGAGGGGTGGGGTTTTAAACAAAAACTATATTTTTCTCTGTGCCTTCGTGTCTTCGAGGCAAAATAAGATTAAATTGCACGCTTGACAACTACGATACTTCTTATTATTAGTATAGTCTGAATTTTAAATTGAGGATTTTGTAATCCGGAATGGAAAAGAAATTCAACTTTGGCAAAAAGTGGCTGATAAGAGAAAGGGAAGATATTGAAAAGGTTTACAGCAAAGGATTCTTTTACCAGGGTGAATTTATTAATATACACTATTTGCCAGACAGGCAAAAGAAGTTCTCCATCCGGATGGAAAGTGGAATAAAAGGAGGATTGAATCGCAATAGACTAAGGCGTCGTTTGCGGGAAATCGTGAGAAAAGCCAATCCCTCCTTAAAAGAAGGGTTTTATATCGTAAAAGGGAGAAAATCGGCTTTAATGGAAGGTTATGGTAAAATAAAGGATGATTTCGATAAAATATGTTCGAAGGAAAACTTATGGCTAAAGTGATAATATCATTATTGGAATTCTATTCGAAAAATATATCTCCTTTTTTTCCGAGGCAATGCAAATACTACCCCACATGTTCCTCGTACGCAATTGGGGCTTTAAAAAAAGAAGGGTTCTTCAAAGGCTTACTTTTAAGTGCATGGAGACTCCTGCGCTGCAATCCTTTTAGCAAAGGCGGATACGACCCCGTCGGAGGCAAATAATGGACGATTCAAGAAGAATGATACTGGGCTTTACTCTTATATTCCTTGTTATGCTGTTGTTTCAATTCTATACAGCTTCCAACAAAAAAAAGGTCGTACCCGAAGAGCCCATAGAGAAAATCGAAGCAGAAGAAAAGATTGAAAAGGTCGAAGAAAACAAACTTCCCGAATTACTGACAGGAAAGGATAAAATCGTAGCAGAGGATAGTACAAAAAATATTAAAATCAGCACAAAGCTCATGGATGTATATCTATCCTCCAGAGGCGGAGTAATAGATTCTATCTATCTGAAAGATTATAAAGTTATGCTTTTCTCCCCGGACAGAAGTCAAGCTTTACTTTCAACTTCAATCATTACGGCAAAAACACCCGTGTCAACCTTACCAATCCCGTTCGACGTAAAAGTAGAAGATGAAAATTCGGACAAGAAGGTTATTTTTTCTTATATGCTGGATTCGGTTCTTTTAAGCAAGACTTACCTTTTTAAAGATTCAACCTATCTCGTTTTTCTTGAATGTTCTCCTGAATCGGAATATCTATATAATATAAGCGTTTTCGATACAGGGGAGGAATTCTCCCGCGAGTCTTATTATAGCGGCACCGTATACTCTGCCGGCAATAAACCTTACAATATAAAGAAAGGAGATTTATTCAAAGGTTCGGATGAGGATGTTTCCGGAGTAATAGAATGGGTTGGTTATAAAACCAAATATTTCTTCGGCGGAGTAATACCGGAGGATTATCTGGATGAATTTACCTTGAAAAAATCGCCAAATGCCCCTGTCGTTTCCGTCCGGGCAGAATATAATACACGCATCTACTTCGGTCCTCTTAAATACCCGGTGCTCGCATCTACAAAGAAAGGAATGGAAAATGCAATATCTTTCGGATGGCCCATTATAAGACCGATAGCGAAATTCATATATCACTTTATGCAATTCCTTCACAGGTACGTAAAAAATTACGGAGTGGTAATAATTTTATTCGTAATATGCCTGGTCCTTGTTCTTTACCCTCTCACCATGCACCAGACAAAATCTATGGGCAAGATGAAAGAATTGCAGCCAAAAATGCAGGAGATAAGGAAAAAATTCAAGGATGACTCCGCCAGGATGAATCAGGAAATGATGAAGTTATATCGTGAAACGGGTTTTAATCCCTTTTCAAGTTGCCTGCCAATGTTTTTGCAAATGCCCATTTTCTTTTCTCTATTTCAGGTTTTGAATTCGTCGATCGAATTAAAAGGCGCTCCATTTATCTTCTGGTTAAAAGACCTGTCTATAAAAGATCCTTATTACATACTTCCCATCCTCACCGGAATATCCATGTTTTTCCAGCAGCGTATCATGAGTCCGGCAAACCAGGACCCGCAACAAAAGATGATGTCCTATATGATGCCCATTTTTATCACCTTCATTTTTCTAACCCTTCCCTCGGGTTTAAATTTGTATTTCCTTACTTACAATATTTTAATGTTAGTCGTTCAAACAAGTATCCAAAAAAGGGCCAAGGAGGTTCAATATGGTTAACCAGGAAATAGAAGTCGAAGCGGAAAACTTTGAAAAAGCAATAGAAAAAGGGCTGGAAACACTGTCTCTTAAAGAGAAAGAACAAATGGAATGGGAGATCCTGCCTTCCGAAGGAGAAAGTCCGGTAAGATTAAAAGTAAAGAAAAAAGAAGATTCGCCAGAAAGTCCGCCTAAGGAAGACCTGGTCAGGAAAGAAATAACTACAATGCTGGAAAAACTCGGAACCACCGGGACAATCAGAATCGAAAAAGAAAATGACAAGTTTTATGTTGATATCAGAACCAAAGACATGGACGCTATGCTGATCGGGAAGTCGGGCAAAACTCTGGAATCGTTTCAGCATCTCTTATCAAGAATCATTCATTCAAAGGATAACTCGATAGAGCTTGTTATCGACATTGCAAGTTACAGAAGGAAAAAAGAACATACTCTTACTACCCGAGCGAGAGCTTTCGCCGAGGAAGTAAAAAGATCGAAAAGAGAGTACATATTCCAGCCACTACCGCCATCTCTCCGCCGTTCGATTCATCTTGCGGTTTCGGAAATAAAAGGCGTAAGAACTTACACAATCGGAGATACGGAACTCAAAAAAGTGGTTATAGCTCCGTCAAGAGATTTTAAAAATTGAAGAAATAAAGATAAGATAAACCTCTCTGTTCATTTTTATTTTTTTTAACAGTAAAATAAATGAGTGAATTCTCTGACACTATTTGCGGTATAAGCACTCCAATCGGTCGTGGTGCCATTTCCCTTATCAGGGTCAGCGGGAAAAAAGCTATCCCGATTGTCGAAAAAATCTTTGCCCCAAGAGAAAAACTGAAAAAAGCAAAAGGCGGAACGATTGTTCACGGATGGGTAAGTATTCCCAAACTCAAGAAAAAAATAGACGAAGTACTACTTTTCGTTTTCAAAAGCCCCTCGTCTTATACGGGAGAAGACATGGTAGAAATATCAACCCATGGCGGCGCTGTAATTCCTAAGAAGGTCATTCAATTACTCGTAGATAACGGGGCAAGAATGGCTGAAAGAGGCGAATTCACAAGAAGAAGCTTTTTAAACGGCAAAATGAGCCTCCTGGAAGCTGAAGCATTATTAGACGTAATAGAGGCTAAAACCGACAAGGGATTACTAATTGCCGAAGAAAATTTAAACGGAAAACTGCAGAGAGAAATCGAAAAAGCAAAAAATGATTTTCTTGAGATAAAAACCATTATTGAAGCCGAACTAGATTTCGGAGAAACCGATATATTATCCTTTGACAGCCGCAAATTAGAAAAAAAGATTAAAAATACTGAAAAAAAATTGAGGGAGATGGTCGTTTCCTATAAAAAAGGAAAAATCCTTATGGATGGTTTCAATCTTGCAATAGTCGGGAAACCAAATGTCGGTAAATCGAGCTTATTTAATACAATACTCCAGGAAGATAAAGCAATCGTAACCGAAATTCCGGGAACCACGCGTGACATCCTGGAAGGAGCGGTCGATATAGAAGGTTATCCGGTTATTCTTCATGATATGGCCGGAATAAGAGATACCGAATCCAAAGTCGAAAAAATAGGAGTCAACAGGGCACTGGAAATGGTTCGTTCTTCAGATGGAGTTTTATTTATTATGGACGCATCCGTACCTCTAAGTAAAGAAGACCACGGAATATTCAACAGGATATCAAATAAGCCTTTTATATCTGTATTAAACAAATCGGACCTGAAAAAGAAAATAGATAAAATACCTTTTCCCGGAGAAATCATCCGGGTTTCGGCGAAAGAACACTCAGGTATAGATAAGTTAAACAAAGCCATTGTTAAGCTTATCGAAAAAATAATTCCTGTTGGGTTCGAAGAAGGAGTTACCTGTACGACCGAGAGACAGAAAAATAAAATCGATAAGGCAATAGATTCTCTTGGTGATGGATTAGAAGTCATAAAAAAAGACAAAGATTTAGAACTTCTTGCATTCGATATAGATGAAGCAATCAACTCTCTACGGGAACTTACCGGAGAAATAACATCCGAGGACGTTCTGGACAACATATTTTCCAAATTCTGCATAGGCAAATGAAAAAAGCTGATTTTCTATTTGAACTTCCCTGTGAACTCATAGCTCAGTACCCAAAACAAAAGGGCAAGTCCCGGCTCATGGTCGTACACAGAGATTCGGGCAAAATCGAACACAAGAATTTTTCCGATATTGCCGATTACCTGAAAACCGGCGATTGCATCGTAGTAAACAATTCCAGAGTAATTCCGGCAAGACTCAAAGGTTTCAAAACCTCCACCGGAGGAGAAGTCGAAATTTTACTCGTCGAAAAAAGACCGGATAACTTATGGAAAGCAATGGTTTTCCCGGGAAAGAGAGCTAAGATTAACGATGTAATAGCTATCAACGATAAAATCAAATGCACTGTTAAAGGTCTCGATAGAGTCACAGGAGAAAGGACTCTGCAATTCGAGGGAATCGATAACGACCTTCTGAATTACGGCATGATTCCTCTTCCCCCTTACATAACCCGCCCCCCGGAAGATATCGATATAGAAGGATATCAAACGATTTACGCGGAAAAAGACGGTTCTGTGGCAGCACCCACGGCTGGACTTCATTTCGATAAAAATATTCTGGATATGCTAAAAAATAAAGGTGTAAAAATCGCAGAAGTTACCCTCCATGTTGGTCCCGGGACATTTCGTCCGGTTCGCACAGAAAATATTGAAGAACACAAGATGGAAAGCGAATCCTTTATAATTACAGAAGAAACGGCTTCCATCATAAACAACACAAAAAAGACTGGAGGAAGCGTGTTTGCCGTCGGAACCACAACCGTCAGAGTCCTCGAAACTACAGCAGAAAAAGGAAAACTAACTAAAAAAGAAGGGCGAACCGATCTTTTTATATACCCGCCATACGAATTTAAAATTGTCGACCACCTGCTGACTAATTTTCACACTCCGGGCTCGACTCTCATTATGCTTGTTTCGGCTTTCGCGTCACGTGAAATGATTTTGAACAGTTATGCGGAAGCAATTAAAGAAAAATACATGTTCTACTCCTACGGCGACGCAATGCTGATACTGTAGGAATATTTTGCCACAGAGGCACAGAGAACACAGAGAAAAAAAAGAAAAAACTATATTTTTGTTTGTTTAAAACCCATACCACATCCCAGATTTTTTTAACATGTAGAACATGTAGTACTTGTAGTTTTTTTTATTTTTTACTAATTAACCAATTCTCTAATTCGCAAATACACCGATTCTAAGAATCAATCAGACAGGATTAACAAAATTGACAGGATTTTTTTTGTTATTTGAAATACCACCTACATCCCCACTTTTTTTAACATATAGGGAATGTAGAACCTGTAGTTTTTTTGTTTTTAACTTTAAATGAACTACATGTACTACATGTGCAATCGCCTTTTTTACTATTTGACTATTTTTCTATTTAACTATTCAACTTGGATTCGAAGAATCCTCAGAAGTACGTTCCAAGCTTTGCGTTAATCTGGCTCCAGGAACCCTCACTCGGGAACATAATTCCGTAACCCACTTCTCCGAAAATACTTAAACCCAGCTTGAGATTAACTCCGGCATAGATTTGAGCACCGTATATATTCTCCGAGTTCCCCTCCCAGCTTAAAATATGAAGGGATGGTCCTGCTCCAAGGTAGAAACCCAGAGGTGAAAGAGGCGGAGAAACACTGAATTTTCCGGAAACAGTAAGACATAAATCCGTTACAGAACTATCTCCTACAGATTTCCTGGCGTAATCGGCTTCGCCTCGCAGGGCAAGAGGCATCAGAGGAAGACTTATCTCCACTAAAACCCCTATCGAAGGCCACCATTCACTAAGAGAATCATTGTAAGTACTATCAGGAAAGAGCGTCAAATCTTCAAAACTTTGTTTATCCATACCAACTTTTAATCCGAATTTCGGCATAAGGGCCAGTGAAGGTATTGAGATTACAAACATTACGAGAAAAACTATCAGAAATTTTTTCATTATTCCTCCATTTTTTTATAAATATAGTTCTAAAAACCAATTAGTCAAGATTGACTAAAATTAGCCACAAAGGCAAATAAAATGGTACTGGGTTACGAGTCTTGAGTCACAAGTCAATCATCAGGATTTATAATTTAGGAATTGGGATTTAGCGAAAACAAAAAATCTTGTGTTAATCTGTGTAATCTCGTGGTTAAAATTAGGGGAGTGGTGTGGCTTCGTGTCTTTGTGCCTCCGTGTGAGATATTTGTTTTTGGGGCGCGGTAGGGTTTTAAACAACAAAAAAATCCTGTCAATCTTGTTAATCCTGTCT
>CAZGBM010000023.1:0-26179 GCA_964523975.1 uncultured bacterium | reverse complement strand
GTATAGAAATCTTTTTAATTTTTATGAGTTCTTAATAAAGATAAATCAAAAATTAAAAAGCAAAATGACAAATAAAAACGCAAAAACTAAAAATAATTGGGGTGCAGATGAATGCAGATAAAAAAGGGATTTTTTATTTATTTTTTTAATACATTTTTAAATTTTGATTTGTAATTTTCCGTTTTGGTATTTAATTTTTTCATTTTAACGGCTTCGCTACGATGAGGACTATGTGTTCTTTGTAGCAGAACTTATTAAAGATATTTATGTTAGAAAAAAATGTTATATAACTTATGTTGACTTTTGTCTTTAGAGGCTTATAATTATATTATGAGAATGATATTTTTGTTGGTATTAATGTTTTCTTTTTTAGGATGTGATAGCCGGAAAGTAACAGAAACTGTGGCAAAAGAAGAAAGTCTTTCTTCTTTTGTTCTTAGAAATTATGACGAAAGTCGACTTAAGTGGAAATTGACTGCAGAAAATGCAAAAATTTCAGATACGACTATTATCTATCGATTAGAGTTGGAATTTTTCGACGAAAGCTCAAATCGGTCTTCGATATTAAAAGCCGATAGCGGATATATCATTCATGCAACCAATGATTTGAGAGCAACTGGAAACATTGTTGTTATATCAAGTGATTCTGTGACTTTATGGACGGATGAATTAAACTGGTCGGAGGAAAGACAGAAAATATTTACGGATAGTGAAGTTAAATATTCTAAGGGGAATCAAATTTACAGGGGTAGAGGGCTCGAATCCGACCCGAGTCTCAATAATATCGTTATAAAAGAAAAATTTAGTGGAGAGATAGAATTGGAATGATACTGTTGTTAATATTCGTTCCATATAAAATAGAAGCAGGCTCTATGCAAATAGTAGATAGAAACAAGAATATCTTTAAGAACGGTGTAGAGGTTCGTTCCACCGATCTGTTTTTACAAGCAGAAAGTGGTGTTGAAACGCAGAATTATCTATTGCTTGAAGGTGGTATCTACCTTGAAAGCAGAGAATTTCGCCTTACGGCAGATAAGCTTAAGTTTGATACTCCGAGCAAAATCTTATATGCTATGGGTAAAGTAAAAATATGGCGAGAAGATACTATACTTGTAACGGGTAATTCCGGGAAATTCTCTCGAGACTTACTGGAGATTGAAGGAAACCCGACATTTACTTCACCGTCAATAACCGTAAGTTCCGATTTAATTAAATACTTTATCAAAGATTCTTCTTTTTTGTTTTTATCAAATGTAAACTTTAAGGGTTCTGGGATATCCGGCAAAGGAGAAAGTTTGCATCATTCTATCAAAAGCAATAAGTCTACTATCTCGGAATCTCCATATGTTTTTCAGGGAATGGACAGTATTACAGGTGATAAAATTGTAATCGATCACAAGGTTGGGGTTTTGGAAGTATGTAAAGGAACTACTATCAGTCATACAGAGGAAGGAAGGAATGCTGTATCAGGTGACACTCTCAGGATATTCTATAGTGAAAATTCAATGGATAGCGTGATAGGAATGAGTAATGCGAATGGTAGGTTTGCTAAAAAAGAACCCTAAAATAGTTGATGAAATAAATGCAAGAACTAATCTACGGTAATTTCAACAATGAAGTGGTTAATGCAATTAAAAGCGTAATCACATCAAAAGAACACAAACTACTTTATATTTATGGCCCGGCAGGAGCAGGCAAATCCTTTCTTATGGACAGGATGAGTAAAAAATATCCGGGAAGAAGTCAAGTTCTTAAATCATCAGATATTAAAAAATCTCAAACGGCGGATTATACTGGTTGTGATTTACTCATACTGGAAGATATTAATACCATATCCTCAAAATCATCCCCAAGTAAAAAAATATCTGATCTCCTCAATTATTTTATCGAAAATAAAAAACAAATAGTTTTTACAGCAAATTGCGCACCTTCACGATTAAAATTTACAACAGAGGTTATCTCGGAAATCAAAAAAGGAGTTGTGGTTTCCATAAAAAAATTTGATCAATCTTCAAAGAGAAAAGTATTAAATACACTTGGTAAGGATCTGCCTCCGGAGATATTAGAACGCTTGATGGGTGATAATATCAAAACTATTGGTCAAGCAATTAAAGCAGTTGAAAAGGTTATAGAGCTCTTACATATATTGAAGGAAAAGAGGAAGGAGGAAGAAACCCTGAAAATATTGGAATCTCCCGAAGAAAGTGATGAAATTAACAGTCTGTTAGATGAAGTAGAGGAAAGTCTTTCTGGAGAAGTAGACGAATGGGAAGGAGAAAAAGCTATTCGAGATAAATACCGAGCCAAAATGTATATCTGGGAAATTAAGGGATTTAACACAAATAGGATGAAAAAGATTATTGAGGAACCTATAAACCAAGTTATAGGGGAATTTATGCTTGCATGTGAATTTGTTTCTTTCGCTTCAGATATAGAACGGCTTTATGTTTTGCAGAAGAGATATGGACTTCTTGATGTTAAAGCATTGTTAGATAATTTATTAATAAACGAAGAGGAAATCGAAGAAACAGAAAAAGCATTATTTGATCCGGATAGAGTAGGATGGGTAGATAGACGCATAAACGAACTTGAAATGAAACAAAAGGAAAACGATGGAAAAATTTATGATATTGAAACAAGAGAAGAAGAGAAGAAGTTATTTAATGAAGCGGAGAAACCTATTGAAATGAAAATAGAATCAAGAAATCTAGTAAAAATATATAATAGAAAGCGAGTTGTAGATGATGTAAGCCTTGAACTACGTAGAAGTGAAATAGTAGGTCTGCTTGGCCCGAACGGAGCTGGGAAAAGTACAACTTTTTATATGATAACAGGATTCATAAAACCCGAATCGGGTTCTATCTATTTAAACGAAGAGGACATTACCAATAAGCCAATGCATGAAAGAGCACAGTTGGGTATAGGTTACTTACCTCAAGAAGCCTCGATTTTTAGAGGCCTCTCAGTAGAGGATAATCTTATGGCTATGCTTGAAATCTTAATCAAAGATCCCGAAAGAATAAAAACCAGATTCGATGAATTGGTGGAAGAATTTAATTTGTCCCCTCTGCTTGCAAGAACAGCGAATAATCTTTCCGGAGGGGAAAGAAGAAGAGTTGAAATTGCGCGAGCCTTAACGTCAACCCCAAAATTTTTATTATTGGATGAACCCTTTACAGGCATTGATCCTATAACAAGAGAGGAACTTCAGGAGATGGTTTTAGTGCTCAAGAAGAAGAATATAGGTGTATTAATAACCGATCATAATGTACGTGAAACTCTTCAAATAACTGATAGTGCTTACATCATGTTTGACGGAAAAATAATACTGAAAGGGAGAACAGAAGATTTGATTTCAAATGAAAAGGCCAAGAAATTGTATCTTGGTGAGAAATTCAGATTGTAAAATATTATTAATTATGATTGACGATAAAAGAAAACCATACATGCAAAAACTTCAACAGTCCCTAAGACTTGAACAAAAAATGAGTCCTCTTCAGGTACTGATGATTCGCATCACTCAATGTCCGCGTCTTGAACTTAAAAATTTGATACTTCAGGAAATTGAAGCTAATCCTATGTTAAGTTTAAATGAAGAAGATGAAGCTCCCGAATCTCTTGAACCCCCTGAGTCTTCTTCTAATGAAGAAGATGGAAAAGAAGAAGATTTTCTGAATAAGGGACTCAAGGATTTCTTTAAGGAAGATTTTCCAACCTATTTCGTTTCTTCAGAATCAGAAGAAACCGAAATAAAGCAAATACCTTATACTTCGACACTTTCTGAGCAACTTAAGACAGAACTACGAATGGATCTATCCGATGATAAACTTATCGAAGTTGGAGAATATATAATCGACTCGCTCAACGACGAAGGATTTCTGGATACACCGCTACCGACAATTGCCGAATATTTTGGTGTTCCGGAAGATAAGGTAGAAGAAACACTTAAAATTATTCAGGAGTGTGCTCCGCCTGGAGTTGCGGCGAGAGATAAAAGAGAGTCGCTTAAACTCCATCTTGAGAGAAATCCTGAGAAGCCGGAATTGGAACTTAAAATTGTTAAAGATTTCTGGGAAGAATACAGAAATAAGGAAATAGCGAAAATTTCTTATGAATTGAATATGGTTCCTGAGAAGGTTAAAAAAGCAATAGAAAACATTCAAAAAATCAATCCGCATTCTACAGGTAAAGACTTCGGAAAAATCGAATATATCACTCCTTCTGTGATAGTCGAAAAGGACGGGGAGGAACTTAAAATTTCGATAAGCGAACTAGAGCTTCCTTTCTTCCGTTTGAATACGAGATATCTCCAGGTTTTACAAGCACCTGAGAATTTCGACAAGGAAACAGTAAGATTTATTGAAAAATGGATGGAAAGGACAAAGTTTATTATTCAATCTTTGGAGATGAGGAAAAAGAACTTCAGAAAAGTAATGGAATATATATTAAATGTCCAAAAAGAATTTCTCGACAAAGGTGTGATGCATATGACACCTCTTACTTTAAAGAAAATAGCAAATGCTACTAATCTATCAGAGTCTACTATTTCCAGATATATAAAAGACACATATGTTCAGAGCCCGAAAGGAGTTTTTCCTATGAGGTATCTCTTGAGCGGAGGTGTTAAAGTAAGAGAACAAAATATTTCTACAAATTCGATTAGAGAAAAGATTAAAAGGATGATAGAATCAGAAGGAAACAAAAATTTATCAGATATAGAAATAAAGAATGTATTGGAAAAAGAGGGTATAAATATAACACGCCGTACTGTTGCCAAATATAGAAACCAGATGGGAATTTCCGCTAAGTCTAAAAGGAAAAAAGAAAATTTATATTGAATTAAGGAACTTTAAAGGAGATATAGAAAACTTTTGCTTTTAAGTCTCAAAAATATATGAATAAAGAAGTTCAATGCATTTTTAATACACTTGAGAAAAGTCATTCCGTTTATTTGAACATAAAAATTCTAAAGAAAAAATGTGGTAACCACATTAAACCTTTGTTGAAAAAACTCGAAGAAGAGGGTAAAATTGTATCAAAAGGGAAAAAGTATGCTCTGCCGGCTAAAGCCGGATACATAAAAGGAATTTTCGACGGCAAAAGAGAAGGTTATGGATTTTTGATGCCGTCTTCAGGAATGAAAGATCTTTTTATTTCTCCTAATAATACTTTCACAGCATTGAATGGAGACCTGGTATTAGCAAAAATAACGGGAAAATCAAGAGATAGGTTGAAAGCAAGAATTGAAGAAGTTATAGAACGTTCCAGACAATATTTTGTTGGGAAAGTCGTTTTATTTGAGGGTAGATTAATGTTTCAGCCTCAGGATAAGAATATTCCTCATTACTTTGAACTTGAGGATTCTCATAAAACGGAAGAAGGTGATTTTATTCTTGCCGAATTTGTTAAATGGACCACGCCTGTTTTTCCTCCACTTGTAAAGTTTTCCGCTAAAATAAGTGAAGACAATTTATATGACATTCTCGTACAACAGGAGTACAATTTAACTCATAAGTTTTCACGGGAAGCTTTGAACCAGGCAAAACGCTTTTCGGTTCTTTCAACTAAAAGTAGAGAAGATTTTACTTCTCTGGTGACTTTCACAATTGATCCATCTGATGCAAAAGACTTTGATGATGCAATTTCGGTAAAGAAAGATAAAGATGGGTTTCATTTGTGGGTCCACATTGCAGATGTGTCAGGTGCAATACCAAAAAATTCTGCTATTGATGAAGAAGCAAAAAAACGCGGTTGTACTACGTACCTTCCAAGTGAAACCTACTTTATGATGCCCGAAGAAATAACCAAGTCATTAAGCCTTGAAGAGAACAAGAAAGTGCCAGCGGTTACGGTTTATATTAATTTTGACAAAAGGGGTAATCCGATTAAGAAGAAATTCTACAAATCCGAGATTAAATCTAATAAGAGATTTTCTTACCGGGAAACTCAAGATATTCTTGACGGCAGAAAAAGCTCTGAGTTTATTTCTGATCTCAAAATTGCTTCAGAACTTGCTAAAATACTTTCCGAGAAGAGAAGAGCAGAAGGTTACCTTGATTTCTTCAGTGAAGAGGTGAAAATCGAATTTCAAAATGCTCGACCGGAGTCAGTTTATCCCGTTAGAGAACTTTGGACCCACAGGATTATTGAACAATTTATGGTAGCTGCGAATGAAACTGTAGCCGAAATATTGGAAAAAAGTAAGATCCCTGGGATTTATAGAATTCATGAAGAACCCGAAAAGAACGAATTGGAACAATTTAAAGAACTCGTTGAGAATCTTGGATTTACACTCAATTCAACTAAAAGAAAAGATTTATCTATTTTTCTTGATGAAATCAGAACTTCTACTTACAGAAGGATTTTGAACTATGAACTGTTAAGATGTATGAAAAGAGCCAGATATATTGCCAGGCCTGAACCTCATTACGGTTTGGGGTCAAAACTGTATACACATTTTACATCTCCGATAAGAAGATATCCCGACCTTGTAGTACATAGGTTACTCTTCGGTGAACATTACACACAGGAAGAGTTGAAATCAATAGCTGACCACGCAACAGAACAGGAATGGAAGTCGGATTCTGCCGAAAGAGAGATAACAAAGTTTTTCATAATGCGCTATTTAGAGGAAAATACCGATAAGGAGTTCAGAGGAATGATAACGAATATTGCCTCCGACGGAATAAGGGTAGAACTTGACGATTATCTCATTAGCGGTTTCATTCCGATAAGAATTTTACCCGGTGATAATTACAAAATAAAAGATCGTTCCCTTGTTGGAAGATACTATAAATTTCATATTGGGGATCTCTTATTGTGTAGTATTTATACTGTTTCACCCGGTACAGGTGAACTTATACTTGAGTATTCGGGGAAAATAGAGAAGAGAAAATAAGTTCAAGAACAAATCAAATATCAACAAAGATACACAAAGCCCACACACAACCACACCTATAAATTTAACAACAGAGGACAAAAAAGAATTTTAATGTTTTTCCCCTCACTACCCATTTTTTAACAACAAATAGCACAAATTACACAAATTAAGTTAGTTTTATTCTTTTTTTTAATATTTGTGCTATTCGTGTGATTCGTTGTTACTATAAGTTTTGGTGTGGTGGGACTTCGTAGCAATTAAGTTTTATATAGTTTGTGTTCTTTTATATAATCCAGGACTGCTTCAGGTAAAAGGGCATCAACAGATTTTCCGTTTTTGATTCTATTTCTGATATCTGTTGAGGAAATTTCTATTATTTTTGAGTTAAGTGTTTTTAATCCCTTTGGATATTTTCGCTTTGCTTTACTTCTTTTGAAAACATAAACATCGACTATTTGTAAGATTTTTTCCCATTTATGCCATTCCTTGAAATTTATTGCCTGATCTTCGCCTATAAGCAGACAAAGGCTTTTTTCTTTTTTTATTAGTTCTTTTATTGTATAGTATGTGTAGGATATTCCTTTCCTTTTCGATTCCAAATCCGATACTTCAAAGAATTTTGTTTTGGAAGTTGCTAAATTTAACATGTTGTATCTGTCTTCGAATGAAGCAGATATTGTGTCATTTTTAAGAGGGGCTTTCCATGCAGGAATGAATAATATTTTTTCAAGATTTAATAATTTAAGGGCATCATTGGCCAGTATTAGATGTCCTTTATGAACAGGATTAAAATTTCCTCCAAAAACCCCTTTCACTTTATTTTTTCTAGTTTTTTCTGTGCTTTTTCTTTAAATTCCCCTTCTACTTGCTGATAGTAAAAAATTGCCAGAGAGTCGTTGTTATCAGAAAGAGCTATATCTCCGAGTAAAAAATTCGCTTTATCTTTCCATTGTTCACTTTGATCTGCTGCTTTTTTAAGGTATGCGATTGCTGCTCCGTGTATCCCCATTTTAATATAAGTTTCTCCAATTTCAACTAACTTTTGATTTAATTTTTCCTCTGCACTTCTTTTGCTTTCCTTTGCTTCATCCAACCATTGTGAATACGGATATCTTTTGATGAATTCCTCGTAAGTATCTATGGCTTCTTTTGTTAACGTTTGTTCTCTTTGAGCTATCGGAGACATTTTTTCCATGCATTGTGCTGTTCTTAGGAGACCTTTTTCGCTCCAGTTGGAATTGGGAAAATTATTGATAAGAAACTGGAATTCATTCATAGCTTCTGTGTATTCCTGTAATTGATAATAGGATTCGGCGTAATAAAATTGAGCGTCGTCAATCCAGTGACTACCTGGATATCTATTAAAAAAATACTTAAGGTAATTAAGGGCTTTTTTATAATTTCCTTCTTCAAAGCATTTAACAGCTTGTTCAAATTCTTCGTCCGGAGATGTCATTTCAGGTTTTGTATCCCTTACGCAGGAACAGATTAATAAAAAGATAATTATGATTATGAGGGATGTTTCTTTTTTCAAGGCTTTTCCTCCATGTTCTTTATGATTTGAAGAGCTTCTTCCGCTTCTCTTCTTATTTTTGGTTTTGCGAATTTATTCAGATCCAATACTTTATTGTAGCAATCAGCTGCTTCTTCGTATTTTTCCTGACTCAGCTTTATGTCTCCCAGTAAAAAATATGCATCATCGATCAATACTTCAGGCGTGCCGAGGGAAATTAACTCTTTAAGATATAACTCGGCTGAATCGTAATTCCCTTCTTCTAACCTTTTCTCGGCCAGCTTAAAAGATATTTTACCAAGCCAGTATGTTAATCTCCAGTTTGAAGTTACTCTCCAGTCTGTAAGTTCTTTTGTTGCTTCTTTGAGCACATCGTAAGCAGAAACTAAGTCATTTATATTTATGTAACATTGAGCTAATTTCAATCTTAAATCTGCGTTCTTGGGAGCGTATTTTATTCCTTTTATGTAGAAATCTATGCTTTTTTCATACTCTCTTGAATCAAAGAACCAATTGCCCATTAATATATTTTTTTCCCGTAGGTCAAAGTCTGGTTCAAACTCCAGTATTTTTGAATATATCGTAACTGCGGTGAAGTCTTTTCTTTTTTTGCTCGCATCATTTCCTTCCTGTAAGAGTCTTTTCAGTACTTTTGTTTTCCATTGGGGATCTGTATTAAGCAGTTTATCGAAAGACTTTAATGCTCTTCTTGGGTCGTTTAAATTGAGATAAATTTCAGCCTGTAGATAAATTTCTTTAGGTATAGTCGAATTCTCAAGGAGAATTAAGGCCCTTGTCGGCCTGAGCGAATGATAATATTCGGAAGCTTTAATATAATTGCTTTCTCTTCTACAATTGAGTGTAAGCAGTGGCAATATGAATAATACTGTTATTTTATATTTCTTTAACAACTTCAACTATTAATTTAGATAGTTTTGGAGCGGCTTTATTTGCCGCGTTTAATACGATTTCATGACTAACTTTTTCCATAGCGTCGGGTAGGCACAAGTCGGTGATTATAGAAAGTCCAAGGACTTTTGTATTCATCCACCTTGCAACTATTACCTCCGGTACTGTTGACATTCCAACTGCGTCTGCTCCCAGGATTTTAATCATTCTGTATTCGGCTGCTGTTTCAAAAGTCGGACCCTGGAGTCCGAAGTAAACGCCCTTTCTCACTTTTATTCCTGTTTTTAGTGCAATATCTTCTGTTTTATCTATCAAATTCCTATCATATGTATTGTACATATCTACGAATCTGGGCCCCAGGCGTTCATCATTTGCCCCTCTGAGAGGATGTTCCGGGAATAAGTTGATGTGGTCGCTTATTATCATTATATCTCCTCTGGAAAAAAGCGGATTGACTCCGCCGGCTGCATTAGAGACTATGAGAGTCTTAATTCCCAGAAAACATAATAGTTTTGGCCCGAAGGTAACTTTATCCATATCGTAGCCTTCGTAATAATGGAATCTGCCGTTCATAACACAAACCTTTTTTTCTTTTATTTTTCCGCATATCAGGCTTCCAGAATGTCCCTTTACTGTAGAAATTGGAAAATTCGGAATATCTTTGTATAATATTTTTACCGGATTCTTGATTTCTCCTGAAACATCGCCTAGACCTGAGCCTAATATAATACCAATATCGAAATTATCAAAATTAACCTTATTGCTAATATATTTTTTGCTTTTAGATAAAGCTTGAAAATCTTTTCGTTCTACATCTATTTTCTTCATCGGGGATTTCTAAATTTAGAATTTATTCTTTGAAAAGCTCCTGAACTTTTTTCTTGGTTTTTTCTATTTCTTCCGGTTTTTCGTTTTCAGCGGAAGAATATTTTTTATCTCGTTCTCTTACCCTGATAATCTCCACCTCTTCGAGCATTTTTAATTGAGAGGATAGGAAGCTACGAAGTTGTATAACAAATCCGTCTTTCTGATTTCTAAGAGCGCTTATCTGACTTTGAAGGTCTTTTACTTTAGAGGCAGCATTTTCAATAATTTCACTGGCCTGTAATTTTGCTTTTTGTAGAATCATTTCAGCTTCTTTTCGAGCATTCCTCCTGATTTCATCTGTCGTTTTCTGGGTAGAGGTCAGAGTATCTTGAAGTGTCTTTTCCATTCTTTTGTAATCTTCGATTTTAGAATCCAGTTCTTTTAACTGTTCAGCCATTCTTTTATTATCGCGTACTATATTTTCTATCTCTTTTGCTAACATTTCGAGAAAAATATCTACTTCATTTTTATCATATCCTTTGAACGATTTCCTGAATTCTTGTTTTCTTATATCCAAAGGCGTTATTTTCATAAACCCTCCTTTGTATTTGGTGGAGGCGGCGGGAATCGAACCCGCGTCCGAAATACCTGTCTGTAAGCTTCTACACGTTTGGTGATTGTTTTAATGTCGTTATTCTTTACCCAATCACAGGAATCAGAATAACCAAGCCAGTTTTTATTCGGTTACAAAATCCCGGCTAAAATCGTAACCTATCTTCTTTTTATGACGCCCTTCTCCGGAGTAAGAAGAGAACGTCCGGAGAGGACGAGCAGCTTAATTAAGCTGCCATGGCATAATTAAAGTTGCCATTTAATATACTAAATGCCATAGTTTTACGAGTTATGACAGCTCGGCGTGCAACTTACAATCCAGCTGTATTCCGTCGAGAGCCAATTCGCCCCCATATATATATTCTAACTATCTTGTAGTATAAGTCAAGCCCCTTAAAATAAATAATGCAACAATGCAAAAAATTACTTTTTTTTGAAAAATTTTATCGAATTATCGATAAACATCGTGGTTTTATCAATATTTATCAAATTATTTACAACCTTGACTTTTGAGTCAAAAGTATTTATATTAATAAAGTGAGAGTAGGAAGGATATTATTATTAGACGGTTCCATAACAGAAAATCAATTGAAAGAGGCTCTAAAAAGGCAAAGAGAGATGGGAGGGCGTTTAGGTGCAAACCTGATTGAATTGGGTTATGTCAGTGAGGAAAAATTAATCCAAGCGCTCGAAAAGAATTTAAACGTAAAAGGTGTAGTGCTTTCTGATTATCCCTTGGATGATGCGGTTTTAAATTTGATTTCTCCGGATATCGCAAGAGCTTATGAGTGTATACCGATAGAGCGAAAGGGTAAAACTTTGTATTTGGCTATGATAAACCCAAACGATATACAGGCTCAAGAAGATATCCGTTTTAGAACAGGGTATGATATAAAGCCATTAGTGGCTTCCGAGAAATCTGTAAAAAAGATTTTAAAAGAGCATTATGAAACTAAAGCTCTTGAAGATGAAGTTGCTGAAGAAATGGGTCTTACGGAAGATTCGGTAGAATTAATGGCGAGGGAAGAAGATGATGAAGGGGTTTCGGCTCTTGCCGCACAGATCGATTCCGGACCGGTAGTTCAGTATGTCAATTTTCTTTTGAAAAAGGTGGTTATCGAAGGAGCAAGCGATCTTCATATTGAGCCTTTCGAGAAAGATGTCAGAGTAAGAATCAGAATTGATGGTGTTCTTCACAATTTTCAACCTCCTCCGTTTCGTCTTCAGAAAGCGGTTGTCTCAAGGCTTAAAGTCATGTCCAATCTGAAGATACAGGAGAAAAGAAAACCGCAGGATGGAAGATTTCAGGCAGAGATTATGGGGAGAAAAATTGATTTTAGAATAGCAACTGTTCCAACTGTTTTTGGCGAGAAAGTAGGTATAAGAGTTCTTGATTCGGAAAGTATTGAGTTTGATTTAACTAAATTAGGTTTTGAGACAAAAGCTTTAAATGATACTCTTAATGCGATAAAAAAGCCGCATGGGATTATATTGCTTACCGGTCCTACGGGTTCCGGAAAAACTACTACTCTATATTCGATATTAAAAGCAGTTAATAATATTGATATAAATGTTTCTACTGCTGAAGACCCCGTAGAATATACTCTTTTCGGAGTTAATCAATTACAGGTACGGGAAGAAATCGGTCTTAACTTTGTGGAAGCCTTAAAGTCTTTTTTGCGTCAGGATCCAGACGTTATTATGGTCGGAGAGGTAAGAGACAAACCCACGGCGGATATTGCTATACGTTCTTCTCTGACAGGTCACCTTGTTCTTTCAACAGTACATACTAATTCTGCGGCAGCAACGGTTACCCGTCTTGTTAACATGGGTGTTGCTCCTTTCCTTCTGGCTTCGACACTTGAACTTATTATCTCTCAACGGTTGGTAAGAACAATATGTTCGAAATGTAAAACTCCACTGAGTATTTCAGAGGAGGATATACTTAAGTTAGGTTTTGACCCTGGGAGCTTGAACGGACGAAAGATTTTTCATGGAACTGGCTGTGATAATTGTAAAAAAACAGGTTATAAAGGTAGGCTCGGCCTATTTGAAGTTATACCGGTAAGTACTAATATAAGGAAGATGATTATTGATGGCGCTACCTCAGATGAAATAGAAGCTAAAGCCAAAAAAGAAGGGATGAGTACTCTGCGCGATGAAGGTATTAAAAAGATTCTTGATGGAATAACTACTCTTGAGGAAATAGCCCGCGAAACACAGGTAAGATAACTATGGAAAGGCTTGGAGAAATTCTGATTCAGGCAGGCAAAATAACTCATGAGCAATTAAATGTAGCTTTACGCAAACAAAAACAAGTAGCTAAGAGACTTGGAGCGGTTCTTATTGAGGAAGGTTTTATTACAGACAGCGAACTCGCAAAAACGCTATCGCTCCAATTTAAGGTTTCTTCGATTGACATAAAGGCAGAAGATGTTGATAGGAGTTTAATTACGCTAATTTCTGCTGATATGGCGCAGCGGTATCAGGTTTTTCCAATAAGAAGGAAAGGGAAAAAATTGATTGTTGGAGTCGTTAATCCGGGTGATTTAGAAGCGATTGATGCGGTTGAGTTTAAAACCGGTTTAAAGGTTGAAACGGTGGTTGTAACTTTCTGGAAAATGAAGAAACTTTTGGATCAGTTTTATCCTGTTACTAAAGAAATAGATAGAATTAGTAAAAAAGAAGAGGAAATAGAAGAAGAGTTTGTATTTGCCGAAGAAAAAATCGAAAACATTTTTATCAGGAAGTCTGAATTAGAAGAGGATGAAGAAGATTGGAGAGCGGAAGCGCAGGAGAAACCTGTAATAAAACTTGTTAATTATTTGATAACTTCGGCTGTAAAGAACGGCGCTTCTGATATTCATATTGAGCCTTATGAGAAGACTCTTCGTATAAGATTTAGAGTTGATGGTGTTTTGCAACAGGTGGCTGAGCCACCATACAGACTGCGAAATGCCATTTCCACGAGGATAAAAATAATGACTGGTAGTATGGACGCTTCAGAGAGAAGGCTCACTCAAGATGGGAGGATAAAGATAAGGGTAGAAGGTAAACCTATCGATCTTCGTGTTAGTATCATACCAACAGTTTTTGGTGAAAAAGTGGTTATGAGAATACTTGACCCTTCATCTCTTATGTTAAATATGGAAGATCTTGGTTTCGAACCGGATGCGCTTAAAGAATTTCAGAAAGCTATTGCCAAACCTTATGGACTGATTCTCGTTACCGGGCCTACCGGAAGCGGGAAATCTACTTCTCTTTATTCTGCACTTTCTGCGTTGAATAAACCTGAAGTCAATATTATGACTGTCGAAAATCCAGTCGAATACAATCTTAAAGGAATAAATCAGGTTCAGGTCAATCCAGATATAGGGTTTGATTTCCCCGAAGCTTTGCGTGCTTTCCTCAGGCAATCACCGAATATAATACTTGTTGGAGAAATAAGAGAAATAGATACGGCATCAATTGCTATAAGAGCGGCTCTTACAGGGCATCTCGTTTTATCGACTCTTCATACCAATGATGCTCCGAGTGCTGTTAACCGTTTGGTTGATATAGGCATAGAATCTTTTTTAATAGCAAGTTCTTTGAATTTAATACAGGCGCAGCGACTTCTAAGAAAGGTTTGCAAAAATTGTAGAAAGAAAATAAGTCCCGATGAGGTTGATAAAATAGAGATTTTAAAAAGAATGGGTTTATCGGCAGAAGACATAAGAACTGGCGATATTTATGAGGCAGGGCAGGGGTGTCCGGAATGCAATTCAAGTGGTTACAGAGGTAGAATAGCAGTAACAGAAGTCATGCCTATTTCGATGAATTTGAGGAAGATGATTCTTGAGGGAGCTAGTACCGATGATTTAAGAAATAGTGCCCAGAAGGAAGGAATGCGAACTCTTAGAGATGATGGTATCGTTAAGTTGAAAAGAGGTCTTACGACCCCGGAAGAGATTTTAAGGGTAACTGTTGAATCTTAAATTTTAGAGAGGAGTTATTATTATGGATTATGATATGAAAGGCTTACTGGAAGAAATGGTAAGTAGAGGAGCAACGGATCTCCATCTTACAACTGCAGCACCTCCTATGTATAGAAAAGATGGATTATTGGAAAAATCTAATTATGCTCCGCTTTCTCCCAATGATATAGAAAAATTGGTTTATTCAATATTAAATGACGAACAGAAGAAAAAATTTGAAATGAAAAAGGAACTTGACTTAAGTTTTGGAGTACCGGGTCTTTCTCGGTTCAGAGCCAATGTTTTTTATCAGAGAGGTCAGGTTGCCTGTGCGGTTAGAACAATTCCATTTAAAATCAGGACATTTAAACAATTAGGCTTGCCTAATGTTTTATCCGATATGGCGAACAAACAGAAAGGTCTTATTCTGGTTACTGGTCCTACAGGTTGCGGCAAATCTACCACCCTTGCGGCTGTCGTTGATAAAATAGACAAAGAGAGAAAAGTTCATATTGTTACCATTGAGGACCCGATAGAGTATCTTTTCAGACACCAGAGAGCTATTGTAAACCAGAGACAGGTTGGATCTGACACTGATGGTTTTGCAATTGCGTTAAAGTACATATTGCGTCAGGATCCTGATGTTGTTATGATTGGAGAAATGAGGGATAGAGAAACTATGGAAGCAGCTTTGAATATTGCGGAAACCGGGCATCTTACCGTTGCCACATTACATACAAATTCGGCGGTTGAATCTATTTCAAGGATAGTCGATACTTTTCCTCCTGAGAGGCATGGTCAGGTTAGGGCTCAAATAGCTTTTGTTCTTATTGGCATAATTACTCAAAGTTTGGTGCCAAAGAGAACCGGGGGAAGAGCTCTGTCAGTAGAAGTTCTTTATGGAACACCGGCAGTTAAAGCTTTAATAAGAGATAACAAAACGCATCAATTGTACTCCAATATTCAAGCCGGACAGAAATTCGGTATGGTTACAATGAATCAATCACTTTACAAATTGTACATGGAGCATGAAATAAGCCTTGAGGATGCAATGTCTTATTCCAGAGAACCGGGTGAACTCGAAGAAATGATAGCTAAAAAGCAAACAATTGTATATTAAGGGGGTGAAAAATGCCTGATTATCTATGGAAAGGCAGGGCACCTAGTGGAACAATAGAAAATGGAGAAATTACTGCAGCGAATCCTGAAGAAGTTCAAAAAATATTACGTGAAAGGAAAATTGTTCCCACTTCTATACGCCCTAAACCTAGAGAGATAACTCTTCCGTTTTTAAAAGGTAGAGTTTCCAGTAGAGCTATTTCTGTTTTTACGAGGCAATTTTCAGTTATGATTAACGCAGGTTTACCTCTGATAAAATGCCTTGATATTCAGGTGGCTCAGGTTGAATCGGAGAGATTTAAGAATATACTTAAGGATTTAATTTCTGCAGTGGAAGGAGGTTCGACCTTAGCAGACGCTTTGAGGAAACATAAAGAGATTTTCGGAGATTTGTATGTAAATATGGTAGAAGCGGGTGAGAAAGGAGGTTCTCTTGCGACGATTCTTGCAAGGCTTGCCGATTATCTCGAGAAAGCAGATTCTATAAAGAGAAAAGTCAAGGGCGCAATGGTCTATCCTGCTGCTATAGTTATAGTTGCTGTTATTGCGGTTGCTGTTTTATTGACCTTTGTGATTCCTGTATTTGCAACGTTGTTTAAAGATCTTGGAGGTCAATTACCGCTGCCCACAAAGATTGTTATAGCATTGAGTGATTTTTTAAGGAGATATTTCTTCATTATAGTTGCTGTACTGATAGGTTTGATTGTTTTCGTTAGATATTATTACAAAACCGAAGTTGGTCATCTACAGATAGATTCTGTTATGATAAAATTGCCTATATTTGGTACTTTATTAAAAAAGCAGGCAATTGCCAGATTCTCAAGAACTCTTTCCACGCTTCTTTCTTCAGGTGTTAACATACTTGATGCTCTTGAGATTACATCGGGTACCACAGGTAACAAATTGGTTGAAAATGCCGTTTTGCGTTCCAGAACTTCAATAGCTCAAGGAGAATCTATTGCAGATCCTCTTAGTAAAGAAAAGGCTTTATTTCCTCCGATGGTTATCCAAATGATTACGATAGGGGAACAAACAGGAGGGTTGGATGACATGCTTTCAAAGGTAGCTGATTTTTATGATGACGAGGTAGATCAGGCTGTTGCTAACCTTATGAATGCACTTGAACCTATCGTGATTGTCTTTCTAGGGGGTATTATAGGCGGTATGGTTATGGCGATGTATCTTCCGATTTTCAAAATGGCTCAACAGTTTATGTAATAAAAAGGTTTTTTGTGTGAGCTTAGCTAAGAGATATTGCTTATATAGAGCTATTTTATTTTCTCTTTTGTTTTCTTTGATTCTCGTTTTTAGAGAAAACGAAAAAAGCCTTTTTCCGTTAATAGTTTTTTCCGCTCTTTTTATATGTGATGAATTGTTATTTTTTTTTCTCCAGGAGAAGCCTAAATTACATAATTTTCTATTAGATGTTACATATCTTTCTCTTCTGATTATTTTTACCGGAGGTGTCTTAAGTCCATTTATTCCTTTTTATCTCCCGATTATAGCACTCAGCGCTTATATGCTTTTACCTGTTGATTCTTTCGTCGTAAGTGGTTTTTCGATGTTGTCTTATGGAGTTCTATCGGTCTTTTTGACAGAACAAATACCGGAGAATTTTATTTTGATAAGTTTGCCAGAGTTTCCACCGTTCGAGGTCGTTTTACTTGAATTTATTGTTTATTCATTTGCTTTTGTTTTTACGGCTGCAGCTTCTTCTCTTGTTATTCAAATGTTTAGAGAACAGCTAACCAGAGTCAGGGTGAATATTTCCGATATAGTTGAGGCAATAGATTATGGAATTATTACCGTGGATGAAAAAGGGAATGTCGTCTGGAGCAACTCTAAGGCTGCTAATTTCATGGGGGTTTCTCTTTTATCCGGTAAGAATCTTCTGGAGATAGCTGTTTCCCCCTTTAAAGAGTCTATTGAGAAAATATTGAGCGGAAAGGAAAAACAAGTTGAATTTGAAATTGAAAATAAAGTATTTATGGTCAGAGGAACTGATTTGTTCGAAGGAAATGGGACGATTTTGATGATTAATGATAGAACTGAAGAAAAAGATACAGAAAGGAAGATGCAAATGAGAGATAAACTGGTAACGCTTGGGAATTTTGCAGCTAATCTTGCTCACGAAGTTAGAAACCCCGTTTCTTCCATTAGAGCTTCTGCTGAGTTAATTGGACCTTCAATGGGAAAGACAAATAAGAATAAAAAACTTAGGGAACTTATAATGAAAGAATCCGATAGATTGGATTATCTGGTTGAGAGTTTTTTGGATTTTACCAAGAGTTTTGATTTGGAAAATCAGGAGATTCGATTGCATGGCCTTATTAAAGATGTTATACATGATCTTAAAAAAAACAAATATTTTGATAAAAATATTGAGTCTAAGAATGAAATTGACGAGAATTTTACGATGAAAGGCGATTACAATCTTCTTAAGAGTGTATTTCTTAATCTTGGCGTTAATTCATTAAAGGCAATGCCTGTAGGAGGATCTCTTGTTTTCGGAACAAGAAAAGATGGTCAAAAATTGATTTTTGTAAAGGATACGGGTAGTGGTATTGCCAAGCAGGATTTGAGTAAAATATTTTCTCCTTTTTATTCGCGTTTTAAGGAAGGTTTCGGTTTTGGACTTCCTATAGTAAAGAAAATAATAGAGTTGCACAACTGGGATATTGAAGTTGAAAGTGTTGTAGGTGAAGGTACGGAGGTAAGAATTATTTTATGAATGAAAAAATTTTAGTTATTGACGATGAAATAAGTATTCTTGAAGTAGTTAAGCTTGGTTTGGAAGAAGATGGATTCAAAGTTGATGTTTTTTCTAATCCTATAGAGGCTTTGAGTAAGTTTTCCGAAATTAACTACGATGCTGTTTTAACTGATATAAATATGCCTCAAATGTCAGGTCTTGAGGTTCTTCACCGTTGTAAAAAAATAGATCCCGAGTCGGTAATCGTACTTATAACTGCTTATTCTTCAATTGATACTGCAATAGAGGCTATTAGAGGAGGAGCGTTAGATTATATAAGAAAGCCCTTTAGAATGGAGGAGTTAATCTTGCGTTTGAAAGAGGCTTTGGATAGAGTAAGAATTAAAAAGAGTTTGAAAAATCTTCGCGAAGAAAAGCTTCAGGAATTTAGAATTATCAGCATTAATGATAAAATGAAGGAAATAAGAGAAAAGATAAATAAAGTGGCCGGGACGACTTCGTCGGTTCTTATTTATGGAGAAAGTGGTACAGGGAAAGAATTGGTAGCTAATTTGATACATTATAACTCAGATAGACCGGGAAAATTAATTCCTATTAATTGTTCCGCTTTTCCCTCCGAGTTGCTGGAATCAGAGCTTTTTGGATATGTGAAAGGTGCCTTTACAGGTGCGGATCGAGATAAAAAGGGTTTATTTGTTGCCGCAAATAAAGGTACTTTGTTTTTTGATGAAATAAGTACTCTTCCGATGGAACTACAACCGAAGTTATTAAGAGCTATCCAGCAAATGAGTTTTACCCCTCTTGGCAGTACAAAAGAAGTTGAAGTTGATGTAAGAATTGTAAGTGCAACAAATGAAGATATTGAAAAACTTGTTGAGGAAGGTAAATTCAGGGAAGATTTATACTATAGGTTGGATGTAATTCCAATAGAAATTCCTCCACTTAGAGAAAGAAAAGAAGATATACTTCCTCTAGTTCAACATTTTAATGAGAAAATTTCCGAAAGATTAAATGTGAAAAAGAAGACTTTTACCGATGAAGCTTATGAAAAACTTATGAATTATAAATGGATAGGTAATGTAAGAGAATTGGAAAATCTCATTGAGAGGTTGATTGTTTTAGAAGATTCGGAGATAATTGATGTTTCCGCTATTCCGGAAGAATTTGGCAGTCAAAGTAAAACAGATAGGTTGAATTTAGAAGAAATTGAGAGGAAAACAATAAAGAAAGCGATGGAAATTTCAAAGGGTGATATAAATGAAGCTGCCTCTCTGTTAGGGATTCATCCTTCTACTCTCTACAGAAAGATTAAAAAATTGAATATAAAATCTTCTTTCGTAGGGTTGGAGGATTCCAAATGATTTTGTTTTTGTCATTTTTGATTGGTTTGAATGCAGATTTTCAAATAGATAGAGATACAAGCTTTATTCCTTATGTTATCGCAAATTACGGAATTCCATATTCGGATTTAGTTTTCTACAAAAATGATACCGTATATACAGGAGAGTTTCTGATTTCGTTGGTGTTGAAAAAAGATGGATATCAATTAGGGGGCATAAGTAAAAAACAAAAACTCTCGGTTTATGATTATAAGAAGACCATATCTACTGATTTTTATTATAATGACTTTGTTGAAATGAAAATTCCTGAGGGAAAAACGGAAATTACTCTCACAGTGTCGGATCTTAATTCGAGCAGAGTTTGGAGTAGATTAAAAAAAATAGAGGTTTCGAAATTGGAACCCACAGATATAGGGTCGATTAGATGGCTATCGAATCCTTCGAGAGAAGTTTTTACTGATAAGGATACTGTCAGAATTAGATTAAATATCTTCAATACCGAGAAGAGCGAGACACAGCTCGTGATTTATTTTAGCAATCAAAGTAAAGCGACTTTCTTCAAAAAAGATACGGTTTTACCTTATAGAAGAAGTCAAAGCATAGAAGTCTTTTTCCCGGCTAATATGTTCGATGAAGGTTCGTATAACTTTTTTGCCGAAGTTAAAAATGTTAATAGAGAAAAGATTGTTAAAAAATCAATTTCATTTACAGTATTGAGGCCATTTTTCGAATCGAAAAGATTTCTGGAGAGAGTAAGCCAAATGGATTATATTACCAATTCGAATGAAATGGATAAATTGCTTAATGCGAGGATAGAAGAGCGTGAAAAGCTATGGAACGAATTCTGGGAAAGTAAAGACCCGACACCCGGAGACGGAGTAAATGAGGTAAAAATTAGTTACTTTGAAAGAGTAGATTTCGCAAATGATAAATTTGGACGTGGTTCTGTTTTTGAAGGATGGAGAACGGACAGAGGTAAGGTTTATATTATTCTTGGACCTCCTGATTATATTAAAGATGAACCTTATAGCGTTTCTTCGTCTGACTATTATGCTTATCAAATATGGTATTATTACGATAAAGGATATAATTTGATTTTTATTCAAAGATATATGACAGGAGACTATCAATTACAAAATCCTCCTGCAGAGTTTTGGAGATGAATATTATTTATTTTATAGTTATGAGAGAATTTATAATTAGTTATTTGTAAAAATGCAAATCAAATTTTGTGATTTATGTGATTAAAAAATTACATTCATATCAAACAAAAACGTTGACAATGAAGAGATAGTAATTACTTTCTTTTTATGAAGATAGATGAAGAAATTTTGAAAAAAATAAAAAGCTCGAAAATAGTTTTTGCTTTAACAGGTGCAGGAAGTTCAGCTCCTTCTGGTATTCCTACATTTAGGAGTAATAATGGTTTCTGGGAGGACAAAACACCTTTTTCTCTTGATACTTTTAAAGAAAATCCGCAGGCAGTCTGGGAGTGGCATTTGGAAATAAAAGAAATGATAAATAAAAAATCTCCAAATACTTCTCATTTCGCTTTGGCTAAAATGCAGGAACTTTTTGATGATTTTGCCATTGTTACACAAAATATTGATAATTTTCATCAGGAAGCAGGTTCCACTAAGGTTGTCGAACTTCACGGGAATATTTACAGAAATAGGTGTAATGAATGTGGTAAGATTTTTGGTGAAATTAACACAAAAAAAATATCAAAATGTGATGAGTGTGAAGGATGGATTCGTCCGGATGTCGTATGGTTTGGGGAATCACTTCCTTATGATTCACTAATTCAGGCAAGAGAATATGCCGAAAATAGTGATATATGCTTTGTTGTTGGT
The DNA here is from genome assembly GCA_964523975.1 of uncultured bacterium. Lineage (GTDB taxonomy): Bacteria > Hydrothermota > UBA3072 > UBA3072 > UBA3072 > JAFGHJ01. The sequence goes on along the minus strand of CAZGBM010000023.1, from coordinate 4,477 downwards.
ACTTCAGGAGTAGTTCAGCCTGCCGCTTCAATACCGCTTATAGCAAGAGAGCATGGAGCTTTTGTAATCGAAATAAATCTGGAAGAAACTGTTCTTAGTAAACACCTTGATTATTCTATTTTTGGTGATGCATCTATCATTCTTCCTGAACTTTATGAAAGGCTGTTGTAAATGTTAATTATTTCGCCCTTTTTCTTAGAAAAAGCAGAGAAATATAGAGTTAAGTATAAAGAAGTTCTTAGCTTGCTTGAGAATCCTGAAAATATTAGAGATAGGAAGAAACTTATAGAGCTTTTGCAAGAAAAAAAGTCCTTGGAAAATGTAATAAAACCTCTGGATAAATATAATGAGATTTTAAAAAAGATTAAGGAAGACCAGATTATTTTATCGGAGACTGAAGATGAGGAGATAATTGAACTTGCAGGAGAAGAAATTCAAACGTTGGAAAAGAAAAGAGAACAACTCTTAAACAGAATAAAAGACGCACTATCGCCTGCGAATGCCGAAGATAATAAAAATGCTGTTCTTGAAATTCGTGCCGGAACAGGTGGGGAAGAAGCCGGTTTATTTGCGGCAGACCTTTTGAGAATGTATGTCAAATATGCTGAAAACCAAGGATGGAAGTTTGAAATATTAAATTCAAGCAGGACAGGAATGAGCGGTTACAGGGAGGTTATCAGCCTAATTTCAGGAGAAAATGTTTATGGGCAGATGAAATTTGAAAGCGGAATTCATAGAGTGCAAAGAGTTCCAGTTACCGAAGCCAGTGGAAGAATTCATACATCAGCCGTTTCTGTAGCAGTTCTTCCTGAGCGCGAAGAAGTAGAAGTTGAAGTAAATCCGGAAGAATTGGTCGTTGATTTCTACTCGGCTTCCGGTCCCGGCGGTCAACATGTTAATAAATCCTCTACTGCAGTAAGGATTAAACACATACCCTCCGGAATTGTGGTTGCCTGCCAGGATGAAAGATCGCAACACCAGAATAGGGAAAAAGCTATGAAAATTTTGAGAACGAAGCTTTTTGAATATGAGAAAGAAAAGAAAGAAAACGAAATAAGGTCAAAGAGAAAACAAATGATTGGTTCGGGTGATAGAAGTGAGAAAATAAGGACTTACAATTTCCCGCAGAACAGAATTACCGATCACAGAATAAATTATACCAAATATAACTTAGACTCATTTCTTGACGGAAAAATCGGTGATTTGATAGAAAGTTTAAAGACAGCTCAAAGAGAGGAATCTACTGATGAGGTTAATCGAAGTTCTTGATTTTGGCAGTGAAGAATTAACCGGGTACAGTTCCAACCCCGAATTCGAAAGTCTTGTTTTTTTAGAAGAAGCTACGGGGAAAACCAAAGAAAAGATATATGTCGATAAAGAAAAGATTGGTAAAAAAGATTTTATTAGATTCAAGAATTATTTGAAACGTAGAGTAAGTGGAGAGCCCTGGCAATATATAATAGGATACACGGATTTTCTTGGTTTTCGGATATTTACCGATAGAGAAGTTTTTATACCGAGACCGGAGACTGAATGGATGGTGCTTAAGGCTATTCGTAAATTAAAAAATGTCGAGAATCCATTTATTCTTGAAGTAGGTACAGGCACAGGTGCTATTTCAATATCGATTGCGTCTTTTATTGGCAGTGCAAGGATAATAGCGACAGATATTTCAAATGAAGCAGTAAATTTATGCAGGAAAAATGTTGAGTATCATAATCTATCCGGTCGCATCGATATAATATGTGCGGATTTGTTTAATTGTTTTGATATTTCGGAAAATTTTGATATGATTATTTCTAATCCTCCTTATATACAGGAAAAAGATTTGGAAACATTAGACGATGTTGTAAAAAAAGAACCGATGATAGCTCTTGATGGAGGAGACGGAGGAGTTACGGTTATAAATGCTCTTTTGAAGAATTCCACCGACATGTTAAACCGTAGAGCGCATATTTTTATTGAAATTGATAATTCGAATATACCTTTTATTAAAGTTCCGAAGTCTATAGATTATTCGATTTTGGATGACCAATTTGGAAGAAATAGAATATTATATGGAGTTAAGATATGGAAATAGCTGTTTTCTATACTTCCGGAAAGAAATATATTGATGTTGTATTGAAGAATATAGAGAAAGCAGCAGCCGATAACGGTTTTTCGGTTGTTAGATATGAAGGGAAAAAGGAAGAAATAAAAGGTTGCGATTTTGCAGTTGCGGCAGGAGGAGACGGAACTTTTCTCTGGGCAGCATCAATTGTGTATGAGTTTAATTTACCTATCTTAGGAATAAATCTTGGAGGGCTTGGCTTCCTTACAGATATAAGAAAAGAAGAAATCGACAAAATATTTTCCGGGCTTAAAGATAAGAACTATTCTCTTCAAGAAAGGGTTTTTTTAAAAACTAATTGTAAGGGAGAAGAGAATGTGGCTTTGAATGATGTTGTTTTTTCCTCGACAGATATAAGAGTTATTAATCTGGATATATTCATAGATGATAATTTTGTAACCGAACTTTCCGGAGATGGTTTAATTATTGCCACACCCACAGGTTCAACTGCTTATTCCCTGTCTTCAGGAGGTCCGATTTTAAAGCCCGATACACAGGCATTTGTCATAACACCAGTTTCACCTCACACTTTAACTTTTAGGCCGTTAGTCCTTGGTCTGGAGTCACGTATACTTATAAAATCTAAAGAGAGATGTTGTTTTATTTGTGATGGTCAGCGATTGTTTAGTCTTGGTTCAGGGGAAGAGGTTATTGTTACGAAGAATGAGATTCCTTTGAAAGTGATAAAATTTAAAGATTGGGACTATTTTGATATTTTAAGAAAAAAATTGAACTGGGGTAACAGATGATTAAAGAAATAAGAGTCAGGGATTATGCTCTTATTGACCAGCTTGACATAAACTTCCATTCCGGTTTTAATGTGCTTACCGGTTCAACCGGTACGGGAAAATCCATAATCATAAACGCGCTTTCTCTTCTTCTCGGAGAAAAAGGAGACATTACTTCAATAAGAAAAGAAGCTGATAAAGCTGTTGTTGAAGGAGCTTTTACTAATTCTGATGAAACAAATAGAATTTTAGATAGTTGCGGTATTCAAGAAGAAGAAGAGCTTATTGTCAGAAGAATCATCAACAGGAAAGGTGGGGGTAGAGCTTATATAAATGGTTCAATCGCTAATACTGATGTTTTAAAGGAAGTTGGCAATATACTTTTTGATATTCATGGACAACACGAACACCAGTTGCTTATAAATGAAGAAACCCATATAGATTTTCTTGATTCGTACGGAAAGTTGATGGGCGATAGAGTATCTATTGAAAATAAATTTAAATTATTAAGAGATATGAAAAATGACCTTTCCAAGATTGTTATAGTCCAAAAAGAATTGATAGATAAAAAAGAACTGTTCGATTTTCAAAAAAAGGAACTGGATTACCTTATATGGAGTTTTTCCGAATATCAAGAATTGAAAGAAGAGAAGAAAAAACTCGATAATTTCGAAGAGATTAAAGAATTAGTTGAGTATGCGGCTTCGCTCGTAAGTAATGGAGACGAGTCAATTTTAAATAAACTTTCTTTAATTGCTTCAAATATTAAAAAAGCAGGCAATTTCGATAAATCTTTAGCTAAAGTTGGGGAGCGACTCGGAGAATCGGATTTGATACTGCAGGATGCGTCTCTGGAGCTCGATAGATACAGAGATAGTCTTGATTATGATAAAGAGAGGCTTTCCGAGCTAACTAACTTGGTAGATAAGGTCGAAAATTTAAAGAGAAAGTATAATAAGGATTATGAGGAACTTTTGATAATGAAAGATGACTTATCTAAAAAGTTTTTCGACATTGAGTCTTTTAAGGAAAGGGAGAAAGAATTAAAAGAAAAAATTGCCAGAGGGGAAGATGAGCTTGAAAAAATAGCTGAAGAACTTTCCATCAAAAGAAAGGATATTTCCGAAAAATTTGAAAAAAGAGTAGAAGAAGAGTTAAAAGATTTGGGATTTGAGAAAGCACAGTTTAAAGTAGATATAAAAGAAAAAAAAGAGATTGATGAACAGGGTAAGGATGAGATAAGATTCTTATTTGAACCTAATGTAGGGGAGGGCTGGAATAAACTGTCAAATATTGCGTCTGGAGGAGAGTTATCGCGGGTAATGCTTGCTTTAAAATCTATTCTTTCGGAGGTGGACCGGGTAGAGGGGCTTGTTTTTGATGAAATCGATGCGGGAATAGGAGGTAGTCTTGCGAAAAAAGTTGGCGAGAAGATGAGAAAAATAGGAGAAAGAAGGCAGGTTCTATGTGTTACCCATCTTCCTTCTATAGCTGCGGAGGCTGATTTTCATATAAAAGTCGATAAGAAGGAGAAAGACGGCAGGACGATTACCGAAGTTAAAGAAGTTTCGGGGGAAGATAGGATAGAAGAAATAGCCCGGATGATTTCAGGCGAGAGCTCTATCGAAACCGCAAGAAA
>CAZGBM010000022.1:3439-26940 GCA_964523975.1 uncultured bacterium | reverse complement strand
CAGTTAAAAGCTAAAGGCAAATAACCATTCTTTATAACATGTAGAACATTTAGAACCTGTAGTTTTCTTGCTAACAGCTAAAAGCGAAAGGCTAAGAGCTTTATTCAACAATCAATCACACAAATAGTACGAATAGTTTTTAAACCGGTATCTAGTACCTGATATCTGACTTTACGTCACCTCTTAAACAATCCTACGATTTCTCCCTTCGCAACTATATGTCCTTCCATTTTCCCCAATAGCTCATCTTTGGTTGCGTTTTCATCCGCTTCCAACATTTTATCCAAACCGTAAAGTTTAAAATGATAATGGTGAACCGAACCACGCGGCGGACAAGGACCGCCATAACCTACGCTTCCAAAATCCGTCATACCCTGAATAGCTCCGAATTTAAGAGTGTCTTTAGCAACAATTCCCTCGGGTAAACTATCTATTTCGGTTGGTATGTTAAATATTACCCAATGAACAAAATCTCCCCCGGGAGCATCAGAGTCGTCACACACGAAAGCAAGAGATTTCACTCCTTCGGGAAGCTCTCCCCATCCAATCTGCGGAGATATATCTTCCCCTTCACAGGTATATTTACTCGGTACTACTCCTCCATCCTTAAAAGAAGAAGAGCTAATCTTTAACTCAAACATTTCTGCCTCCTTATTTCCTTTTTTATCTTTACTTTCTGGTCTGCCACATGCGCAATAGAAAAAAAAGATTGAAAAAGTTAATACCAATAAGAGAATTTTCATAAGACACCTCCTACCTTCTAAAATTTATTAATAAAACCAAGTTCGAAACTCACACCACGAAACTTTAAACCTCTTATTCATTACGCATTCCTCGCAGACAGCCTTCCTTCAATTCATAATTAAAACGCTCACTCAACCAGTCATAATTATTTATCAATTCCACCGCCTTTTTATTACCGATATTTTCCATTCCATATCTCCTACCGGCCCGGGCTCCCTTAACACACCATTTCCCAAAAGGACGATTATTTCCTTTATTACACCATATATTAAGGAGATATACTTCCGTTTTCCGCCTTATTACATCTGAATGCCTACTTGCAAGCTGCACACATTCTCTAAAACCAGCCCGCCAAGAGCAAAAAGGAGAAGCATTGAACCTATTCAAGGAAGCAACCTGGTTGACCAGTTTATGGGGCAACTTTACGAATAAATCTACTCCGTACTCCTGGATACCATCAAAAATTCCTTTAGGAAAGAGTTTAACTCCCCCATTGGGATATTCTAAATCATTTATAGAATTCCGGGTCATCCACATATAATAAAAACCTTTCAAAACCTCCGTGGGAGCACTATTTAAGTCAAAATTTTCCAGGATGTACTGATCCCCATCAACAACATAGAATTTATCTGTTCTTGCTATATCATCGCATTTTTTATGTGCGTTAAGAATACCTTTTACACCGTGAACTCTCTGTGCATAAGGAAAAAGTTTTTTAAGATGCTGCCAGTTTTCTTCCGCTAACGGCTCATCATAAGAAAGAAAAATTATATCAACTTTTATTTTTTTATCTATTTTCATTTTAAAGTACTGCAAATAAAGTAATTTATCTCTTCCGCTGCTTCTCTTTGACCTCTTCCATCAACGAATTTTTTGGCAGCTTTCGACATCTTTTTTCTTTTTTCTTCCGAATTAAGGAGTTCCTTCACTTTTTCAAGCAGAATGGACTTGTTTAGCTCCCTCGGATCCATCCTTACCGTAATATTATATTTATCCATTTTATTCACATGAATCTGGTCGATAGGATTATCTAAATCCGCGACAGAGATAGAAGGGACACCCAGATATGCGAGCTCCCACGTCGTCGAAAACGTACCTTTACAGATAACCAGATCGCTTGCAACCATCAATCTATCCATTTTCCAATCGTAATCTTTAACAATTATTCCATTTGCATTTTTAAATTTCTCCGAATATTCTTTATAAAGTTCTCCGGTCAAAAGTATCATTTTGAGATTACCGTCGTCCAATTCTTTAAAAACTTCTGCACTCAATTCCAATAATTTATTCCTGTCCTTATACCTGCCTCCTGGTGTAACAAGAATGACCTTATCTTTACTACCGATTCCCAGTTCATCCTTTGCTCTTTTTTTGTCTTTTAAAGAATACTCAAACTCCCGGATTACTGGTCCTACGAATGTAAGGTACACGTTGAAATCCGGAGGAATAACGTGAAATTCGGGTGTATCTACGAAAATAACATGATTTGCTTTTTTTACTGCCGGAATTATCGGATGTTTCTTATTATACGATTCAAAAAACCAGTGTGTTATTAGAATAGAAGGGACTTTAAATCCCTTTGTTATATGCAAAGCAATAAAAACTTCATCGCTAACAACCAAATCCGGTTTAAATTGGCGTATTAGTGACCATATCCTTAAGGATGCCTTCAAGGTTAGCTCTTCTTTCTGCCTCAATCCAAGATTGAAAGGTCTGAATCCATTCGCCAAAAAATAGGTGTATCCTTTATCATAAGAAGCAACAAGTATAGATATCTTATTATTGATTTTTTTAAGTTCCTTAAGAATAAGTAAATCATTCATCGCATGACTGAAACCCCGTCCCCGGGATAAATATAGTATTTTAGGACTTTCTATTTCAGACATCTTCATAAATCAAATTTATTAATTACTTTTATTTTATCAACCCCTTTTTTAAAAATTCAAATAAATTATTTTCCGGCTAACTTTCTCAGTATAATGCTATCGATTATAACCAAAAAATAGAAAACAAGGTTCGCTACAATTCCAAGAAAAATGCCAAAAACAATTGCAGAAAAAAATAAAAAAACAAGCCCTATTTTTAGAGAAAACGAGGCATAGTTCCTAAAATATTTAAAATACGAGTCGTGCAACATCTCTTTGCAATTTTCACAAAACAAACTATTTTTATAATTCATCTTTCCGCATTTACTACAAACAACAGGCTTTTCTGCTTTTTCTCTCTCCAGATGTCGCTCAATTTCAAGCATTTTCTTTTCTGCTTTCGTTCCAGTTATATTTTTAACCAGCGAGTATGCCTTTCTGTAATACACAAGAGCTTCTTCCATCTTATTCAAATCTTCATGGATTCCGGCTAACTTCAGGAGAATTCCGTATTCGTCTCCCCTGCCTTTCTTTAATGCCTTTCTTAGTCCTTCTATCTCAATCTCTGCTTTCTTTCTCCCTTCCCTTTTTTCTTTCCCAATAAAAATCAGAAATACCATCCATCCAAGAACAACAATAACATCAAGTATAAAATAATACCCATTTCCCTTAATGCCAAAAAAAGTAAACAAAAGAAGCAAGAAAACAGATGTAATGATAGCCATATAAATTCTACCACCAAGTAAGGACAACCTGAACGTTATTCCTTCCACAAAAGACCAGTAAAGATACGTAAAACCAAAAAAATACAACAAGAAAATCTCTATAGAGTATAATGCGAAAACCATATAAAAAATATACCTCAACGGGTTTCTTTTAAAGATTAAATTTTAAACACTATTCCCAACATCTATACTCATAACATATAATTTACCTAAACCATAAGCCCAAATTTGAAACAGATAAAAAATAATTGCGAATCCTATAAGAACAAGAAAGAAATTTTTCCATACAGGAAGAAAAATAACAAACACCAGAGCAGCAAAAGAAAATGTGTATAAAGTAAAAATTTTCAATATTGAATTTCTTGATAAAATTCCGAACAAACGAATAATTATAAAATCATCAAATATGCTGTATGATAATAGATTTATTGGATACAAAATTACGAAAGGGATAAAAACGAGTAATTTCCAGGAACTAATAAATTGCTTGAAAAAACTTGTATCTATGTTCAGAGAAATCAAAAAATTTACCGGTATAGCAAAAAATAAAACCTCAAAAAAAGAAACAGCAACAGGTATTACTCCCCTGAATAATTCTTCCAAATCGACTCTTTCGACTTTCCACTCGGGCGCATCTGTTTCACCGGAAGCAGCACATTTTGTAATTTGGCGGAGATAATCCATAGAAAAACCTATCACAGCTATTCCCAATAATAGAGCAGGCACAGCACCATAAGGACCAAGTAAATTCGCGCCTACCCGAGAGATAAAAACCATAAGAGAAAACAAAATAGAAGAAGCGATTATTGTCGCTATATTCCCTTCCCTAATAGGATACAAAAGATAATGTCTGTATTTATTTTCCATGTTCTACTCTATTATATTTTAAACACATACGTTATATTCTGAATTTTAACAGTATTTTTTCTCAAGTCAACCTTTCAATAAAAAACAAACAAGGGCCAGACAGGCCCTTGTTTGTAGAGGTGTACGAAAAAAAATTTATATTATCATTTTTTAAACTTCTATAATGGATATAATTAGTAACAAAACAACAACAGAAACTACCAATTTACAAACTGATTTTTTCACTTTTTCCTTCCTCTCTGTCTATTTTTTAATTTTTATTCTCTAAAAATCTCTAAAAATTTATTATACCGGCTAATAAATGACTTAAAATCAATATTTATACTTATTTTTGACTATAGCTAAGTTATAGAATATTACCATATTGTCAATTAGGATATACCTTACTTCTATTTAAGTAAATGGATGGCAAATGAACAAAAAAGCATAGCTTATAAAATTCTGTCTTTCCGCATTACTTTACGAAAAACAGACAAGGGCCAGAAAGGCCCTTGTCTATAGAGGTGTACGAAAAAAATCTCTAATTATAAGCTTCTATTTACTCTTCTCCTTCAAAACAGCGTGAGCTGCTGCAAGCCTTGCAACCGGCACCCTGAAAGGAGAACAACTTACGTAATCAAGACCTACTCTATGACAAAATTCAATCGATGCAGGGTCTCCCCCATGTTCACCGCATATACCCACTTCCAAATCAGGATTTGACTTTTTGCCCTTCACCAAACCCATTTCTACCAATTGCCCGACGCCTTCCTGGTCAAGAGTCTGGAAGGGGTCGTTAGGCAAAATGCCTTTTTCGATATAGTCGGGAGTATATTTGCCAACATCATCACGCGAAAAACCAAAGGTCGTCTGTGTCAGGTCATTCGTTCCGTAAGAGAAGAAATCGGCAACTTCCGCTATTTTATCGGCAGTCAAAGCAGCCCTCGGAAGTTCAATCATCGTACCAACTTGATAATCAATACTTTTACCCTTTTCTTCAAAAACTTTCTTTGCCACACTCTCAATGACTTCTCTCTGGGAAGCTACCTCTTCTTTTCTTCCTGCAAGAGGTATCATAATCTTCGGGATAACTTTAATCTTTTCTTCTGCAACGTTAACAGCCGCTTCAATTATTGCTCTTGCCTGCATCTCCGTGATTTCGGGCATAAGAATACCAAGCCGGCATCCGCGAAGACCCAGCATAGGATTTGCTTCTTCAAGACTTTGTATCTTCTCCTCTACTTTTTTAACCGAAATGCCCATATTACCGGCAAGTTCTTCTATAGCTTTCGGGTCTTCAGGTAAAAACTCATGTAAAGGCGGGTCAAGAAGCCTTATTATAACCGGATATCCATCCATTGCTCTGAAAAGGCCTTCAAAGTCTCCCCTCTGCATGGGAAGTATTTTCTTAAGAGCTCTTTCCCTCTGTTCGCGAGTGTCCGATAATATCATTTCTCTCATAGCGGGAATTCTATCTTCACCGAAGAACATATGCTCTGTTCTTGCAAGACCTATTCCTTCGGCTCCGAAATCTCTTGCTTTCTTTGCATCAGTAGGAGTATCGGCGTTGGCTCTAACACCAAGTCTTCTTATCTCATCCGCCCACTCCATTATTTTTTCAAAATCTCCTGAAATTTCAGGTTCTATCGTCGGAACTTCACCAAGAATAACTCTACCGGTGGTTCCGTCAATCGTCATAGAATCTCCCACTTTAGCGGTAATGTTTCCGACGCTTAAAGTTTTTTCACCATAGTCTATTACGATATCTTCAGCACCTACAATACAGGGCTTACCCATACCTCGAGCCACGACAGCGGCATGGGAAGTCATTCCTCCTCGTGAAGTCAAAATTCCTTCTGCGGCATGCATTCCGGCAATGTCTTCAGGTGAAGTCACATGACGAACAAGAAGCACCTTTTTACCTGCATTTACTTTCTCTACCGCATCATCAGCCGTAAACACAACTTCACCCGAAGCGGCACCCGGAGAAGCCGGAAGTCCTTTGGCAATTACATCAAATTTCGCCTTAGGATCTATCATCGGATGCAATAGCTGGTCAATGTGCTCAGGACTGACTCTCATAAGTGCTTCTTTTTTATCTATAAGTCCTTCTTCAACCATAGCCACAGCTATTTTTACGGCAGCCATTGCAGTCCTTTTACCGGTTCTCGTCTGGAGAATCCATAATTTGTCTTTCTCTATCGTAAATTCAAGATCCTCCATTTCTTTGAAATGCCCTTCAAGTTTTTTTCTGACATCCTCGAGTTGTTTATATATATCCGGCATCAAATCCTGCAGAGCATTATCTGATGACCCGGATTCTACTTTTTGTTTATGGGTGATAGGTCCGGGCGTTCTGATGCCTGCAACGACATCCTCGCCCTGCGCATTGAGTAAATATTCCCCGTAAAAAGCATCCTCTCCGGTAGCAGGATTCCTCGTAAACGCCACACCCGTGCCGCTGCCCTCACCCCTATTACCAAAAACCATAACCTGTACATTTACGGCAGTACCCAGATCACCGGGAATATTATTTATTCTTCTGTACTCTCTTGCTCTTTTATTATCCCAGGATGAAAAAACCGCATTAACGGCACCCATTAACTGTTCTTTGGGGTCTTCCGGAAAATCCTTTCCGGTTTCTTTTTTAATGAGCGCTTTAAATTTATTTGAAATTTCTTTCCAATCTTCTGCGGTAAGTTTGGCATCGTCTTTTACTTTTTTATTATTCTTCGTTTCCTGAATGATTTTTTCAAAATCATCATGTTCGACACCCATCACCACATCACCATACATCTGAATCAACCGGCGATAGCTATCATATACGAAACGCGGGTCCGCCTTCCCTACAAGAGCTTTCACTATTTCTTCGTTTAATCCAAGATTCAAAATCGTATCCATCATACCCGGCATAGAAATAGCTGCTCCGGAACGAACCGAAACCAATAATGGCTCATCTCCCGAACCAAATTTCTGCCCCATCGACTTTTCTAATTTTTTTAAATTCTCGTTTATTTGTTCTTCCAGCCCTTCAGGATATTTTTTATGCTTCTCATAGTATATACAACACTCCGAAGTAATCGTAAAACCCGGAGGAACCGTAACACCAATATTCGTCATCTCCGCCAACCCGGCTCCTTTACCACCTAAAGTTTTTTTCATTTTAATATTACCTTCTGCCTTACCATCCCCAAAGAAGTATACCATTTTTTCCATTGTAGCTCCTCCTTTTTAATTTGGAAAAAGACACTTTAGTGCTTCATTCGTATCAAGTAATAATCGTTTACTGCTCACAAAATATAAATACTTGCAAGAAATGCAAGGGGGGAAATAGTTAAAAAAATCTTTGGTCTTTGTAATAAAGATTTTTTTAACGGTTAGGTCGTTAGGTGGTTGGGTAGTTAGATCGTTGAAAAAAAACGACCCAACGAACCCACGATCCAACGAACCAACCGATTTATTTATAGCTCGAACTCGAAGGCTGAAAAATGCTTTCAAGAGGAGGACCCGTATGTACAAAAAGCCTTCCTGTACAACTATAATACGTATGTTCTCTTAAACAGAGCTCTATTTTATGAAGGCTTGAGTCTCTAAAAAGGGGAACTCCTATCTGACCCGAATGAATATATAGCGAATCCTCTTCCACAGGCTTTCCGTTATCAAAAACCCCAACATCCGACACGAATGAACTAAGGTAAAATAATACCAGAATTTTTTTTAGTTCTACTTTTGCCAGTACGCTGTCAACCGCGAAATCCGATTCATCCGCAAAATTTTGAGTCACTTTATGCATTTCACCTCGGGCAACGGAACCAATTCCCATATGCGTAAAATCCGGATCAAGAATATTCTTCTTATGCAGGGGGCTCTTCATCCACCCCTCCATAATCAACTTTACGAGAGTGTCAGGGTTCGTCTTCAAAAGAAGAGGAACCGCACTCCCAATATTCTCTGCCACATTCTCACCTATCCCAAGAACAGGTAATCCCGAATTGTATATTCGCCGCAAAGGAGTTTTATTAACCTCATCCTCAGAATCATGCGACAAATATCGCTTCATCAGCATATCATTAGCATGCTGTCTTGCAGCAACTTGCAACCTTTCATCTAAAGTGAGGCTATTTAGACCTCTTTTCTGCCGCTCTTCATTTGTTGATTTGAATATCAAAGCCTCTATAGTATCGATACCTGCGATTTCCGGATGAATAGAAACGAGCCGGGCAGTTGTGTCCGAAAAAGTACTAACGCGGATTTCCGTTAAAGAAATACTTGTTATGAATGCGAAAAAAATCATGCTATCCTCTTATTACATCCTTAATTATCATTAATCTTGAATTTTTCTCGCGTTCTCTTTCTTCCAGCTTCATATTTATCATCCGGACTGTGCTTTCAATTTCGGGAATCAGGATATATTCGAGAGCGTTCACTCTACGCCTCGTTTTATCCATTTCTTCTGCCAGCAAAGCGATTCTTTTTTCCAATTCAGCCATCTCAATCAATTTCTCAAAAACTTTTAATAAACTCGTAAAAGCAAGGTCAAGACTCGGAGACGTCATAGCAAAACCATACGAGATAAGTTCGCCTTTCAAGCTTTTCTGATATACAGGCAAAGGCACGTTCATTACTTTTTCTGTACTCATGGATAATTCAATTTCATTATCAAGTAAAACGAGAGCGCCTTCAAAAATATTCCTGTCCTCATATGCTCTGGCAAGAAAAAATTGCTTTAAAGCTTCTATCAACTCTTTCTCTATTTCCTTTCTCATAGAAGCAAGCCGGGCAATCGTTTTCTGAATTATTCGTAGAAGCTCGTCCTGCTTCTGTTTCAACAATTTGTGTCCTTTTCTTGCGAGAACCAGTCTCTTTTTAAGACGGAGCAACTCCATCCTTGTTGTATTTACCTGCATTCTATTTATACTCCTTATCCATACAAAAAGTTACTGAACTACAGAGTACACAAAGTTTTTTATTATCCCCCCCCAAAAACCCGTTTTTTTAACAACAAATAGCACAAATGAACTAAAAATATAATTTTTGTTAACAGAAAAAATCTATTCACTTTATTCGTGTTATTTGCCTGCCCCGTAAGGAAGAATGACTGTATTGGGGTGTGATTTGTCGTTTCTTTTTTCTTACATTCATTTTTGAACTTTAATTTGTCATTTTCCATTTTGATATTTGATTTTTGCATTTCAGCAGTCATTTCACACCAATACCATTGCAGTTATTTTTTTCCGCTTTCACTTCCACCAACTTGGGACCCTTCCGTATTTTCTCCGTAGAATTTCGAAAAATACTTATCCAGATATTCATCACGTACTCTCTTTAATTCTTTCTTAGGAAATACCGAAAGAAGTTTCCATCCCAGGTCCAGGGTCTCTTCTACAGTTCTATTTTCATATTCGCCCTGACTCACATACTCGTTTTCAAACCTGTTCATAAATTCAAGATATTTTTTATCCATGCCGGAAAGGGCTGCTTCCCCCAGAATAACCGAAAGCTCTTCCGCCTCTTTACCTCTCGAATATGCTGCATATAACTGGTTATAAAGATCAGCATGGTCCTCTCTGGTCTTTCCTTTACCAATTCCTTTATCTTTCAGTCTCGAAAGCGACGGCAAAACATCGATAGGAGGCAAAACACCCTTTCTTTCGAGCGGACGCGAAAATATAATCTGTCCCTCCGTGATATAGCCCGTAAGGTCGGGAATCGGATGTGTTTTATCATCTTCGGGCATCGAAAGAACAGGCATCAAAGTTATCGAACCCTTATTTCCGATTATTCTTCCGGCTCTTTCATACAGGGTAGCAAGGTCCGTATAAAGATATCCCGGATAGCCTCTTCTCCCCGGAACTTCTTTTCTCGCGGCAGAAATTTCCCGAAGTGCTTCACAGTAATTCGTCATATCCGTAACTATGACAAGTACATGCATTTCAAGGTCAAACGCAAGATACTCGGCAGCAGTCAAAGCCGCTCTCGGAGTGGATATTCGCTCGATTGCAGGGTCATCAGCAAGATTCAGAAACATAACGACTCGCTCCAAAGCCCCGGTCTGCTCGAAGTCATTTCTGAAGAATTCCGCCTCTTCGAATGTAATTCCCATAGCCGCAAAAACGATTGCAAATTTTTCTTCCGAGCCAAGAACTTTAGCCTGACGTACAATCTGTGCAGCTACTTTATTGTGAGGCAAACCGGAACCCGAAAAGAAAGGCAATTTTTGCCCACGAACAAGCGGATTTAAACCATCAATCGTCGAAACGCCTGTTTGTATAAATTCATCAGGATATTCCCTGGCATAGGGGTTGATCGGCTCTCCATTTATATCTTTTCTCTTCAGAGGTAAAATCGGAGGACCATCATCTATAACTCTACCCATACCGTCAAAAACCCTTCCCAGAATATCCGGAGAAAGGTCTAAATGAATCGTTTTCCCTTGAAAAATTACCGTGGACTCGGGAATGTCTATGCCTCTC
Organism: uncultured bacterium; assembly: GCA_964523975.1. GTDB lineage: Bacteria > Hydrothermota > UBA3072 > UBA3072 > UBA3072 > JAFGHJ01. The sequence continues at coordinate 16,287 of CAZGBM010000022.1, read as the reverse complement.
GTTCCCTCAAAAACCTGAATCATAGCTTTGTCCCGGTGAACCTCAAGGACTTTACCCGTTCTCTCTTCACCACCCGGCAACCTGATCGTGCACAGTTCTCCGTAACTAACGCCGCTGACACCTTCCACGAACAGTAGAGGACCGGCAATATCAGAGACTGCTTTGTATTCTATCCTCATTACTCATCTCCTCCTTAGTCGCAATTTTTCCCAACGCATCTTTGATTTTACCCTCCAAATCCTCGATTTTCTTCATTTCCTTCTCTTCAATGAATTTCATTCGTGCAATTTCTTCGAGAATTTCAAGCTTTTCCAATTCTTCAGGAACAGCCCCGCATTTTTCCGCTGCCCTGTAAAAAGTTATGATATTTTTCAGCATAAGATACTGCTTTTTGATGGATGTATAAGTATCTACTTCGTGAAAAGCGTTCTGATGCAGGAAATCTTCCCTGATTATTCTGGCTGTTATAAGTATGCGTCTTTCTCTCGGCGAAAGAGCATCGATACCGACAAGCCGAACCATTTCCTGCAGTTCATCTTCTTCCTCAAGCAACCTCATAGCTTCCCGTTCCAGTTCAAGAAAATCTTCTGCTATTTCTTTACTCATATAATCTTTTACATTATCGGGATAAAGCGAATAAGAGGTCAGCCAATCTATAGCCGGGAAATGACGCGCATACGCCAGTTCGGCTTTTAGACTCCAGAAAACCTTCACTACGCGAAGAGTATTCTGAACAACAGGGTCGGAAAGGTCTCCGCCCGGAGGAGAAACCGCGCCAATAACCGAGATTGCTCCCTCCCTATCGGTACTTCCAAGACATTTTACTCTTCCGGCTCTCTCGTAAAATTCGGCTATTTTGCTTCCAAGATAAGCCGGATAACCTTCCTCACCAGGCATCTCTTCGAGCCTTCCGGAAATCTCGCGGAGTGCTTCAGCCCATCTCGAAGTAGAATCAGCCATTAATGCTACGGAATATCCCATATCTCTGAAGTATTCGGCAATTGTTATACCCGTATAAATCGAAGCTTCTCTGGCTGCAACAGGCATATTGGATGTATTTGCAAGAAGAACGGTTCTTTTCATCAAAGGCTCGCCGGATTTAGGGTCAAGAAGCTTCGGAAATTCGTTAAGCACGTCCGTCATTTCATTCCCTCTTTCCCCACATCCTATATACACCACAACTTCGGCATCAGCCCATTTTGCAAGCTCATGTTGAATAACCGTTTTACCGGAACCGAAGGGTCCCGGCACACAGGCAGTTCCGCCTTTAGCAACCGGGAAGAAAGTATCTATAACTCTCTGTCCCGTAAATAGAGGCATAATCGGAGCAAGTCTTTTTTTCACGGGTCTGCCTTTGCGGACGCCCCAGCGCTGCTCCATCGTAATTTCCGTTTTGTCCTCACCGGTCTTGACCACCGCCACGACATCCTTTACCGTAAATTTCCCCGTGTTGATTTTTTCGATAGTCCCCTCGATGCCCGGAGGTACCATTATTCTGTGCTCTATCAAAACCGTTTCCCTGACCGTGCCGATTATATCCCCAGGGGTAACTTTATCTCCCTGCTTCTTAACGGGCTTAAAATCCCATTTCTTTTGCGGGTCGATTGCAGGTATAGATATGCCTCTCGGAATAAAATTACCCGACTTTTCTTTTATTTTATCAAGCGGACGCTGAATTCCGTCATAAATAGATTCTATCAACCCGGGACCCAGACTTACGGAAAGAGGTTCTCCCGTAATAAAAACGGGCTGCCCGACTCCGATTCCCTCTGTCTCCTCATAGACCTGAATCGAAGCTTTATCCGCCTCCAATTCAATGATTTCACCCAACAATTTTTCTTTCCCGACTTTCACGACATCGAACATCCTTGCCCCTTGCATGTTCTCAGCAACTACAAGAGGTCCCGAAACTCTGATTATCCTTCCTTCATTCATCAAGACCCTCCTATATCCATTCCGACAGCTCTTCTGACCATATCACGTATTCTAACGCTTCCGTATCCCTCGCTTCCTTCAATCCCCGGTATCGGGACAATATTTATCCGGGGACTGGATATGAGCTCTTCGAATTTCAAAAGCTCTTTAAAAACATTTTCTAAAACAAAAACAACTGCAAAACCTGAACTTTCTATTTCTTTTTTTATCTCTTCGATAGTTTTATCGTCACTATTTATTATCTCCGTACCCAGAGATTTGAAAGGAGAAATTAAATCATAAGGACCGACAAAAGCAACTTTCATATTACGAGCCTCTCTTTGATTAGACTTTCCCCCACACCGCTCGTCTTACCTATGAATACAGTTCGTAAATTTCTTATCTCGTTTTCTCTTATCAGCAAATAAGAAATAACCGGCTCGACTCCTATAGATTCAAAAGCAACCGATTTAAGATAAGAGATAAGCAAATTTTCGGACTCCCTCTCTAAAATAGAAAAAGAATTTCTCCACTCTAAAAGTGAATTATAAATCGTTCCTCTGTAAATTATTTCAAGAGAATCTACATTTTCCATCCTCGCCTTTTTAATAGCTTCTCCGCCGATATTACCGCCGTAAAGAACCGCAAAACCAATCAATTCCTGATATTTCTGAAGGAAAAAAAGACGGAGAATCGTTTTTAGATTCGTCAAATCCACCCACAAACGGTAGTATGTATTAAGAAAAGAATTTTCCGAATACGACGTTAAAGTCTCAGCCATAACGGAATCGATCGCGAAACTCAACCTCTGTGGATTACGTTCGTTGGAATAATAAGCTTCGATTCCTGCCTCGACTCCTTTTTTTAGATACGCTGGTAGCTGCCCGTATTTTTCTTCTTTAAATATCTGTGTAAGCTCAGAAACAGGAATAGAGCCGAGAGGAGAACATTTATCGGAGAAATCCTGCTCCGCAATTTTTCCCTTCAGAAGAACGGTTATATTATGAAAATCGTACTTTGCTCTCAAGGTTTTCATTATTTCGACGTCATTTATAAGTTTCCCAATATCATTATAAAGAGCGACTTTGGCATCTTGAAGGGCTTGTTCGAAACCGGCTTTACCGATATTTCTAAGATACTGTCCATAATCCGTATCATGAAGAGCGGCAATCAATTCGGGTACATCTTCCGAAGTCAAAAGTTCTTCGAATCTCTTCTTCGAAATCAACCGTACTTCACGGGCGCGTATCGCGCCGAGCGCATAAGCATACTTTGTATCGAGAACTCTTATCGTTTCGAATCTATTCACTTTTGAATAAAATACCTACTATTTCCTCTTGCATTTGGTCAAAGATTTCCTCCAGCAATACGGGGAGGGTCGCGATAACTCTTCTTTTCCCCTTGGAAAGGACTACACCTATTTCGAAATCAGGCTTTTCAGGGGAAATCTTAAAATTATGCTTATTATCTCTGTTCAGCTCTTCAATCAATTCTTTGACTTTCTCGCTGTGTAGAGTTCCGGTTGTAATCTCCTCATCCCCATCTTCCGAAGCAGAGAGAATAAGCTGCCGGACAACCGGTTTATACTCTTCCCATTTCAAATTTCTCATCTCTCCGGCAACTTTTTCTTTAAGCTCGTGCATGATACTATTTTTCTTTTCCAACTTCTTATTAGACAGATCCATTCTGACTCTGCTCAGGATTCTTTGCATCTCAAGTTTTTCTTCTTTCTTCGCCTGCTCTTTTCCTTTGTCTTCTATTATGCCAGCTTCTTTTTTTGCCGCTTCCCTGATTTTCTCGATTTTAGCCGCCGTTTCTTTTTCTATGCTCTTTTTGCCTTTCTCGGCGTCTTTCAAGATTTTATCTTTTACTTTGCCCATTTTCAACCTATGGCATTTATCATCAAAAAACTGGTAACGAAACCGAGAATAGCGTAGGTTTCAACCATAACCGCGTAAATAACAACTCTCATTGTAGCTTCAGGCTGTTTTGCAGCAAGCTCGACACCCGCCGCAGAAACAAGACCCTGATGTATCCCGGATATCAATCCAACAATACCAACCGGAAGACCGGCTACAAGATATCTCAAACCTTCGATAGCGGTCATATCGAAATTTAAATTTCCGCCAAACATGCCTAATTTCATCATCATAAACATAGCTGCAATAAAACCGTAAAAACCCTGCGTTGACGGAAGAACAACCAGAATAAAGGTTCGTCCGAACTTATCCGGCTGCTCGGAAAGTACACCGGCTGCTGCTCTTGAAGGTATCTGAACACCAATAGAAGAACCGATTCCTGCAAGAAAAACTGCCGCAGCCACTCCTGACATTGCTACCCAAAAACCACTAATCACTTAAACCTCCTTTTTTTCAATTCTTGTATATTTACCATCCAACCCGAAAGGTTTAAACATTTCGCCTCCGCCTTCATAGAAGTAAGGAAAAAATTCTGCAAATTGGAGACGCATTGTATGGACAAAACCACTTAAAGTATTTATAGCTATAGAAAAAATATGGCCTCCGATGAATATAAAAATTGCCAGAACGACTCCGAAACCCGGAACCAGTTCTCTAACTATTTTCGCAAGAATATTAACAGACATAGCAAGACCTGCAGTAACCAAACCCAGAGCCATAATACGACTGTAAGAGAGAATATTACCGAGAAAACCGATAAGTCCGTTAAAAGCAGTAAAACCACCTTTTGCCAACCTTATTATCAGAGATTTGCTTTGACTGGAAAATAATACAATTATAAGAATCGGAACAAACATAAGAAACTTAAACATATTCGAATTTGTAATCACAAATGAACCTAATAAAATAAAGAATAAAATCCACGATATCTCATTCGCGAAAGCATTAAAATAATTTTTCTGTTTTACTTTTTCTTTTATAGAAAGAATCAATCCGGTAAAAATCTGGACGGCTCCGAAAACCAGTGAAAGTATAAGAAAATTAAGAGGATTCTCAAACGGGTCGAATATAGTAAGTTTTTCTCTGAATACCTGAATCCCGGAAAGTTCGGGAAAAGCCATCTCGATATTATTGCCGAACCAGCTGCCTGTTATGGTTCCCGCAAAAATAGTCAGCACCCCACCTCCGATAAATATCCACAAGTATTTCTTTCCTTCCGGTAGTTTCGGCATCAGGTAAAAACAAATTGCAATCAGTACAATCCCATAGGCTGCATCCGTCATGCAAAATCCAAAGAAAACGGCAAAGAATACTGCTACAAAGGGCGTAGGGTCTATTTCTCCTCTCTTTGGCAATGCATACAACCCTGTAATAGCTTCATATGGTCTACTTACCGGATTATTCTTGAGTTTTACGGGGATAGATTCTCCCTTTTCAGGCTCCATCCAGTTCAAATCAACACCATCATAGGAATCGGCAAGCTTCTGCAATATGGTTTGATTTTCTTTCTCGACCCAGCCTTCCATAAAGAAAACATCTCTTGTCATAAGACTTTTGTTCAGTACTTCGGTTCTGTTTATTCGAAAGAGAAAATAATCATACAAAACGACATATTTTTCATATTCCGCGCCTTTTTCCGATATCTTCCCGGAAATTTCGGAAATCTTTTTTTGTATTTTCTCGATTTCTTTTCTGCACTCGGAAACTATATTTTCCGGGCTGTTCTCTTCCCTTTTGAAATCGACTGCTTCGGCATCGTAACCGGCGAGGATTTTCTTTAATTCGTCTTCAAATCCTTTATAAACAAGAAAAATTATTCCTGTTTCATTCTGTTTTTCGAAAACAATACGGAAATCTACCGGAATATCCTTCAATTTTTTCTTTATTTCATCTTTATCTGCGGATAACTTATAGACTTTTACGGAAACGTCTTTCATCCCGCCAAACTCGGAAATCTTCGACTTCAAACTGGTCCATTCTTCGTAAAATTCCAATTTTTCGGTAAATTCAGTCAATTTATTCTCCAGATGATACAGTTCATTCTCCCAATCGCAAATTCGGTTTATCTCTTCGACATCGAAATTTTCGACTATCTCTTTATATTTTTTCGGAGAAACACCGGTCTTTAAATCGATGAACTGACCGAGAACACCATTACCTTGCGAATGCGGCTTTAATAAATCCACTATACTCTGAATCTTTTTGAAAATTTCTTCCGCTTCGCTGTCCGTAAATTTCTTCGCGGGTATCAGTTCCGGATTTTCCTGTGCGATGGTCGAAGAGCGGGAATTGGTTATATGAAATATTCCTTTTTCCTGAAGGTCGGCAAGGAATTTTTCCTTATCGTCTTCATATATAAGTAAATTTGCTTTTTTTAACGTTTTCTGAGACATTTAGTCCTTTTTCAAAATCCTTTTAACAATCATTGCCCGGACTTCTTCTATCCTTTTGGAAGCTCTTTTTCCAATTTCTTCGATTTCCTTAATGGTCTCTTTTTCTAATTTCTTCTTCTCTTCTTCGGCTTTTTTCGCGCCTTCATTTTTCTTTTCCGCGATTAATTTCTTGACCTTTTCATTAGCCTCTTCGATGATTTTCTCGGCTTCCTTTCTTGCTTCTTCAATATCTTTTTGAGCTTTAATTTTAGCCTTATGGATTATTTCATCCGCTTTTTTTTCCGCTTCTTTAATCTCTTCTATAAGCTTTTCGGGCATCCCTCCTCCTTTTTTCTTCAGATAAGTCTATATCCTTGTCGAATATATTTCTATTTAAGTTGATGTCAAGGGTAAATGGAATCATCAAATAGTTAATTAGTGAATTGGTGAATTAGCAAATTAGTGAAATCTAAAACCCAACTCACAACCCAAAACTTTCTTAACATGTAGAACATGTAGATACTTTAGTTTTTTATTTTTTTGTCTTAATTACTATATGAACTACAGGCTCTATATGTGCAATTTCTTTTTTCAGTTTTTCCTATTCTGTCAGTTTTCATCCGTTGACTGAAATCCGGTATCTGATACCTAGTATCCGTTACCTGGTATCTGGTATCCAATAGAGTAGTTATTGCTACTCTTTACTCCCCTACTAGATAAACTTCATCGTTAGGGTGGACTTTTTGAATAACTTTTATACCTACCGCATCTCCTTTTTCTGCCGACTCGACCGAATCATGTTCTATCTGCATCGAATCTATGCTTTGAGTAAAATCATCGTGAGCTCCTTTAATGCGAATTGTATCTCCTACCTTTAAAGGAGCACTCAGCTCGATAATTCCGACAGAAATGTGCCCAAAGTAATGAGTTATAACACCTATTTTCTTCTCTTCCATCTGAACACCTCCCTTTAGTTTACTTATTTTACATTCAAAAAATAAAAAGTCAAGATGATATTGGGACGCAGATGAACGCAGATTTACACTGATAAAAAAAGATGTTTCCGTTGTTTAAAACCCACCCACTATAACACACTGACCTTAACCGACTGACGGCATAGCCGACGGCTAAGGGCAGGTAGAGAAATTAGAAAATGGGAAAATTGGGAATTGGTATTTTTTGTTGTTACTGTTATCTGATACCCGGTATCTGGTATCTAATTGTCGACTCGAGACTCGGTTTACTAATCCCCTAAAAATGGACGAGGATGGATGTAGTATAACATACGAGGACGTTAGGTGGTTAGGGGGTTTAAAAAAATTTCCGATCCAACTGAAGCAGGACACACCCACGACCTAACGAACCAACGAAAAATTTGAACCACAGAGAACACCCCGATACGGTTGTTCCTCCCTACCCCGATACAGTCATTCTTCCTTACAAGGCAGGCCCAGTGGAATAGAAGTTCTTGCATGATGTGTTCCTATTCCATAGAGCAGGCAGAGAAAAATAAAACACACAGAGAACACAGAGCCCACAACACACCCCGTTTTATTTTTTTTATTCAATAACCAACTCAACAGACCCACTAAACCAGCTTAACTATACAACCCTACAAGGCAAATGTGTATTGACAATACTTAACATATTTTGTATATTCAATCAAAGAAAAAAAAGGAAATGATAATAATTAAATCCATTAGAAACATTCCCATAAGATTATCAGTAGAACGCTGGAATCATATTATTAAAAGACATCCGGAGATGAAAAGACAAAAGGGAAAGGTCTTAAAAACGATAGAGAAACCAGATCTTATTCAAGAAGGCGATTTTGGGGAACTGTTAGCCATAAAATTTTTTAGAAGTACCCCCTTGACTTCTAAGCACTTAGTCGTAATTTATAAAGAAGTAAGTGAAGAAGATGGTTTCATAATAACTACTTATTTCACGAATCAACCATCTCAGAGGAGGAAAACAATATGGAAACGTTAAAGATTCTTGAGAAAAAAGAAAACCTTAATTGGAATTATGACAAAGAGGCTGATGTTCTTTATATAAGTATCGGAAAACCAAGAGAAGCTCTCGGAATAGATATTGGTGACGGAAATATAGTAAGATACTCTGAAAAATCAGGTGAAATTGTCGGCTTAACACTTCTTGGCGTAAAAGAAAAGGTATTATCAGCTCTTGCTAAGGAACAATAGCAAAACTGAAACTTCAACAACATCACACCCTTAAGTATCTACAAGATTACGCAGATTAACATAATATCTTTTTTATCTGGAATCTGGAACCTGGTATCTGATATCCGGTACCCGGTATCTAATCATCAACCCGCAACTTGAAACCTTTATTTACCACAGATAACACAGAGAATTTTATTTTTTTAAGCTAACAGCCAAAGGCAAAGGGCTAAAAGCTTTGCTTAACAACAAATCACACCCCGATACAGTCATTCTTTCTTACGGGGCAGGCAGGGCAGGCCCAGCGGAATAGAAGTTCTTGCATGATAAGTTCCTATTCCATAGGGCAGGCGAATAGCACGAATAAAAGAATTCTTTGTTTTTTTAACTTCCCGACCTCCTAACTTCCTAACATCCTAACCAATATTTCACATGTAGAACATGTAGATCCTGTAGTTTTTTTTACTGGAACCCAGGACCCGGTATCCGGTACCCAATGTCGACTCACAACTCAAGACTCAGTTAACTAAATCAGACAGGATTAACACGGATTAACAGGATTTTTTGTTGTTTTATCCGGAACCCAGGACAAGGGTCCCTTATACCAAAATCCGTAATCAACGTAACTATTGGCATGCCTAAAATATATAAAGGCGCAAGGGCACAGAACCAGAAGAAACAAAAACCGCGTTGATTCACAGAAAAGACAAGGCAATTCAAACATGGCTAAATATGTAAAAATATTGTGTCTTTGTCAGTATATTTTTATTTACACATTAAACGCTGTAAGCAGGCTCGTTTTTCGGTGTTTTCGAGCGACAAAAAGCCAATAAGAACTTAAGATGTTTGATTCCAATATCTTATACCAAAGAGAAGCCTCATTGAAAAGGTACTTACATAAGACTTAAATCCCTCGAATTTTGCCGGAAAACAATGTTTCGTACTCAGAAACCCATACAAAAACCCCAAATTATGTAATTAAAATTTCACAAAGACAACAAAAGACAACATACCTTAAATATTAAGTATATGCAAATAAATAACTTAACATTCTGGAACAAGTTTTGCACTATGTAAAGATGAGGTGACAAACAATGTATATTTTAATTGTCTTAATGATATCACAAGTAAAAGCAAGCGGAACAGCAACTTTGAGTTTTATATTCCCAAACTCGCAGGAAAAAGAGATGGTTGAAGAGATGGCAGAGATCAGGGAGCCGATTATAAAACTTGAAAGAGTAAAAGAAGAGAGTGGCAATCTCGTAATTGATTTATCTTCCCGTGAGCCTCTTGAATTAAGTGTTGTTGTCCTTTATGATAACAATGAAGTTATAAATTTCAGCAGTGGTTTGATTGACGGGCTTAAAAAAATTGAAGTCCCAATAGTTCTCGGTGGTTCAGAGGAAAAGGTAAGGTGGGTAAATATTTTATGGGAGAATGATGGTCTGGTGGTTTGTAATGCTTCGAATGAAGATTTACCCGATCTGTCCGGCGTTTCTGCCGAACAATTTGCAAGAAATTAAACCCACCTTGCCCTTCCTTCCAGGTCTTTCTATCCTCTTTTTCTAAAAGTCTAATAGCTATTTTTTCACATGTAGAACATGTAGAGACTGTAGTTTTTTTGTTTTACTGGAACCCGGTATCCGAATTATATCCCGAAACCCGTAACCCGAAACTTTTATTTAGACAGGATTAACAGGATTAACAGGATTTTTTTGTTGTTGTAACTGATGACCGGCGACTCGCGACTCAGGACTCGGTTTCCTAACCCCTATAATATACATCAAGCTTAGCAGCTATCTCCCTGAGCTTCTGGTCGTAAGTCAAAATAGGAGTTTCACTTATCATCGCGGAAGAAAGAAGATGAACATCGACATAACCCAGTCCCTTCCCCATAAGATGTCGTAAATCGATAAATCGCATCACTTCTTCATGAGTCGCCAATTTCACAAGTGGCAGCGCGTTAAGCAATGAAAGTATTTCCGAACGTTTCTTTAAATTCCCGCAGGCAAGTTCACCCACAATAAAAGGATGCCAGACTACCATACCACTATTCAACAAACTTTCGAGCAAAGAATCCCCATCTCGAAGATGAGAAACCCAAACGGAAGTATCAACAAGAACCATCGTTAATTTTCTTTCGAACTTCTTCTCGGTATATCTTTAAGCTTTTTCTCCGTTCCTCCCAATTTTGCAAGCCTCTTGCTGCTCTCCAGCGCAATCAATGCTTCAAGCCCCAAGTTCACTAAAGATGTTTTTTCTTTTACACCGGTTAAACTGGACGCTTTTTTTACAAGCTCATCCTTTATATTCAACGTAGTTCTCATTTTCCCTCCTTTATGTATGCAATATTATATGTATTAATATGCATATAACATACATTTGTCAAGGGGCGTTCTACAACAAAGGCACTAAGTCACGAAGGATTTAGGACGCAGATCACCGCAGATTTTTAGGATTTTCTTGTTTTAAGCTAACGGCTAAAAGCCTGCTTAAAAAAAATTACATCAACACAAATTTGCTTGTTTGGGTAAACTTTTTACCGGTTGCTTCCATTTTGAGGAAGTAAATACCTGCCGATTTACCGCTCATATCTATTTCTCTTGAATAAAAGCCGACTGGTTTCTCTTCGGTAAAATCTTCTATTTTTGCGCCCTTTATATCGTATACACGAAACTTAATAGAAGCCCTTTCGGGTATAGCATATATAATTTCGACCTTGTTGCTTACCGCTATCCTTCTTAAGCTCATTGAATAAGTTTTGGGTAAATCAGGAGTTGGAACTGCCGAAGAGTTTTTGTTCAATAAAACAGAAATAGTGCCGAAATTAAGATTCGCCACAGCAAGGTCCATATCTCCGTCTCCGTCCAGGTCCGAAGAAAATACTGAATAAGGAGTCTCTCCCGCACCGTAGTCCACTTTTGGAGCGAATGTCCCATCTCCGTTGTTCAGTAAAACAGATACATTGTCGGAATTCCTATTCGCCACAGCGAGGTCCATATCTCCGTCTCCGTCCAGGTCTGATGAAAAAACTGAACAAGGGTCATCTCCCGCACCGTAATCCACTTTTGGAGCGAAAGTCCCATCTCCGTTGTTCAATAAAACAGAAACATTGTCGGAATTATAATTTGCCACAGCGAGGTCCATATCTCCATCTCCATCCAGGTCGGAAGAAAAGATTGACTGAGGGCCATCTCCTGCACCGTAATCCACTTTTGTAGCAAAAGTCCCATTACCGTTGTTCATTAAAACGGAAACAATGTCGAAGACGGTTGCCACAGCGAGGTCCATATCTCCGTCTCCGTCCAGGTCAGAAGAAAAGATTGACTGAGGGCCATCTCCCGCACCGTAATCCACTTTTTCGGCGAAAGTCCCATTGCCGTTGCTCAATAAAACAGAGACATTGTCGAAACTGAGATTCGCCACAGCGAGGTCCATATCTCCGTCTCCGTCCAGGTCGGAAGAGAAAACTGAACGAGGTTCATCTTCCGCACTGTAATCCACTTTTGGAGCGAAAGTTCCATTACCGTTGTTCATTAAAACAGATACATTGTCGGAATTACCATTCGCTACAGCGAGGTCCATATCTCCGTCTCCGTCCAGGTCGGAAGAAAAGACTGAATAAGGACCATCTCCCGCACCGTAATCCACTTTTGTAGCAAAAGTCCCATTACCGTTGTTCATTAAAACGGAAACAATGTCGGTGAGGTTTGCTACAGCGAGGTCCATATCTCCGTCCGAATCAAGGTCTGAGGAAAAGACTGAAGTAGAACCATCTCCCGCATCGAAGTCCACTTTTTCGGCGAATTCGCCACTTCCTCCGTCTACTTCAATGGTAAAAGACCATTCGTATGGACTGATTAAAGTATCGCCGGTTGCATCTTCGATATCTGTGGTCAGGATGACATATACTATTTCTCCTGCGATAAAATCATCATCCGGGCTAAATGTTGCTGTTCTTGTTCCTGCGTCGTAACTGTAAGTTCCGGAGTGCAGTCCAGTTTGGAATGAATGAACTATGAATGTACTGTCGTTGATGGTAGAGGAATTCATATTTTGACTGAATGTCACAGAGATATTCGTACTCTTTGATATATCCAGTGCATTTTGAACCGGGTTTACAGAAACGATTTGCAGTGATGCCACTAACGAAATCGTAAACACAGCATTACCTATGTCCGACGGGCTCCCATCCGTATCGATAATTCTAACCAGACAATTATCCGATGGTGTGTCAGGGATTGCCCAGGGATATGTACCATCATCCGGGGTACTGGCAATTATTTCCGTCCAGTTCGAACCGTTGTCTGTCGAATATTCAATATGTACGGTTCCACTTGTACCAGCCGAATTCCAGGTAATATCATGACTGCTTCCAACTTGCCAATCCTCCCCACCATTGGGAGAGGTTACTGTAATAAAAGAGTTGATGTTCAATAAAACAGAAACATTGTCGGAAT